>NC_007796.1:1611244-1933493 GCF_000013445.1 Methanospirillum hungatei JF-1
AGAAAAAGTGGCTTCCTTCTCATACTTTGAACCCTTTGACTGGTATATTGTTGCGAGTGCTGAAATTGAAGACTTCTTAGGGCCGGTAGAAGCGATCAGAAACACCATCATCCTGGTTGTGCTGGCTGGAATTTTGGGCGGCTATGTCGTCTCGTACCTGTTCAGCCGTTCTATCTCATCACGGATGGAAAAGCTGGTCAGCCTTGCAAACCGGGTCAGAGATGGTGACCTGTCCGGGGATGATGGATCCAGCCATGCCAAAGATGAAATCGGGATCTTAAGTCGGGCATTTTCTGATTTGATTACTACCTTTCTTGAGTTTCGAAACGAGATCCACACAATCAGCACCGCTGCCTCATCCGGAGATCTGAACGTCAGGGGGGATGAGAGGAAATTCAAGGGAGATTATGCCGTCATAATCAATGGTGTGAACAAGACCGTCGATGCCATGGCAGTTCCCCTCAAAGAAGCAATGAGCCTCTCCAAGAAGTATGCATCCGGTGATTTCAGGGCACGCATGCGCAAGGATTTAGAGTTACAGGGTGAATTTGTCACCTTCAGCAATGCCCTGAATACTATTGGTATTGATGTGTCACAGGCACTCTCTGCGGTCATAAATCAGATGGCCCACCTGACCGGTCAGATGAAAGAGGTCAGTAACAGAGTGGATGAAGTAACCGGAGAGACCGAGGAGGCATATAAGAGCATTGAGGATGTTTCAGAAGGCACCGGACAGGTTGCCAAGATTGCTGCGGCAGTCAATGATCTTGCTGATAAGAGCGGGACTACAACACAACAGATTCTTGTTGCAATGCAGGATCTTGCGACAACAGTGTCATCTGTGGCTGCGAAGATGGAGCACGTATCCGAACTGACCAGTACTGCTGCAGAACTCTCTGAAAAAGGAAAGGCTGCAGCCGGTAAGGCAGATTCTGGTATGCAGGGGATCATGCAGGCTTCGTCGGTTATTGATCAGATGAACCAGGACATCAGTGTTCAGATGCAGGAGATAGGACGTATCGTAGACATTATCAGTTCCATTGCTGAAGAAACGAACCTCCTTGCATTAAACGCAGCAATCGAGGCTGCCCGGGCTGGAGAGGCAGGACTCGGATTTGCTGTCGTTGCAGCGGAAGTAAAGGAACTTGCAAATGAGTCCCAGCAATCAGCGGAGAATATTGCAGGGATTATTGCCGGTCTGCAGAAGAAATCAGTTGCCATGGCAGATGCTGTTCAAAAGTCAATCCATGAGGTTGAACAAGGAAACCAGGCAGTGGTGCAGACTCTTGAAGTCTTTAATAATATTGTTTCATCCATTTCAGTCATAAACAACAGCATGAGTGAAGTGGCTGCGGCAAGTGAGGAACAGGCGGCATCGGTTGAAGAAGTGACCGCAAGCGTCAATGAATTCAGCGAGATGATACAACAGACCGCGAAGGAATCTGTCGGTCTTGCTGCTGCCAGCCAGGAGTCCTCTGCTGCAGTGGATCAGATCTCCAACATGGTCGGCCAGGTGAATGAATCGATAAATCACATCAGAACCTCAACAAGTGAGGCTATGGATGCAGTACATACCATTGAGGAGATGATGGAGCAGTTTAAATATTGATGATGAAGTCATCTTCAGATAATTTAATAAAATAATTAAATGATCAATATTTAATTTTTATATATAAGGATTTCTAAGAAGAGGATCAAAAGATCGTTCTTCATATGTACAAACCCCCCAGTACATAGTCATGCCAGGCTCACGTGTTGAATCAGATATCCTTGACCTGTTCAGTAAGGAGAAGAGGTCTTTTACCATATCACAAATCGCACAGTTGACTGGTCATGACAGGAGAACCGTTGCTCATCACCTGGCCCTCCTTCATCAGTCCAGAAATCTGGGGATGATTCAGCATGGAGTCAGAAAGAAGTATTTTGTACCGGATAATGTCCTTTTGATCTCCCGCAGTCTGTGTGCCCATATCATTCTGGTTATCAATCAGGATTATTCAATTCGGTGGATAAATGATCCCTTTCTGGAAGTTCTGGGATGCACACGGAATGATATTCCTCATATTACCCTGACCCATCTGGAAGAAATTTTTCCTGCTATCAACTTTAAATCGATTTTAAGCCATCTTGTCCATGGTCAGACCCGCTTCATCAAAGAATCGTGTGAATATAACGGAGAGCAATTTACCTACAGATTCTCCTTTTCAGCGATATACATTCAGGATGAACCTCAGTCATTTATCATCACCGGACAGGACATAACTGAAAATGAGCGGATAAAGAGTGAATATCAGAAGAAAGAACAATCGTATGAGATTTTAATCAGAAATATCCCCGGCATTGTATTCAGACGGAATATCCTGTCTAATACCATTGAACTCTTTTCAGATAAGGTGTATTTCATCAATAAATCGATCCCACTGGATTCACATCCCTCCTGTATCAGTTTTTTTGATTCATTTATTCATCCTGATGACCGGGACCGGCTTATCGGAGTGTTACAATATGCCGTGTTTCATCAGGAAGAGTACGAAGTTGAATTCAGGGTGATTAATTCCCACGGATATGAGTTTCATTTCCTTGAACGGGGCAGACCGATTCTTGATCCATCAAATAACACCCAGTATATTGATGCTATCATCATGGACATTACATCTCTTCGAAAAACTACAGAACTCCTTGCAGAAAGTGAGGAGAGGTTTCGAAAACTGGCCGATGTTGCACCAGTCGGGATTTACATCACTGATAGCAGCGGAAATCTCCAATTTGTAAACCATGAATGGTGTCGGCAGCATAATATTACCCAGAATCATGCAATTGGAATGCCCTGGACTCAGGGGATCCATCCGGATGATAGAAAACTGTTCTCTGCCGATAATTCAGAGTCCTCACAGGCATACAAGCGGATTATTTACCGGACAAACCCGGGGAATGCAGGATGTACATGGATACATGGTATATCTGTACCAATAGAGGATCGTGAAGGGACGATAACAGGATATATCGGGTGTGATACCGACATCAGCGAATGGAAACGGATTTCCTGTGAAGAAAGACCTTTTGAAGCCAATGACGCTCTATTTGATAACCAGGCCGATATAAAGCGGGTGATGTATGATCTGCAGTTTCACAAAATTCAGCTCGAACTCATCAATAATGAACTCGCCCGAACCAGAGATGAATTAGAAGAGAGCCTTGCTCATTATATTGAACTCTATGATAATGCACCGATTGGATATTTAAGCCTGAATCAGAATGGGTTTATTAAAAAGATTAATCTTGCAGGTGCCGCCATTCTGGGCAAAGAGAGATTGGCAGTTCTGGACACACCCCTGTACTCGTATATTTCTGAAATCTCTTCCCAGGTTTTCTGGGACTTCTTTTCACATCTGTCACCCGGAGAGAGCGATAACTCCTGTTTTCTCCATCTGCACCGACCATTTCATGATTCGGTAGTTGTGCATGTTACAGCATCCATCAATGCATCCGGGAATGAGATTCATCTGGTTCTCATTGACATCACTGAAAAACACAGAGCTGAATTAAGACTACGAGAAAGTGAGAAAGCGCTTGCCAGATCGCAGATGATAGCCCAGGTCGGAAGCTGGTACCTTGACCTCTATTCAGGCCAGATGACCTGGTCTGATGAAGTGTACAGGCTGTTTGGCATACCTCCCGGAGATCCTGTACGGTATGACACCGTATTTGAGATGATTCATCCTGAAGATCAGGCGAAAGTTCAGGCAGCATATTCAGCGATCCAGGAAGGTACGGATTTAAAACAACTGGATCACCGGATAATCAGGCAGGATACAGGGGAGGTCAGGTTTGTTCATGAATGGTGTGTCCATGAGCGAAGTCCTGATAATACAATAATCAGGACATTCGGGGTGATTCAGGACATCACCAAACAAAAAGTGGCAGAAGAGAAGATAAAGGAACAGGAGGCATTTCAGCAATTATTGATTCAGCTGGCAACAAAGGTTATTAATGTCTCAATAGACAGAATCGACCCGACGTTGCAGGAGATGATGGCAGCCATCGGAAATTTCACCCATGTTGACCGGGTATATATCTTTCATAATGACAATGAACGGAAGATATCACGGAATACCCATGAGTGGTGTGCTCCAGGGATAAAACCAGAAATTGAAAATCTACAGGCGGTCCCATTTGATTTCTTTCCCGATATAATGGATATGCTTCAGCAGGGAGGGCCGGCATATATTCCTGACGTGTCAAAGATGGATCCGTCAGAACCGGCACGGGCAATTCTGGAAAGTCAGGGAATTAAATCACTTATCCTTCTTCCGTTTATACAGGATGGAGATTGCACTGGTTTTGTCGGGTTTGATGCAGTAAAGGAGAGGAGAAGGTATTCTGATACGGAAATTTCACTTCTGAAGGTTTTTGCAGAGATTATTTCGAATGTTCTGTCAAGAGAAGAGACAGAAAAAGCACTTCATGAGCATGAAAAAGTACTTGCAATTACCCAGGATATTGCTCAGATTGGGAGCTGGAGTCATGATGCACGGTCCGGTAAGCTTACCTGGTCAGATAAGACCTGTGAAATCTTTCAGGTTGATCCTAAAAATTGTGCTTTTACCTTTGATGCATATCTTGAGATGGTGCATCCGGATGACCGGGACCTTGTCGCCCGGATATATACCGAGTCCCGTGAAAAGGGGTTGGAACGGCATGAACTTGAATACCGGATTATTCAAAGAGAAAGCCGTGACATCAGGTACATCTATGACCAGGGGATCCATGAACGTGACAGAGACGGGACGATAGTCCGGTCATATGGGATGATTCAGGATATTACCAGAAGAAAACTCGCTGAAACTGCTCTGGAAGAGTCAAACAGGAAATTGCGCATCCTCACCAGATTGACCAGAGATGATGTCAGTTCCATGCTCAGAGAAATAAGACAGTACCTGGACCTGGCAAAAGAGGAGCATGATACACAAAAGATTTCCAGGTATCTGCAAATGGCACGGGATATGAGCTCCATTATAGAAAAGACTTTAGATTTTACCAGGGACTATGAATTATCAGGGGTATCATACTCCGGATGGTTGAACCTGTTTCAGACCATATCGACCTTAATACATGCTCTTGCTTCGCATCAGGTTGTGATTGAAAACACTGTTTCGCCGGTGCTGGAGATTTATGCTGACCCGATGATGAGAAATGTATTCATGATTATTCTGGAGTATGCTCTCAAAAAGGACCGGGGAGTCTCCAGGCTGCGGATCTCTGTCACCATGTCAGGAAGAACACTGATCCTTATCTGTGAAGATAACGGGGCCGGTATCCCGGCGGATGAGAAAGAAATCATATTTATGCATGGGAATTCGAAATATTCAGACACCAGACTCTTCCTGGTGAGGGAGATTCTGGGTATCACCGGTCTTCCGATCAGAGAATGTGGAGACCCGGAAAAAGGTGTACGGGTTGAGATCTCTTTTCCTGAAGGCAGGTACCGCACATGATCGAATCAGAAAAGATAATAGGAATCATACCCTAAATATATTTGATATGCACAATTTTACTCTCTTTCGGGAAAGAGGAGAAAATATCCTATCAGGCATTCGGCCTTTTCACAATATGCATTTCAGAATTGCTAAAAAGGGCCGATACACAATACATCGCATCGTCTCGTGATCACAGGCCCGGTATCCTCTCCGAAATCCATGGATATTAGAAACGGCATCAATACAAAACTCTCTCTTATTGTCGTAATACTTCTGTTCTTCCTTATTATCCAGGTCGTGGGAATTTTCGCAATGTACGACGAATCAAAACGGAGTGCATTGCAATCCTCATGGCATGAGATGGAGAATCTTGCAACCCTTATTGCAAGCCAGATGGACCCTGATGCATTAGCAGAGATCAAGGAGGGTGATGAGAATACTACCAGGTACAAGAAGATGATTGCCGATCTCTGGGAGATGCAGAATAAACATAGCGATATCAGGTTTGTCTACACTCTTACCAGAAAGGGGGATAAACTGGCGTTTCTTACCGATAGCGAATATGGCCATAATGATTTTACCGAACCACTTATTGGATATATCTATGAAGATGCTCCCCCGGAAGCATTTGCCGGGTTTGAAAAGGTCAGTTTGAGAAAGACCTACTATTCAGATGAATGGGGCACGTATATGTCTGCCTTTGCCCCGATTAAAAATGCTACCGGCCATACGGTTGCCATCGTCGGGGTTGATATCTCTCGGGAAGTCATTGAGAACCGGATGAGATCCGTCGTGAATACCGGGTATTTGATCCTTATTGCCACAACTATCATATCACTTCTTCTGATCATGCTCATCATCTATGGAATCCGGATTATCAGTTCTTATCAGAAGAAACTGGAGAAGAGTGAGCATGATATTCAGATGGCTCTTGATATTGCTGAGGAAGGTATCTGGGAGTATGATATGAGGGAAGATTCACTTCATATCGGCGGAGGATTTTGGAAGAGCCTTGGACGGGACAATCCGGGATGGGATCATTCAATCCCCATAGATAAGGTATTCTCTTATATCCATCCTGATGACCTGGAGAAGTTTAAAGCCATGATTCAGGACATACGGAACGAATCAGGTCCGGATAGAATCATGAGTCCGATACGGTTTAGGGCGAAAGACGGAACATACCGATGGCTCAGGGTCACCGGAAAGGTGGTGTCATGGGAAGGTAATGTTCCTCTGAAGGGTATGGGAACGACCGTGGATATCACCGATATCAGGCAATACCAGGAAGATATTGAGAGAATGTATGAGAAACTCGTCATCTTCGATTCTATCACCAGGCATGATATTGCCAATAAAAATTCGATAATATCTCTTGCATCCGAAGAATTGGCTTTATCAGAACCAGGTAGTGATGAGCAGAAGAAATGGCTTTCTGAAATAATGAAGGCAAGTGACGGGATTTCTGCACAGATACGATTTGCCAGTTCCTACCAGAGCCTGGGGAGTGGAAAGCCACGGTGGAATGATATCGATGAGATAATTACATCGCTCATCGAAGATGAACACCACTCTGCCATTTCAGTAATGAATGAGTGTCAGGGTCTCTTTTTGTATGCAGATCCGTTAATCAACCGGGCACTTTATAATCTGTTTGAGAATACTCTGCGTCACGCTGGTCTGGATATCACATATATCAGATTCTGGTACCGTATAGAGGATGGAACCTGCATTCTGAGTATCGAAGATGACGGGAGAGGAGTTCCGGAGAGTAGGAAAGAGGACATTTTTACACGTGGTGTCGGAGAGAATACGGGGCTTGGGTTATACCTGATTCGGGAGATACTTCGGATTACCGGACTTACCATACGGGAGACAGGAGAGTTCGGACAGGGTGCACGGTTTGAAATAACCGCCAAGTCAGGGTTATTCAGAGTGGAGCAGCAATCATAATCCAGTCTTCCCATTTATTCTGAATTTCCCTGCCGGCACCGTTATCTCAAATCTTGCTCCTTTTCCTTCTTCTCCGCATTCACAGATAGAAAGATCGGTGATCGATAATATCTCACGGGAGAGGAAGAGGCCGATTCCGGTATGTTTGCCAAACCCATGATCAAAAATATGTTCCTTATCAGAACCAGATATGCCAATCCCGTCATCCTCACAGATGATGATACAGGCCCCTTCCCTGATCTCTTCTGCAAACCGGATATATGAGAGGGTCTTTCCATGACGGATTGCATTTTCAATCAGGGTGGAGAATACTTTCCGAATGATAGGATCTGCAAATATCTCAAGAGTGGGAGATATCAGGGATTCAATACTGACATCTGTAAGAGGGATCTCAGACCGGGCAGATCTGACAAGCGACGATACATTCACCCAGCCGGATGAGACGATACCAAAGTTTTCATACTCTCTGGTAAACCCGATAGTATCCTCCATCCGTTCTCCAGCTTCCTTGCACAGGGAAAGATAATATCGTGCCTTTTCTGGATCATCTTCAGAGTTTGCAAGATCTAAAAACTCATTTACAGAACTGATAAGGTTTAAAATATCATGCCTGGTCAGACTTGTCAGGAGGCGGAGCTTCTTGTTTGACTGCACCAAAGCATCCTGCATCTTTTTTCTCTCGGTAATATCACGTGAAATGCCAAGAATTCCAGTGGGTCTGCCTTGTTCGTCCCTGAGAAGAGTAGCCGAATTTTCAACTATGATGACTGATCCATCCTTGCAGTACTCCTCAGTATCAAAAGATATGGTCCGGTTGGGATCTGCAGTTCCTGCCAGTTCTGCCTCCATCTCATCATGAAAAAGTTTGAGTACCTTTTCTACTGAAGCGGGTGTCATCATATCAGTTATGGATTGTGCCAGGGTCTCTTCTACCGTAAACCCTTTCATTTTCCAAACCGAGGGGCTTGAATACTGCATCTTCAGGTCCATGTCAATTATCCAGATATTATCGGCCGTATTCTCTGCGATCAGACGATATTTCTCCTGACTCTCATGAAGGGCTGCCTCAGCCAGTTTCTGATCCGTTATATCCATGATATTACCAATGACCCTGATCACCTTCCCGTCAGCCAGTACCGGCTCAGCAGTTGTCCGTATCCAGATTCTTCTTCCTTTCATCGTTGTGAATGGAAAAACCAGGTCATAGGGCACTCCTTCTGTGACACACCGTTCAAAGGCAGCCTGGATAACCGGGCGGTCTTCAGGATCATAGCAGCTGATACTTTTTGTTATATGCTCCGGCGATCCGGGCGTAATGCTGCCCGGGTCTATATCATGTATCTGGTAGGTCTCGGTGGTCCAGGTCATTGTCTGTCTTTGGACATGCCATTCCCATCCACCTATCCGGGTCAGTTTCTGGGTTGCATCAAGGAGATCCCGGCTCTCCTGTAATGTTTCTTCTGCCTCTTTCCGCTTCGTGATATCTTCAAATATTACACAAAACCGGCGGGTATCATTCCATGGCCGGTATACATGACAGTGGTAGGCCTTATTCGTGGGTGCATGGAAGAGATCAAACTCACTGGGTATACCTGTTACGGCGACCTCACCATATCGCTGAATCCATTCATCCTCGGTGTCAGGCCAGACTTCATGAACCGTCTTCCCATACACATCATGGAACCTGACGCCAGTGATGTTTTCATATGCTCGATTGATATACAGGAACCGGTAACTTATAAATCTCCCGTCATCGTCAAAAACCGATTCGAACATAACAAATGCATTGATCATACTTTCAAGAAGCCACCAGTATTCCTGTTCGCTTCTCTTGAGATCATCCTCGATCATCTTCCGGTTTGTTATGTCAATGAGAAACCCTTCAATCCCGGTAATCTCACCATTTTCCATAACCGGAATGGCAGAAAAGGAATGAATCCCTGTAGTACCATCCCTGCACCGCCGGGTAAACTCACCTGAAGGAATCGGCTCACCTGAGAGTAACCTCTCAAAATTCTTCTGGGCTGCCTCCTGACTGGTATCTACCTGGGTTATAGAGAAATGATGTCCAATAACCTCTGATCTATCATGGTACCGATGCATCATCAGCCAGGCATCGTTTACTTCCTGATAATTTCCATTCCGGTCGATACGGAAATATCCTGCGGGAGAATTCTGAATAATCGCTGAAAGACGTCTCTCCCGGTCCTCCAGATCAGCATGTAACCGTTTCTGATCAAGCAGAGACCGGGCAAGGGTAATATTGCTGTAACTTAACCGGGAGATCAGAGAGGAGAACCGGGTATAAAAGTCCATGATGGTTGTAACTGTGCTTTTGCTCCACCGGGGAACCCGGTCCAGTGCTGCCAGGTATTCATCTTTATCAAATCCGAATCTTTCAGCCTGTGCAGAAAATACGTCCCGATCCGGCACCTCGTCATCAAAGAAGAACTGTCCCAGGAAGAGATTTCCCATGTGCCGGTTCCCGATAATAATGGGAGTGACCATATCCCACATATTGTTTTTGCACTTGTACACAAGGTATTCTCCCGCTTTCACATTCCGGGTGAGATAAAGATCACTTTCAATACAGTTTTTACAACTCTCCTCATGCACCCGGTGAAATTTTGTACAGATGTCCTGCCAGCCTGTAGCGACCAGGATATTGCCTTTCAAATCAAGGATGGCGATCCCTATATGAGTCAGGGCGTAAAAATCGTCCATGAGTATCTGGAGCTCATGACTGTCGATAATATTGGCAAATTCCTCTTCGCTGATGTCATGCTCCGGAGTGAGAATTGTCTCCAGTTTTAACCGGAGCTCTTTCTCCCGTTCAAGAATTTTCTGACGACTTATCTCCAGTTCCTCATAGTTATGGCGAAGTTCTTCTTCAGATGAGCGGATCTCCTCATATGCCGATGAGAGTGCTTCATTCTGCCTTGAAATTTCTTCTTCTGCACGCTTTCTCCGTATTATCTCCCAGGTCATCGTGCCCAGAGTCTGCAGGGCATCAATATCATCATCACGGTAATCTGATTCTTTATTGGCAACCGCTAATATTGCGACGATCCGGTCACCATCAAAGACCGGCATCCCTAGGAACCGGGTAATGTCAATATGACCCTCGGGATATCCATGCTTTGCATGATGAGGAAGAGAGTAATCATTTATCAGACATGACGTCCGGTTCCGGATACATTCTCCCCATATTCCTGCTTTATCGATGGGAAAATGAAGGGGTTTATCCCTGACCTGACACATATCCATGGCTCCCTCCGACCAGGAATGGATGATCATCTCCGATTCATCAGCAGAGAGGGTCCCGATGAATGCATACAGGCTTTTCGTGATGTAAAGGCTCTGTTTGAGTGAATAATTGAGGATATCCATCTCGGAGGCATCAACCATCCTGAGCAGGGTCAGGAATGTCTGGAGACGAAGCATGTGCAGTTTATTCTCCTCATCAGACCTGATACGATCACTACAGTCGTGAAATACCCCAAGGAGGGTTTTCTGGCCGTCAAGTTCCAGGAGTGAACTGTTGATATCTGCAAAAAATATACTCCCGTCCTTTCTTTGAACCGGGATGTTCGAAACAAAATGGAGAACCCCTGATCGCATCTTTTCAAACTCTGACATGACAGAGGGGAGAGCATAGACAGGATGAATCTCTGCGGTTGTATGTCCGATAAGGTCTTCACGGGTCGTGCCAAGCATCCGGCTCATTGCTTCATTTACGAATACGAACCTCTTCGTCTTGACATCAGCAACGATTATCCCGTCAGGGATGTTATCAAAAACCATCCTGATTCGTTCTTCTGCTTTTTTATAAGCTTCCTCACTCTTTTTCAGGTCGGTGATGTCTGTTGCAATCTCAAGTCTGACCAGTCGGCCATCAGACCACCTGATAGCCCGATCTCTACAGTCATACCATCGCCCGGTCTTTGGATCATGAAATTCCCACCGGCAGACTCCGGTTGGTTTCTGGTTGGAGAGGAGGAGGTGATTGGTGCAATACGGGCATGGGCCTTCAGAATGGGCACGGATATGGGAATAGCATTTTTGTCCGTGTACATTACCAAAAAGAGCCCGTCCCCGTTCATTCATGTAGAGAATGTCATAGGTCTCCATATCCGCGACATAGACGAATGCATCAATGCTGTCAAGGATAGCATAGAGTTGAGCCTGGATCTCCTCAATGAAGAGATTTTGAGACGACACGACCGGCAGAATATGCTCCTGACCTGAGGGTGTAGAGAGACGGGTATCGAAGTCGGGTTGGGCCTCTGATAGTACCGGTTTGAAATCAGGCGTTATTTTATCCTGTTTTCGAAGATAGTTCAGAATCTTCTCAGAGGAGACCCATTCCTTATCCAGGGTATTTACCATCGCATCTATCCGCATCACTTCAGCATGGATGTTTTTGGCGATGTCATCATCATCTGCCATATCTGCATAGGTTGAGATGATGGTCAGGGGGTTTCTGATCCCATCGTTCAGAATGGCAAGTTTTGCAATGTTCTCCTGGATCTTATTCATCGCCTGTTGTTTCTCTTTCTCCAGGAGTTTTTCCCCGGTGATATCCCTGCCTTGTGCTATGGTTGCAATGGGACTCTTCCCGTCAGCGGCATAAATGGTTGCAGAATTCCATATAACCACCCGAATTGTTCCGTCGGCATGAAGAATTGGTATCTCAACTGTCTCCCACCTGACTCCGTCACGGGTTGTCTGGATGAGCCGCATGGCATATTCTGCATCTCTTTCAGGAAAGAGAATGTCAAGCGGTTTTCCTATGACCTCATCACGTGGTCTTCCGATGAGAATTTCAAACGAATGATTGATTCGGCTTATAATACCTTCAGGATCCCATACGATAATCGGAACATTTGAATATACAAACAGGTTTTCAAGATATGCATTAAGCTCATTCAGACTGTTCTCACGTCTCCTCCGTTCCGTGATGTCCTGAAAGAGGGTGACGAATTGGCCGATCTGTGGAGCATATGCAAAGACTTCAAAGTATTTTTGAAGCTCGCGGCTGAACTGCTCAAAATGGGCAGGTTTACCGGTCAGTGCGACCCTCCCGTATATATCTATCCAGTACGGCTCAGTGTCAGGGAGGACCTCAAGAACCGTCTTATTACGGATCTCATCCCCAACAAGTCCGGTTATCTGTTCAAAAGCCGGGTTTACATCAAGAAACCGGTAATCAACCGGAGCACCGGACTCATTGCAGATGATCTCATGTACCGCGGTCCCAACGATATTTTCTTCAAAGAGTTTGCGATACTTCTCCTCGCTTTCCGATATCTTCTCATGAGCGGCCCGAATCTCTTCGAGCTGGTGGGTCAGTTTCTCCTCTGCATTTGTTAACCGGTCAAGTGCTGCAGTCAGATCGGCATTCTTTTTGGTAAGACGCCATTCTGAATTCTTCTTCTCGGTGATATCCTGGGTTATACCGACGATCCGTCTGCCAGTGCCTGGATCATCCTCCTCAACACTTGCTATCGAAAGAAGGATTCTGGGGGCTGTATTATTGACTGGAATGATGGAGTATTCTATATGAAAATCCGCCCTGGTTTCGATAAGATTGCGAAATGCCTTTTCAACCTTATCCTGCTCACGGATACAGGCAAAAATATCAGATATCAAAACATTTCGGGAAGGCCCGTCCATCCCGTATAACCGGAGTGCTTCTTCAGACATCCACAAGACATCTGAACCGACAGCATGTTCCCAGCATCCTATCTTTCCAATCTCCTGGGCTTTCCTGAGTCGCTTCTCATTTATCCGCAATAACCGTTCTGATTCACGACGTTGTATTGCAATATTGATTTTATGGGTGAGATCGGCAAACAACGGGCCTGGGGTGCCACCTTTTTGCACATAATAATCAACCCCGTGTTCAATCGCCTCAATAACGACCTCTTCTCTTCCCTTCCCGGTGAAGAGAATGAATGGTATATCTCCAATATCTGACCGGATTATTTTTAATAACTCAATACCTGTCATTCCAGGCATGTGATAATCAGATATGACAGCATCATATCTTCCTGCCCGTAACTTTTCCAGGGCTTCTCTGCCTGATAAGGCTTTATCTACTTCAAATCCGGAATGTGTTAAAAAGCGGACGGATGCATCGGCAACCAGGGGTTCATCATCGATATAGAGTATGGTGGTCATATGTATGGGGGAACGATGCGACTTTGGCATACATGAATCTGTCAGAATTTAATACTGATTCTCTCATTCGGACCTCAGTCATAGAGCAGGATCGCGTAATATGCAAACCAGTCTGCACCACACAGAAAGGATTGCCGATGATTCATTCAGTTTTCCTGCAGGCACTCTGGTAATTCAGGCATTTTTTCGACGCTTTCTATGCTCACTCCATAGCCCTATAGTATAACATAGGATGGTTGGCATATAAAAGAACCTGATTTCGTGGTAGTGATACATGAGTCCGGGAACGATACCATCAGTATCTTTGCCTTTATGTATCACCATGAAAACCGATCTTGTCGGCTATGAGAAAAATGAGATTCAGGACTACTCCTACAAGAGTCGCAAGGGACATTCCTTCCAGGTTTGCAGGACCCAGGTCGATCATGGTGCCTGATACACCGATTATCAAAATTACCGATACCAATACCATATTTCTCCCATGTGAGAGATCTATCCCTGCGTTCAGAAGCATCTGAATCCCCTGTGCTGCAATTACTCCAAATAGGATGAGTGATACTCCTCCGATAACCGGTTCAGGAATGCATCTGATTGCCACTGAAACCTTCCCACAGAAAGAAAACAAAATTGCCAGGACGGCAGCACCGCCAAATATCGCAGTACTAAATACACGGGTAATTGCCAGTACTCCGATATTTTCTGAATAGGTAGTATTAGGGGTCGCACCGAAAAATCCAGATAAAATAGAAGATACCCCTTTTCCAATAAGCATTCTGGGCAGACCCGGCTCTTTGAACAGATCCTTGCCAATGATAGTCCCCGTCACCTGCACATGACCAAATAATTCCACCAGGGTGACAAAGGATGCAGGAATGATGATAATAATTGCATGAGCAGACCATACCGGAAAATAAAGTGTTGGAATAGAAAACCAGGGTGCATTCAGAATTGGTTCCAGGGAGAACGAACCGGTAAGAGCAGCAAGGGTAGTCCCTGCGACAATACCAGACAGGATAGGAAGGATCTTGAGAACACCTCTGAATAATGTCATACAAATTATGGTAAACAGCAGGGTGAACAAGGAGATAGCAACATAATGCAGGTCAGGATTGTCACCGGCCAGGCCTGCATACCGTGCTGCTGTAGGGGCAAGACCAAGTCCTATGATAGTTACCACAGAACCCATAACCACATCAGGAAAGATGAGTCGTACCCATCCGGAACCTGCACGGTAGATAATGAGAGCGACGATAAGGAAAAATACTCCGGATGCAATATATCCGGTTAGTGCTGCACCATATCCATATGACCCGATTATCATAAGGGATGGTGCAATATATACGAAACTGGACCCAAGATAGGCAGGAACCTTCCACTGGCAGATAACCAGAAAAATGAGAGTCCCAATTCCATTAAAGAGGAGAGTCGTTGCCGGATCAATGCCCAGAAGGATCGGGACGAGGATCGTCGCTCCAAACAGGCACACAAATGCTGCAGACTTAAAGGGAGGAAGGTGGAGAGTGGCGGTATAACATCAACAGGGATGGGATCTGAATTCATTATATTTCAATTTCGGAATATCGGATGTTTTTACCCTTTCTCCCGAGTGGGAGTGTGGATTGTTTCAGGCGATCAGCCATTACTCTCCGGTGGGGTGCATGGTCCGGTATACCCCTTTTGGCACAATAATCTCAAACACCGCTCCGGACCCGAAATTCCCGGTTTCACGAATGCTCATCCCGGTAATCTGAAGTACTTCACGGACAAGGAAAAGCCCAAAGCCATTGTTTTTTCCAAACCCACGCTCAAAAATCTGTTCTTTTTGATCAAATGGAATGCCAGCCCCGTTATCCTCCCACCTGATAATGAGGGAGTCTTCCTCCAGATGGGTTGTGAGCATGATCCTGGTTACCCGCTCCCCATGTCGGAGAGAATTATCAAGAAGGTTACTGAATACCTGGCTGAACATGGGATCTGCATAGACTTCATAGTCGCCGGTCATTGATGTATACTCAACGTTAATCGGGATTGATAACCGGAGGGTTTCCAGCCGGGACCACTGAGGTTCGTGAGTGCCCAGATTCGGATATACCCGGGTAAACTCAATCTGGCTTTTTATTGCCTGTGTTGCTGATCTGATAACATCGATCTGATGGAGTACGGAAGGGTCCGAAATATCCATCTCGGCAGCTCCCAGCGAGTTAAAGATGACCGTGGTTTTATTGATGATATCATGCCGGGTAATGCTGGACAGAAGATTAATCTGACGGTTTGCATGCCGAAGGGCTTCCTCTGCCTTCTTCCGCTCAGAGATATCAAGCATGGCACCAATCATCCGGATGGCAACGCCCCCTGGATTTCGAAGGATGCAGCCCCGGTCCATCACATATGCATATACACCGTCAGATCTCCTAAATCTATACTCATCATGCCAGTTTGTGCAAGTGGGGTCTTCCAGTGCTGTATCAAATCCTTCTGCAACCCGCTCCCGATCTTCCGGATGAACCCGGTCAGTCCACCATGCCGCGGTTTGATCAGAAAATACAATATCCGACCACCCGAATACCTCTATCCCGACCTCATTCCAGCGTTGTGCATCGTTTATGACGTCAAAATCCCAGATGACATCATTGGTTGCCTGTAATGCCAGACGATATCGTTCTTCCTGCTGGTACAGTTTCTTCTCTACCTTCTTTCGCTCAGTGATATCCCGTGCTGTAGTAAATACTCCGGCAATCTCACCCATTTCATTCAGGTAGACAGAGGCATTGTAGAGCACATCAATAATTGCCCCATCTTTTTTCCGGATTGCAAGAGGATAATCACGGACCTCACCTTTTTCAAACACCATCAGATACCCGGCCCTGGCTTCTTCAGGTTCGGTAAAGTATTCTGAAAAATCAGTACCCACGAGTTCACTTCTGGTATATCCGGATACCGTTTCGGTTGCCGTGTTGACATCCGTGATCTTCCCGTCCCTTCCGATCGTTATCAGAGGGTCAGGACTGGTTTCAATCAAAGTCCGGTGGTATCTGCTTGCCTGTATCAGTTCATCTCTTGCCCGGCCACGACAATCGTACCATCTGCCGGTTTTTGGATGGATAAATTCCCCTTTCATGAGCCCAGTTGGATCCGTCTTCTCCAGTATGAACTTATTTGTGCAAAAGGAACAGGGGCTATCAGCATTATCATACATACAGGTGTGACATTTCTGGCCAATGACATTCCCAAAGATATTTCTCCCTTCTTCATTGATGTACAAAATATCATAGGAGTCTAAATCTGAAACAAAGATATACGCATCAACACTATCGAGGATAGAGTAGAGTCTGGCCTGAATCTCCTCAATATAGCGTTCATACCCGCTGACCTGGGGGGATGAAATAACCTGCTCCGGTCGGTCAGGGGGTGGTGCTTCCGATGGGACTGGTGAACCGGGAGAATAACTGGGAACAAAATCAAAGGCCACCATATCATGGTTTCTCAGATAATCCAGAATCTTCCCTGAATGAACCCACTCACGGTCAAGATTTGTGACCATCTCATCGATTCTTTTTACTTCGTTCTGGATTTGAGCAGTTATCCGAACATCTTCGCTCATATCCGCATAGATGGAGATGAGGGTAAGAGGGTTTCTGATACCGTCATTCAGGATGGCAAGCTGGGCAATGTTTTCCTGGATCTGTACTGCTGCACGCTCTTTTTCCCGCTCAAGGAATCGTTCGGCAGTTACATCACGTCCCTGGGCAATCGTCGCAACCGGGTTTTTCCCGTCAGAATCATAGATAGTAGCAGAATTCCAGAGTACCGTGCGAAGCGTACCATCCTGGTGGATAATTGGTATCTCAACCGTCTCCCACCGAACCCCCTCACCAGTCTTCTGGATAAACTGCATTGACCTTTCTGCCTCATCTTGGGGAAAAAGAGAGGATAGGTGCCTCCCTACCAGATGTCCGGCGGGTATTCCGGTGAGGATCTCAAAGGCATGATTAACCCTGGTGATGGAAAACCCGGTATCCCAGATGATGATCGGGACATTTGCATGGGTGATGAGGTTTTCCAGATAGGCGTTTGTCTCTAAAAGCTGGTACTCCTGCTGTTTTCTTTCAGTGACATCCCGTATAATGCGGACAAGACGTTCAGGTTCTGGCGAATATGCAGTCCCTTCATAGTATCTGCCAAGCTTACGGTTGAAATATTCAAAATGGATCTTCTTTTCCATTGCTGTTACATCACTACAGGTCTCAATCCAGTCATCTTCATTACCGGGAAATACCTCACGGACCGTTTTTCCGATAATATCAGATGCCTTCAGACCGGTCATCTGTTCATATGCAGGATTTACATTAATGAACCGGTAATCAATCGCTTTTCCGGTACTGTCACAGATGACTTCATGAAGAGCAATCCCTGCATCATTGGCATCAAATAATCGTCTGAACTTTTTTTCACTCACCATGAGATCTGAAGTCTGTTCAGAATATCGGGATGAAAGCCAGGTCACCACTCCGGCGACTAGTATAAATATGGCAATACGGGCCAAAGCAGAATAGACCTCTGACTGGTGGGGCCCATATACGGCGATGAGAAGGCCGTATACCCCGATGAGAACCAGTGAGAAGATGAACCCTCGCCGGAGGTAAAATGCACAGGCGATAATTATCGGGAAGTAATAGAGGTTTTGAAAGACGATGGTTATCCCATAGGTAAGCGACACAATGCTCAGCATGATCACAAAAAGAGACGTGAAAAAAAGTGAATAGAGAGGTATTTTGGGGTGAAGATTAAGTGATTCATGAAGAAGCATTCTATCGGGCCCTATGTATCAGATAGTACTGATATAGAATCCTTATATAGCCCGTGTGGGATAACTATTTCGGATTGTGCCCCTGCTCTATCATCCCAATATCAAAGAACCAGATCGCCCTTCACTTCTCCAAAGAAGAACATGACAGTGGTTGCCGTCTTTTGACTCTTCCTGTCTGCGAGGTTCCCGCTTTCATCAGGATGGATATTCCGGAGAATGGAGGAGTGTATGGGGGAGGCAAGGTTAAAGATGTGGGCGCTGTAAGTCCATTGATGGGGGGGGAAAATTAGTATCCTCTCCAAACCTACTATTACATGGGAGGGACATATGACAGCCACAATAACCGGAAGATTGACAAGTTCAAAAACAATCCAATTAGATTCTCCTCTGATTACTGATGAGACAGAAATTTTGATAAAATTAAAAAAGACATATCCCAGAAAAAAAATCATTGTTCCCGAATCTTATGTCCTGGAAATAGCAGATACTGATATCGAAGAGTTATATTGATGCTTTTCTCCGATATTGTGGATTGTTCCGTATTTATTGATACAAATATCCTGATTTATGCACATACGAATACCCGGTTTACACCTGCTTGTGAATATATAAATGACAAAAACTGATGTGAATATAAGAGAATAGAGGAGTATTTTGAGAGGATATTGAATGATTTATGAAGGAGCATGGTATCGGCTCTAGGTATCGGGAAGTACGGATATTGAATCCTTATATAACCCGTGTGGGATAACTATTTCGAATTGTACCCCGGCCCCGGGAGTGCCGGTTTCCCGAATGGTAAAGCCGCCTGCAGATACGATCTCCCGTGCCAGGTACAGGCCAAGACCGGTATGCTCCCCGTACCCGTGATCAAAAATCATTTCTTTTTTTGCAGGATCTATTCCGATCCCATCATCCCTATAGAAAAGAACCAGATCACCGTTTACTTCTCGGGAGTGGAACGTCCCCTTTGTTACCGTCTTTCCATGTCTGATAGAATTATCAATAAACGTTGAAAAGACCTTTTGCAGGATAGGATCTGCAAATACTTTCAGAGATGGAAGAATGGTATTTTCAATTTTAATAATATCTGTGGGTACCTCTGCCTGAGCAGATTCAATAAGCGAATACACAGATATCCATGCAGAATTGGCCATCCCAAGCCCTTCATACTCACGGGTAAATCCGATGATCGATTCTATCCGATTTGAAATTTCATGGGCCTTTGAAATATAATCGTACACGGCAGACAGCTCCTGTGTTTCAAGGGCTATCTCCTGGTATCCTTTCAGCATCAGCAGGTTATTGACGATATCATGCCGGGTCAAGCTGGTCAGGAGACGGATTTTATTATTTGACTGACGTAAGGCATCTTTGACCCGTCTCCGGTCGGTCACGTCGGTAATGAATCCCTCGAGGAATAAAAGCCGGTCATCTTCGGAAAATATACCCCGTCCCCGCTCCCAGACCCATCGGATTTCACCGGACTTTGTAATGATAGGGTATTCAACCTCGAACATCCCCCCGTTATACAGAAATTTCTGGACAGTCTCCCACAACGTCTGCTGGTAATCAGGGTGGACCAGGTCATTATATGAGATAAGGTTGTTGTGAATCAGGTCAGCAGGAGCATACCCGGTAACGGCAATACATCCGTCACTGATAAATTCCATAGTATAGTCAGCATCATTGGCACACCTATATACAAATCCCGGTAGATTGCTTATCATCGTGGCATGGGCACGTTCACTCTCCACAAGAGCTTGCTCAACGACCTTTTTATCGGTGATATCACGGATTATACCTTCTACACCAGCAATCGCTCCTGACTCATCATGATAATAATGACTGGAGGTTGACACATAAACAGGAGATCCGTCCTTTTTCCGAAGACGGGTTTCATAATTCCGGACAAACCCATTCGTGCATAATGAATGAAGAAATTCATCTCTATCATCCGGGTTGAAATAGAGGGTTTCAGCGATGGGTTTTCCAAGGATCTCATCTATGGAATCATATCCAAGTAGGGTCGCACCACTCGGACTTACCATAATGAGCGCTCCTTCAGGGTTTGACCGGTAATAGACATCCTGGATATTCTCTATCACACTCCGGTAGAGTGCCTCACTCTTTTCTAGTGACCGGATAGCACACTTCTTCTGGGTGATGTCAAGCAGAGAGGCGATGCTTCTTTTTTTGTTTGGAATTACCCCGATAGTAAGGTATATTTCTCGGATTTCTCCGGAACGGGTGATAAATCTGAACTCATAATGGGGAAGGGCACGTGATTCATCTTCCATCCTTTTTCGGTTTTCAATCCTCATCCAGGAGAGATCATCTGGATGGACAAAATCAACCCATCTCATCTTCCCTTCGATCTCCTCCCTGGTATACCCGCTCATGGAGGCAAAAGTATTATTAGCAAGGCTGATGATCCCGTCCTCTTCAAGAACTACAGTCGCTGTGCCAGTATTTTGAAAAACCGTCCGATATGATTCCTCACTTTCATGAAGGGCCTCTTCACTTCTCCGGAGGTCATCAAGATTCTGCCGGAGTTCTTCTTCGGTCGCAACGATCTCTTCATACGCAGCATGGAGTTCTTCAGCTTTAGTTCGGAGTTCCTCCTCTACCTGCCTCTGCTGAACCGCCTGACGGATTTTATGATAAAGCTCAGTAAACTGTGGTTTTGGATCCCCGCCTTTCTGCAGGTAAAAATCTGCCCCTTCATTTAAGGCCTGGATAACCACTTCTTCACGACCCCTGCCGGTAAAGAGGATAAAAGGGAGCTGGTTTCCAGATGTCCGGACAGTTTTTAAAAACTCAATCCCGTTCATCTCCGGCATTTCGTAGTCTGATATGATCGCATCATAGGGGTTGGAATTCAATTTTTTCAGGGCCTGCGGGGCTGAGCTTACGGTGTCAACAGAACACTGACCTGTGCGTTCAAGAAACATTTTTCCTAACTCAAGGAGTGTTGGCTCATCATCCACATAGAGTATCTTTGTCACTGCTTTCCCCCTTCCTTATAATGCATCCTCCATATTCCAAACGGAATGGTAATTTCAAACCTGGCACCAGTCCCCGGCTGGCCGGTCTCCCGGATGGAGATACCGGTAACAGAAAGGATCTCACGAATGAAAAACAACCCAAGACCGGTATTTTTCCCATACCCTCTCTCAAAGATCTGTTCTTTCTCCTCATATGAAATACCGGCCCCGTCATCTTCAAACAGGATCACAGCTTCATCTTCATGTATCTGGCTTGAAATCTGAATCCGGGTGACGCCTTGGCCATGCCGTATTGAATTATCAACCAGATTTTCAAAGACCTTGACAACCAGGGGATCTGCGTAAAGCTCAATATCATCAGCAGTATTGACGATATGAACAGAGAACCTCGAGAAGACAGCCTGAATAAGAGATGAGAGACGATGCCAAACCGGTTCATGAGATCCCAGATCCTGATATACCCTTGTAAATTCTATGTGAGACTGAATAAGCGAGATCGCGTGGTCAATATGCTTGAAATCTTGATCTGCCGGAGTAGTATCCACCTTTGATTTTGCGATCTCCAAAAAGAGCTGCACCGCATTGACCGTATTGAGTATATCATGCCGGGTAATCCCAGAGAGCATGTTCAATTGACGGTTTGCCTGACGAAGAGCATATTCAACTGTTTTCTGTTCGGTGATATCCGTTGCTATCTCAAGACGGACAATTCTGCCATCTATCCACCTGATGGCACTATCCCGGCATTGATACCACCGTTTGGTGATCATATTTTTAAATTCCCACGTTATTGTCCTGGTGGGATTGCCCGCTTCATCCAGAAGCAGGTGATTTGTGCAGAAACTACATGGCTGGTCAAAACCTTTCTGAAGTGACTGATAACAGATCTTGCCAATCACATCTCCCCATATCCGCTTTCCGTACTGATTTATGAACAATATCTCATGGGTTTGCATATCAGCAACATACACCAGGGCATCAACACTGTCCATCACGGTTTTTAAGGTATCATGAGCCTTCCGGAGGGCATCTTCGGTTTGTTTTCGGTAGGTTATGTCACGGATGGACTCAATCGCCCCGGCTAACCAGCCTGATTTATCAAAGAGCGGGGATGCAATACTCCAGAGAATGACATCATTTCCTTGAAAATTAGTGATAATCGATTCTGATATGACCTTGCCTTCATCGTTTTTAAAATCTGCATATAATGGGGATATGGTATCATCATACCGCATCGCGAGGTCAATAAGGATGGGCCTTCGTTCCAGATAGAACGGGAGAGAGTATTCATAATTCCCCTTTCCGATAATATCAGATGCCTGAACGCCTGTCATCTTCTCAATTGCTTTATTCCATGCGATGACTGTTCCTTCCTTATCAATCACAAAGGTTGCATCGGGGAGAAATTCGATGATGTCATGGAGCCGTTGTTCTGACCGTGCAAGGGCATCTTCTGTACGTTTCCGCTCTGTGATATCTATCGCGATATGGATTGCCCCGGTTACTATTCCGTTTTCGATAACCGGATTGCTTCTGACCAGAAAATAGTGCCCGTCAGGAGTTGTCACTTCCCCTTCCTGAAATGTTCCGGTCTTTATTGCCTGCAATGCCGTACAGCCAGGACAGGGGCTGTCTCTTCCCTGAACAAACCGGTAACAGGCACCGGGAAAATTCTGGCCAGGTAACCCGTACCGGTCACATGTCGCCTGATTCACCCAAACGACATTTAAATCACGGTCAACATATTCAACTAATATATCCCTCAGCCCGGATAGTATTGCTTCCCTGATCTTCTCGTTATGTTTCCTCTCTGAAATATCACGGGAGATTGCCAGGGCAACTTCCTGGTTGTGTAATGTGAAAAGATGGACTGATACCTCAACCGGAAGTACTGAACCGTCTTTTCGTTGATGCGTACACTCAAAAGTAAGATGTCTCTTTGCAAACAGGGCAGGGGTGAGCCTTGGAATGAGTTCGTTACTCTCATTAGTATTGATATCGATAACCTGCAGAGAAAGAAATTCTTCCCGTGTATACCCGAGCGTGCTACAGGCGGCATCATTCACTTCAAGTATCTTCCCAGGTTTCCCGTTCGGACCTATTTCATGGAGAATTATCATATCTGATGCATTGTTGAAGAGCTGGCGAAACCGCTCCTCGCTCTCCATAAGTGCTTTCTCTGCTTTTTTTCTCTCGGTAATATCCTGCATTGTCCCATGCAGTCCGGTGAGCATTCCTGTTGCATCATAGACCGGCCCTCCGGTTGCCCGTACCCATACCCGGGTTTTATCAGGACGGATGAGTTCGAGTTCAAGGTCATATGGTTTCCCGGTCTCAATGGCAAAGGTCACAGCTGCCTGCAGTCTACCCCAGCTCTCCGGTACATACAAATCTGACAGACGGGAATAATCGGGGGGAGGGAGGTCAGGATTCCAGCCAATTATCTGACAGAGCTCATCTGACCAGAAGATCCGATCTTTATGCATATCCCAGTCCCAGATACCAATACATGCCTGTCGGTGAATCTCACGGAGTTGTTTCTGTGCCTTTTGCAGGTCATGTTCAGCCTGCTTCTTCTCAGTGATATCGTGTAAAATTGAGTTGCACAGGACAATTTGACCGGAATCATCCCGAATGGCATCCATAGTAAGATGTACCCACCGGTGCGTTTTATCAGCCCTGCAGATAATCAGTTCCCGCTCGGTATGCACCCCCTCTTTCAGAAATCTATCAAATATCTCAATAAACCGGCTTTTGCCTTCAGGAAGGTCGGCATAGATATCCAGAGAGGAAGTCCCGATGAGGGTATCAGGAGAGCATCCGAGAAGTTCTCCTGCCTTTGTATTACATCTGACAATAGTACTAGACCGGTCAATAGAAAGAAATGCCAAAGGAGATTCATTATATAACTGGCGGTACTCTGCTTCACTCTGAAGAAGTGCTTTTTCAGCTCGTTTTTTCTTCACGACGGTGGTAATCTTATGACTAAGTTCTGTAAACTGTGACCGAATCTCTCCCCCTTTCTGCACGTACCCGTCTGCTCCGTTATCTATGGACGCAATGACAACCTCTTCTCTCCCTTTTCCGGTAAACATGATGAATGGGATATCATTTCCGGAGGAACGTATTTCTTGTAACAGATCAAGACCACTCATCCCATCCATCTCATAATCGGCAATTATTGCATCATACTTGCGTTCTGCCATACACGCAAGGGCTTTTTGGCCGGAAAGGGCAGTATCGACATGAAACGAAAAGAAAGCAGACAGATACTGGCGGGTGGCCTGAAGGACCACCTCGTCATCGTCAATAATGAGGAGACGAAGAGGATCAGAAGAAAATTCAGAAGGATCATCGGTCATAGAGATACACAGTCAGGGTATTACAATATACGATCTGATAGGATATGAACCAGTCAATACGCCCGGCATAAGGTACCTGGAAAGGGACTCAAACATGCTCAAATACTCCGGTTTCAAGTGACAGAGAGAGAACTGCATCAATGTTATTCTCTCCGAATTGTATCGGTACAGAACGATTGAAAAAGCAATATTCCTGCCCCCGTAGAGTAACTTTCATCCGTTTCGAGTCAGGTTTTTTAGAATCAATAATTCTTTGATAGTATGAAAGGAGCGAAATAACCTCTTCTTCAGGGAAAAGATCAAACAACGTCATATTCTCCCTCTCCAGTGATTCTGAACCGGTCATATATGTACATGCACAGGAATTTGCATACAGAATGGTGCCATTCCGGTCAACTACGCAAACAGCATCGATAAGTCCGTCAAGTATTTTTTTCAACTGGTTTTCCTGAAGAATCACCTTCTTTTTCTCCCGCGAACTCTCAGTTACATCACGAAACAGCACAATAATTCCGGTGATGGTCCCATGCTCTTTCATATCACTGATGGAGACGTCTATGATTCGTTCCTCACCGTCACCCCTGATGATCGGAATTTCACCTCGATAATGTCCGGTCATAGTTATTTCTCGGTAAATTTTTTCCCCAATCTTTTCAAACTCTTCATCTGAACGGTAGATCATTCTGATACTCTGACCGGTGAGGATACTCTTTTCATACCCCAGAATCCTGCATCCTGCAGCATTACAACTTACAAACCGTCTGTCATTATCGAGGGTAAGAATTCCGTCGTTTGCATCTTCAAGGATTGTCGTAAGATATACATTTAAATCATGAATGATCTGCTCAGCAGTAACACGATCAGTAATATCGACAACAGTTCCCAGGTATCCGGTTACCTCACCATCATCATTCCTTAATGGAACTGCCATTCCCAGAACATGAACCTCTTCTCCACTCTTTTTCTGGTACCGGTATGCATGATTCCAGGGTATTCCCTCGGCGACATGTTCATACCAGAGTCCTTTGATCCAGTCCCGTTCAGTATGGTGAATCACTTTCACCCATTTCGATCCTTTTACTTCGTCTGGCTCATACCCGGTTATCTCACACCATTTTTGATTTACATAGATGACTTTGCCTTTTGCATCTGCCTCAAAAATTCCAACAGGAGCGACTTCTGCAAGAGTTTCATACCGGTGAAGACTTGAAGAAAGCTCACGGGTTTGTATATTCAGACGCTCTTCCAGCTCTTCCTCGTATTTTTTATGTAATGTCAGGTCATGCAGAACCAGGGCTACTTTTGTTGAGAAATCATTCTCCTGAATGGGGATACAGGAAACACGGAAGAAGCACTCTTTTCCTTCCATACCCACATAATCTTCAAAGATTCGTTTATTTCCCGCTACTGCATCTTCCAGTGCCCTGATTATATCATATGAAAACAATTCAGGGATCCCGGTATACCGGATATTCGACCCCCTCACCTCATCTGGCTGAACGTTGAAGAATGAAGCACATGGATCATTTACATCTTCAACAAATAGGTCTTCATCGACAATCAGAAACAGATCAGAGGACAGGCTTAAGAGTCGCGCAACAGGAATTCGCGAAGAAAGAGTGTACACTTTTGCCCTTCCAAAGGATCTCATGGAGATCTCTCCTCTGCCGGTCATGAGATTGAGGATATTCAGGATTAATGTCCGGTTAATCCCGAGAGATCTGGAAATATCAGATATTGTCATGCCCTGGCGATTTTTAGCCAGTATTTGCTGAATTTCACGTATGATCGCCTCCTCGGTTTTATTTTGATTATCATCGTGAGTTTTCATCAATGCAGCATTCATTGTTTTCATAGTATGAATAATTAATGCTTAGATATATTTTGATATTAATTATAGCAATACAGCATACCTATATATATAATAAGATCATTTTACCATTATCGAGGGTTTCATACACGTATGGGGAGACCTTCGTTATCGGTGATACAATCCATTTCAACTGTTCCATATGGGGTGAATCATGGAATTTTTGGATAATTTAAAAATGAGCAGGAAACTGATGGGCAGTTTTCTTGTCTTAATAGCCATTCTCATTATCATTGCCCTTGCTGGCCTTCTGAATATGATGACAATAAATGACGGGATGACAGCAATGTACTATGACCGTCTCATTCCTTTGTCACAAATTGCTTCAGTAAGTGATGAAGTACTCGCTATGAGGGGAGATACCATCAAATATGCACTGATACCCGAAGAAAGAGCAAATATCAAAAATGCTCTTGAAACGAATCAGAAAGAAGCAGAGGCCCTGATTTCGGAGTATAAAAAGAGTACATTACTTGAGAGTGAGAGGGCAGAACTTACGAAATTTGACCAGTATTGGAACTCATATATTGCAGAAATTCAGAAGGTGATTGAACTTGCCGACAAGGGATCTGACCTTGAGGTAAAAAAATCCATCCAGACAGGAGGGGCTCTCGCAGAATCCAGAAAACCAGTGGAAGAAGCGATTGCCAATCTGTACCAGATTAATCTGAAAGAATCTGAGAAGATAAATACCAATGCCGATGCAACCTTTGCACAGTCGGTTTTGCTTATTGCAATAATATCCATCGTTGGTATCATCATCTCAATCATTCTCGGGATTCTGATCACCCGGAGTATTACTATTCCCTGTGTAAAAGTCAAATACCTGCTCAATGAGATGAGTATGGGTCACCTTTCAGACCGGCTGAATCTTACGAGAAAGGATGAACTGGGAGATATGGCCAGGACGATGGACAGTTTTTCTGATGATCTCCAGCACAAGGCAATTGATGTTATTCACCGGATTGCTGAGGGAGAACGGGTCGAGCTGGCGACGGTGAAGGATGAAAGGGACGAGATCGGTTCAGCATTACAGACTCTTGTGTTCGCACTCCGGGGGCTGACAGATGAGACGACGAAACTCATCAACGCTGCAAAAAGTGGAGATCTCTCTGCCCGTGGCGATGATACGAAGTTTAAAGGGCGTTTCAGGGAGATTATTGCAGGCATTAATGAAACACTCGAATCGGTTGTTATTCCGGTAAAAGAAGCCATGCGACTCTCAAAAGAATTTTCTGAAGGGAATTTTGTCGACCGCATGGACCCGAATATCGCAGTTGCCGGTGATTTCATCGACTTTAAGGATGCTTTAAACCACCTGGGTGAAGAGACGTCATCCGCAGTGGGGAGTGTAAAAAGTGCAGTTGAGACCATCACCGCAGGCATGGAAGAGACCGCATCGAGCGTTGAGGAAGTTGCAAATAGTGTAACTTTACTGACTGAAAACTCCACTCATGTCAGTTCACTGGCAGAAAAGAGCGGAGAAGGAATCCAGCAGACCTTAACTGCCATGGAGGATCTTTCACGGACCGTCGGATCAGTTGCCAATAAAGCAGAGACTGCATCAGCCCTGGCCCAGAAGACCGTGAATCTCTCCAATGAGGGTATGGAACTTGCCGGAAATGCTGAGAAAGGCATGGCAAGCATCATGCAGTCCTTTGAAGGAACTGAAAATATCGTGAATGATATCACAAACCAGATGGATGAAATCGGGCGGATTGTTGATGTCATTACCGGAATAGCAGAACAGACCGGCCTTCTTGCCCTGAATGCTGCAATTGAAGCTGCCCGTGCAGGCGATGCAGGGATGGGATTTGCCGTCGTTGCTGATGAAGTAAAATCACTGGCACTGGAATCCCAGAAATCTGCTGAAAATATAGCAACCATCATTGGAAACTTGCAGAAAAAATCCCTTATGGTCTCAGATTCGATGAAATCATCCTCCCATGAAGTAAAAACAGGAAATGAGGCGGTAGGGAAAACCCTTCAGGTGTTTGATCAGATTGTCCAGGCAATCAATGAGGTCCACCAGAATATGACCGAAGTTGCCGGAGCAGCAGAAGAGCAGGCAGCAGCAGTCCAGGAGATCACTGCAAGTATTACCGAGGTTGAAGATATGGTCAGGCAGACGGCAAAAGAAGCGGTAAACTCAGCAGCAGCTACCGAGGAGGTATCAGCCTCTGTTGAACAGATCAACCGGGTTGTGTCTGACGCATCCATTGCCCTTCAACGAATATCATCAGATATGGGTAAATTTAAGGTTGCATAAACCACCATGGGAGCCGGACATATGGGAACATATAGTGTTGAAATATCAGCCGATGCAGTGCAGGAGGAGCAGATATCCTCCGTTCCTGCTCATTCATCCAATTGGAACAGAGTAAAACGGGCTGGAACAATCCAGGTCGTGGAATTTATTCTGGGAAAAGAGATGTTTGCAATCGATCTCTTTGATACACGGGAGGTCATTACCCAGACCGAAGTAACTCCCCTTCCCAGTACCCCTGATTATCTGAAGGGAATAATAGATCTCAGGGGATCGATCACAACCATTGTGGATCTCAAAGGGCTGATGCATATCACCACCGAATCAGCGGGTAAGAAAAATTCGCGGATTATCGTCCTTGATCGGTCCATTACCAGCAAACCAATCGGGATCCTGGTAGATGATGTCTTCTCCGTCACCACGTATGGACAAGAAGACATCGACCGCGAGAACACCTCATCCAGCGACACGCACCGGGACATCATCGGAGTCATCAGGAAGAGAACAAAAAATGCCGGTGAGAAAGATAAGGGCGGGCTTGTTGTCTGGCTTGATATCAGGAAGATGATCGGAAAGATAGAAGAAGAGTTGTAAAGAGCGTATAGGATAGAGAGTTATATTCTTTTTTTCATACTACCCCCCTGACATCATCAAGAAAAAATCAGGATTTAATAGACCGGCCCTCTCCCTCAATGCTACAATTGGAACGTTGCTCTTCAATGAATATCATCAGATATTGGTAAATTAAGGTGCTGTATAGACCAGCTCGGAAGCCGGACCTATGGGAACGAATCGTGTTGAATTTTGATACCAACGTACTATCATCAAAAACAGGAAAAAGGGATTATTAAATTGGGAAAAAAGTTATTTTGCTTCGTATTTCTTGATGACCGTAGTCAGTCGGGCTATTATATCCTTATTGAGATCACGGACTTTCCTGGATGCGATCTCGTGTATTTTCTTCTGTGAAAGGTCGGTCTCTTTTCCAAGCTGAGTCTGTGTCACCTTCTTCGCTTGGGTCAGTGCATTAATCCGGTCTGCAATCTCTTTTGGGATTTCAATAATGTCTTCGAGAGCAGATTTTGATCCTGCTTTTGATGCTGGCTTTTTCGCGGCAGTGGCCGTTTTTTTCGCCGGAGCAGAAGTCTTTTTATCTGAACCTGCTGATACTGCTTTTGATGACATTACTGCAGTTTTTACTGGTGCCTTTGCTTTTGATGCCACCGATGCGAGTGCTGGTTTCCCCTCTGACATCACCAGTTTTTTGATCTCTTTCAATTCAGCATCCAGGGACTGAATCATCTTTTCCATCTTCAGGATCTGTTTTGCCTGAAGATCAACAACCTTCTGAAGGTTATTTTCCGTTGCTGCCGGTTTTGCAACCGGTGCCTTTGATGTAGTCTTGGAGCTGACTGGTTTTTTGGAAGTTGTCTTTTTGGTAGCTGGTTTTGTGACCATTATGATCCCCCCATGAGTCTAATGACGTATAATAGTGTAGTTTAAATTTTCTTAAACATTCCGGCCCCTGAATGCCGGATATCACCAATACATCAATAGAGACTTACCAGATAATAGAACGTGCTATTTTATATTTTTTTAGTATCAGGATAGGAATATTCCTTCAATTCTCAAACTCAGCATGAACGAAAAGAGTCAGGGCAATTCATCACGAAATTAATAGTTTTGATCAAATGCTATAAATTTCGGATATTATCAAATAATATTCATAATTATCCTTGTTTTTTTCACAAAAATCCAAGAGAGAGCAGAATGCGTGTTTCACATACTGGATAAACATTTTCAGGTTTTGCAAATTCCAATCTCCTGAAATCGAGAAATATATGGACTGTCTGAATGAGAAACACGAATAGGTTTTTTTATCCAAATTTTTATGTAGATAGATACCAATATGAGATATATGCCCCTGATACAGAATAATTTCGCTTTCTTTTTCAAAATATTGGCCCTCATGCTGATACTTGTACCTGCTTCCTGTGTGGGCTCCACGGATCCTACGGTTATCATAACCGGATACAAGATATCACCTGATGTCATTCTTCCCCATGACATCGGAACTATAGAGGTGACCCTTGCAAATACGGCCATGCAGGCATCAAAGACGAATACTAAGCCCGGCGGCCAGGAAGAAATGGTTGCACAGTCAAAGACAGTCCCGGTCAATGCCTTTGTTGAATCTGCAATACTCAAGACCACCGACTTTACCGTATTATCCGGATGGTACCAGGACATCGGGGAGATTGGCCCAGGTCAGTCAACAACTTTGACTTTCCTTGTAGAGGCACCTGACCGTGAGGGACTCTACTTCCCTGAAGTCTGGATTCGGGTCAGAGGAGCGGAGAGTGTAAAATATCCGATCCCGGTTAATGTAAATACCAGACATACCCTCATCAAGCAACCATCCATTCGCCTCTCACGGTCTGTACCCGTGAACATCACTCCGGGAAGTGCCTTTGATATAACACTTGATCTGCAGAATGAGGGACTTGCAACGGCCCATGATATAACGGTGGAGATAATTACTCCAAATACCTCGCTTTCATCGCAAAGTCCTGAACGACAGTTTATCCGTGAGCTGAAACCAGGTGACAGCACAACCGTGGCCCTTTCATTTCAGTCAGATAATGATATTCCCATCGGTATCAGGCAGATTCCGGTCCGCATCTCCTACCTGAATGCAGATGGTACCAGGCTTGTGCAGAATGAACAGATCGGGGTACTTGTTCAGGGAACCGGTGAACTGGGGATTGCAAAACAGATCCTTGATCCAGAACAGATATTTGTTGGTGATATGTTCAGCCTGGTCTGCAGAATAGAAAACACCGGAACTGACAAGGCGAAATCAGTCAGAGCAACGCTGGATATTCCGTTTGATGGTACCAAAGAGGCATTTGTCGGAACCATCGGGCCGGATAACGATGCACCAGCGGTATTCACCCTGAAAGCAACACAGGCCGGAGACATCCCCTTTCATCTGACAATTCAATACAAGGATGATTTCGGAATTCATGAAGAGGTAATACCACTTCATGTCTTTGTTGGTGAAAAGAACGGTTCAGGGATGATAATCATTCTGGTACTGGTGGTCCTGGCTGGAGCAGGATTTCTCTACTGGAGACGGCAGCGTCAGCCCTGATCATGACAGGAAATCACCTTTCAGTCGCATTTTTCCTTGCTATACGCTCAATTCAGCGAGGGAACCGATTCACCTTTCTTCTCACCGTTGCGATCATGGGATTGGTTTTTGTAAACCTGGTATTCCTGCCATCTATCATTTCAGGGGTTGTTGTCAACTTTAACACCCAGTCCATCAACTATAATTACGGGAACCTGGTCATCGAGCCTCGAGAGAATACGCTGTATATCACCGGTGTGGATGAGGTCAAACAGAAGATTTCCCAGATATCAGAAGTGATCGGAACATCACCCAGGTTCTCTGCCGGAGCCACGTATAATTATCATGGAACCCAGATATCCGGGCAGATAGTAGGGTTTAATCCCAGATATGAGCAGGAAGTGACGCTCCTGCATACCAAGCTGAAAGAAGGAGAATTCCTTGCAGAGGGAGATGGCGATAGTATCCTTCTTGGTGCCCAGCTTGCCGGCAATATTGATGAACGGAAAGATAAGACCGATTCACTCGGAGGAGTCACAGCCGGAGATTCTATTCTCGTGACCTTTAATAACGGGGTGAAAAGAACCCTGAAGGTAAAGGGGATTTTAGATACCGGTTCATTCGGGGTTGATCGGAACGGTTTTGTGACGCTCAAGGAAGTAAACCAGGTATATGGTATATCTGATACTGCTACGTCAGTGCTGGTAAAACTCAGCCAGAACGGGGAAGAAGAGCGGTATAAAAAAATCCTCATGGAGTCTGGTATTGCTCAAAAGATCCGGACATTCCAGGAGAAGGGACAGGGATTTGTAAATGATGCTATCCGGAGCTTTGAGATAATTAATGCCATCTCAACCATGGTCAGCCTGGTTATCGCAATCGTGGTCATCTTCATTGTGATATTTATAAATACCATCAACAAACGCCGTCAGATAGGGATTCTGAAAGCTATCGGGATTAATAAAAAGATCATCATCTATTCCTACATCATTCAGGTTCTGATAATCGCAACCTGCGGTATTCTTCTGGGTCTGGCATTAAGCTCAGGCCTTGTTGCTTACCTTACGATCAATCCGCTTGTATTTCCCGGAGGAGCGGTGTATCCGGTGGTAGAACCAGGTCCCGTCATCCGAAGTGTCATCAGCCTGGCACTGGTATCGCTGATATCCGGATTTATCCCGTCATGGAAGACCGCAAATGAACCCATTCTTGATGCCATCAGGGGGCAGTAATGATAGAGGTAAGTGATGTCACCCGGATATATCAGATGGGGCTGGTGGAAGTCAGGGCTCTTCAGGGAGTAAATTGTAGAATAGAGAGTGGAGAGTTCGTCGGGATCATGGGGCCCTCAGGGAGTGGAAAATCAACTTTGCTGCATATCCTGGGCCTGCTTGATGAACCAACCGCAGGCACGGTCACTATTGACGGAATACCGGTGGGAACGCTGAGTGAAGAGGAGAAGAGTGATTTCCGGCTGAACCGACTTGGATATGTATTTCAGGATTATGCCCTGGTCCCTGAACTCTCGGTGCAGGAGAATGTTGTTCTTCCTGCCATGGCACGGGGGATTTCGCCAAATGAATACCTGAGAGAGAGTGAAAAGATCCTGCACGAAGTGGGGCTTGGTCACCGGATTCATCACAGGCAGTATGAACTCTCCGGCGGGGAGCAGCAACGGGTCGCCATCGCCCGGGCCCTGATAAACCGCCCAAGTATTCTCTTTGCTGATGAACCCTGTGCCAACCTTGACTCGAATACATCACGGACTATTCTTAATCTGTTCCGTGATCTGAATGAAAAATTCGGACAGACCATCATCATGGTTACCCACGAAGACTGGCATGAAGAGTACATGTGCCGGGTACTCTATATGAAGGATGGACTTATCGAGGATGAGAAAGCGTGTAAAATGAGAAGAAGGGATGGTGTTTCTGAGAGTATATCAGATTATCTCTGATTCAAAGTGAATAATATTGCGGGACTGTGGATCAAATGTGATGCCTATCAGAAATTTCTTCCGGGGATCGGCGAAATATTTCTGAACATACTCCCTGTTATGAATTTGCTCAAGGGCTGATGTATTTTCAGGAGGTATATCGGACACTTTAAATTCAAAGATCCAGATACCGGTTCGTGTTTTTACTGTCAGATCAATTCGTCCTTTATTTGTCATATCTTCAGCAATTATCTCATACCCGAGACTTGCGAACCAGGAGTACAATATACTTGCATAAAAACCTTCAAATCCGGACATCTGATTTTTTCGGTACCATTCATAGGGAATCGAAGCGAAAAGTGACTCGATGAGAACTTTTAACTGATCAGCGTGTCCCCCTTCAAGAATCTCATACAGTCGGACCCGGGATTCTGATACAGAATATCCCAGAAGAGTATCAGAAAATAAGAGATTCAAGGAAGTTCTGACTTCAAGGTTCGGGTACCCCAGAACACAGGTAAATCCTCTCACCGGATCCGACGACCAGGTTTTGATCGTCAGGTACCCTGCCTGAAAGAGGAGGGTTTCAAGCCTGATATGCTCAGGATCAAATGAACCAAGAAGATCATCTCCTGCAATCAGCCCCTCATATTCAGCAGGAAACCGGGGATGTACGGACCATAGTTTTATGAGAAAAGAAGGTGTTCCAGTTTCAAACCAATAGGGTCTGAATACTTTTTTTGAAAAGAGAAGCAGGATATCAAACGGGTTATACACGTGTTCCCCAGTCCACGAATATCCGTCATACCACTCACGAACCTGTTCTATTGAATATTTGGAAAGCCAGGAATGAAAGATAGTGGAGATATCTCTTTCGGTGTATCCACAAATCCCGGAGTATGCACTGTCAAGGGTGATATCATTCAGATTATTCAGGCCTGAGAAGATACCGGTCTTTACAAATTTGGAGACACCGGTTAACATGACAAACTTCAAATAAGGATCGAGAGATTTTAATACCCCATAAAAATCTTTGAGAATGTCCCGCATCCCGATTGCAGTCTGGACATCCTCTACGGTATCGAGTATTGGCTTGTCATATTCATCGATGAGGATGACAACCTTTTCTCCGGCTGATTCATGTATTGATCTGACAATATGCGAGAAATTTCCAGACAATGACCCTTCAGAAGCGGTACAGTCCCACTTTTTTCCCCATTCATCTATGATCTCCTGAATCCCTGCTCTGAGTTCATCAGGGGTTCTGACAGGAAATGCAGACCAGTCTATTCGAAGGACAGGATATATACGGGTCCAATCCCACCCGGAATTCGGATCATCAAGGAACAACCCATTAAAGAGTTTCTTTCGTCCGGAAAAGGCACAATCAAGGGTGTCAATGAAGAGACTCTTTCCAAACCGCCGGGGCCGTGATAAGAAATAATATGACCCGTTCTTTACAAGGGAGGCAATGAAAGGAGTCTTATCCACATATGCAAACCCTTCGGTCCTCATCTTCTCAAATGACTGGATACCGATAGGGAGTTTTTGGACCTGTGCAGATGAATTCACGGGGTGACCTCCCGGTTATGCACACACCGATCACCTGCGAAGACAAGGACCCATCGTTTCACCTTTTTCTGATATGCCCATTCTGGTGACGATCCATACCGTGTCATCTGCTCTATTCCATCTTTCAATGCCTTGTTTATTGCCTCTGGTGAACTCTGACCTGATTTTATATATTTTAACTCAAAAAGAGCATAGTAATCCGGATGCCAGGGCTCCCGTGGTAGGAACGCAATATCGATATATCCACCTGAAATTTCATATTCTGATTTTACCAGGTACAGAGTACTCATATGGGCATAGGCGAATATGAGAATTTTCAGGTATTTTTCATCAAAGCCGATATAGTCACGATTGGAAAAAGCATGGAGAACCTCTTCAACAAGGGAAACCAGTTTATCACACTTCCCGGAGTAAGCTATCTGATAAATGGCATCTGCAATTACGCTGCTTTGTACATCCAATCCAGCTTCTCGTGAGATCATCTGCATCATGAAATCATGATACAGGCCATGTATGACATAATTTGGAGTCTTTACCTGCACTCTGCCGGGTAGTGACTCCTGGATTGTCAATAGCCCGAGGTAAAAGAGAAGCGAGATGAAATCATCTTCAGAAAAAGAGATATCAAGAGTAAAGGTCTCGGTGAGGTTTGCTGAAACAAAGCCGTCACTGGTTATCCTGGACAGGACTGAAAAATTCTGATCAGGAGTTTTTATCCGCATCAGTTTTTCAAACTTGCTATAGTCACTAATAATATTCGAATCAAGAAGTTTTTCCGGGGGCTTTTGCCGGTCAAGACAACTTGTAAGATAATAGAGGACCATATCACTATTGAACAGACGGGCAGTACAATCTTCACTGAAACAATACCCATCATAATACTCCCGGAGGGTCTCGATCATCCCGGGAAAGATGATCTCTTCAGGAAGTGCCTCATGAATGAGCATGTCAACTTCTGACTCAGTAAATCCCATCATCTCATGGAGTCTCGGGCTTCGGGTCAGGTCCCGTGCGGTACTAAATCCACTGGTAAGACTGTCAAGCGTTATCGGAGATACACCGGTTGCGAAAATCCTGCCAACTATTGTCTTAGTCGCCTCTTTCAATACCTCAAACCATTTCCTGATAAAACCATTCCCGCCAAGGCTCTGGTGAAAGAGCTGTATGTCAAATCCAAGGAGTTCATTCGCAAAATGATCATACTCATCAATGATGACATATATCTGTCCATCAATTCTGGTAAATACCAGGGAGAAAAATTCTGCCAAAACGTCAGCAGGAGATGAATGGCTATGAAGAGTTATGGGAATATTATATTTTGCAAGAAACAGATTCAGATAGTTTTGGATTTTACGACTGAAACTCTCCACAAGTTCTTCTTCTGTGGTAGTTGATATTCCGGAGAAATCAAAATTCAATACGTAGTATGATCCTTTTTTCGGAGTTGGTTCCTTCCAGATATCAGTGCCGGTAAAGAATTCATTAAATTGATCTTTTTGCAATCGATCATAGTAATTACTCAGAAGAGAGACAAACAGACTCTTTCCAAACCGCCGGGGCCGGAGAAAAAAAACAAACGGTTCCTGATTCTCTTCAAGAACCCGGATGAACCTTGTTTTATCAACGTACAGATATCCCTCTCTGGCAATGGTCTGGTAATTACTTATACCATAGGGGATTCTCTTTCCGGCCATTCTATATCACTATGGTTATCATGCTATTTCTATTATCAGGACTCACGTGGAAATCAGCCGGCAACAAAGACCCGGTACACCTGATCATACACCTGAACTGCTGACCATACCCCGGTCCTTACAATTCCCTTGCTGTTCCATACATCATACACCGTTCTCCCGGTCCAGGTATACCTGACAAGGTCTTTCACATCACGAAATGTTGGAAATTCTGTCAGCACATTATCAGGCGGGACTGAATTCAATTCATCATAATCAGAACACCAGAGGACATTTCCATCACTATCCATGAGAACTGCAAATACATCCGGATTTAAACCAGCTCTTTTCGCTGCAACCTCACCAAAATTCTCATCATTCAGATGAATCATGAGATGTTCAATACCCTGACCTGTCCGGACAAGCCATATAACATCCCTTCCTGAAGATGTTATGTGACCGGTCCCAAAAGGAATCTCGTAGACTGATTGGTTGAAGATAAAGGGTCTTCGCTGATCATGAGGGAAATCATAGGGAATGTGAGTTCCAATAAGAGACGTATACGAATCATCAGAGATATGAGATATGATTCCATCAGAGGAAATCAGGGCTGCAAACATAATTGCAGGATTGTCAGATGTTATTGATGACAAAAGAGGTGTAATGTCATCACTACGGATACCCGGGTTCGCAAGCTTCAGCAATATGGTTGCCGCCTGCTCATCAATATCTATGAGAGAACCAAGAATAGCTTGCCGAAATGAGAGGCAGTGAGTAACATAATGTTCTGAATCTGACATATCAGCAATAGATACCTGAACCATCAAAGCCGTCATGAAGAAGAGGAGGACCGGGTAGTTCATACTGGTTGTTTCAGCATCGGGATAAAAATTGTTTCCTGTTCTGATGCTTCTCACCGGTATTTCTGCTAACACTGATGTATCTTCTTTACCTTCTCCCAGGTCGGAATAATGAGAAACCTCTCGTCCATGCCCCGGACCATCCAGGTAAAATTCTTTTAAGGACTGCAAATGTTGTGGTATCCAGCTGGCGTATAGCCGGGCTGAAGGATCCATCATACCAACAATCGCTTTTGGATCAGCAGACTGTCCTTCAATATCAACCTTTATCATATCCTGATAGAATTCATGTATAATGGATCAGTCACAAGAGCCTGAGGACTATTACCCGGATCGGGCATGTTCATTATTATCTGATCCGGCACTTTATATCAATCGTGAACTCTCCTGGATACGATTTAATCAGCATGTCCTGGACGAGGCAAAGGATCCGACACATCCCCTTCTGGAACGGATAAAATTCCTGGCCATCTTCGCCAATAATCTTGATGAATTCTTCATGGTCAGGGTATCCGGGCTGCATCATCAACTGGCAGAGGGTGTCCTAAAGCTACCTCCCGATGGCCTGACTACGATGGAGCAACTGGAGCGGATAAATAATGACCTTGTTCCCCTCCTGAAAGAGCAGACACGGGTATGGTCAGAGGAGATAATCCCCGCACTGCAGAAAGCGGGAATCATTATTCATTCCAGATTAACCCTTGATGGAACAAAGCGGAAACAACTTCGGAGATTCTTCTTCCGCGAGATATTTCCGGTATTGACACCACTCGCCTTTGACAAATCGCATCCATTCCCGTTTATATCCAACCTTGCACTCAATCTTGCAATTATCCTCAAACGTCCGGGATCACAGGAAGAACTATTTGCCAGGATAAAAATCCCGAATACCTTATTCCCCCGCCTGATTGAACTTCCCGCCGATCCAGACGGAAAAGATATCTCAGGAAGACAGGAGTTTATTTTCCTTGAAGATCTCATTGCAGATAATCTTGACCTCCTCTTTCCCGGGATGGAGATTGTGGCTGCGTACCCGTTCAGGGTGACCCGTGATGCGGATATTGAGATTGAAGAGGATGAAGCTGATGATCTTTTGAGTGCAGTCGAACAGTCGATCAGCAAACGGTGGATCGGAACCCCGGTCAGGATAGAGATAGCGGAGGATATGATGCCTGCTATCGTGGATATGATGGGGGCAAAACTTGCGAAATACCCACATATGTTCTACCGGGTCAGGGGACCGGTTGGTCTTGCAGATCTCTTCTGTATGATGAATATAGACCGGCCTGATTTGAAGGATACTCCATATGCCCCGTCTGTGCCTGACCGACTGGAGCGGGATCCTGATATCTTTCATGCTATAAAACAGCGGGATATTATTCTGTTCCATCCCTATGAGAGTTTTCAACCGGTGATTAAGTTTTTAGAGGCTGCTGCACATGATCCTGACGTTCTGGCTATTAAGATGACCCTGTACCGGACCGGGACAAACTCTCCAATCGTGCAGGCCCTGCTGGATGCCCGTGAACATGGAAAAGCAGTTTCTGTCCTGGTTGAACTGAAAGCCAGGTTTGATGAAGAGAATAATATCGGGTGGGCACGGGCACTTGAACGGGCAGGTGCTCATGTGGTATTTGGGATCATGGGGCTGAAGGTCCATGCAAAACTCTGCCTCGTGGTCAGAAAAGAGAAGAGCGGGATTGTCAGGTATGTACATATGAGCTCAGGAAACTACAATGCCGTAACCGCCAAGATATACACCGATATTGGGCTTTTCACCACAAATGAAGAGATTGCATCAGATGTTTCCCATCTCTTTAATGTCCTGACCGGATATTCACAGTTTAGTGCCTACCATCATCTCCTCGTGGCTCCCGGCGGGATTAAAAAAGGGATAACAAGGCTTATTGAACAGGAGATTGAGCGGCAGAAGGAACATGGAGATGGCAGGATTATCTTTAAGTTAAACGCTCTTCAGGATGCAGGAATTATCCGTACACTCTACCGGGCATCACAGGAGGGAGTGAAGATTCATCTGCAGGTCAGAGGGATCTGTTGTTTGCGGCCGGGGATTGAAGGAATATCCGACAATATAACTGTCACCACCATTGTAGGGAGATTTCTGGAGCATACACGGATATACTACTTCCATAATGGAGGGGATCCCCTGGTCCTGATGGGGAGCTCAGATCTCATGCCACGGAACCTGAAGCGGCGGATTGAAGTCCTCTACCCAGTCCTTGATCCTGGGATCAGGGATGAGATCATCAATACGATACTCCCGGTCCATCTGCATGATACCGTGAAGACAAGGATTTTGCAGGCTGATGGATCCTATGTCAGGATCAGCAAAGAGAGCGGAGAGCGGATGCAGGCACAGGAATGGCTGATAGAAAACCGGGGAGTCTGGAACAGAAATCTCGTGAAAGAAACGGTCAGATAAATATACGACAAAGGAGCGGGGACAATGGGACTAGATAAGATCGAGAAAAGACTTCCGGAGGACATTCTGGCATCTATTGATGAAGAGGCGATACGGTCTGGCATCACCCGCCAGGAGGCTGTTTCCAAGCTGATTCATAACGTTACGGCACAACGAAACGGGAATGAGACAGAACATCTGAAACAGGAAGTCAAGTCTCTTTCAAAGATACTTGCCATGAAAGATGATGAGATTATGTACCTGAGGTCTGAACTGACTGCGGTGCATAAAGGCCTTTCAAAAATGGCAGATTCACTTGCATCAGGAAATACCACCATTACTGATATTGAGCATCTCTTCCATCCGGTACAGGAGAGGGTTGATGAACTCTCTGGGAACTATGACAACTTAAAACAGGCATGTGAATCTGCCAGACACGTACCATATGAACAGCACATTCCTCTCATTATTATCGGAACCCTCGCCGGGCTGCTTGTCCTGTACCTGATTATTATGAAGATATGAGACAGGAACTGACAAGTACCACAGATTTATCAGCACATACTGACAAGTGAGAGGTATAGATTGACGATGACCATCAGGGCCGGATTTCTTACCGGACTATGCAAATATCCACGTTGAATATTGAATCATATGATACCAAAAATTCTGCCTCATTCCAAGGGTTCACTGAAAAGGAACCTCATGATTCTGTTCATCGGTATCATTTTCATCTCCCTGATCTCGGTCACCGGATATTATTATATCGAGACATCAAAGCAGATTGATGAACGGTTCAGGCAGAACCTTATTCAGACAGAACTGGGATTGAAGAGTGCATCTGATCGTATAACCAAAGGGCAGATGCTCTGGGAGGCAACATATAAAAAACCTCTTCTTGCCGTCACAAACCTGGTCCTCAAGGAGTATGAGCGGTCATCCCGAACTCCTTCAGAGATGAATTTTGATGATATCATAACCCGCATCGATCCGGCATATAAGGACCGGATTGATATCATGCTGATCAATACCTCAGGGGTCGCAGAGTATTCTACCAATAAAAAAGACTTATACCTTGATTTCAGTAAGTGGGGGCCGTTTTTTCAGACCATTACCGACATGCGGATGAATGATACGTTCCGGCTTGACCGGGCGGTCCGTGGGTTTGATTCAGATAATCCCTGGAGAATATTTGGATACCAGCCGACTCCCGACCACCAGTACCTGATCCAGACCACCTACAGGATTTATGATGATTATACAAAAGAGCGGAGTGAACTCTCTTTACATGCTCTGGTTACCCAGGTATTAAACCAGCATCCCTGGGTTCTGGCTTTGGATCTTATCGGGAGCACCGGTATGATCACAAGTCAGCTGGATGAAAATCCGGTTCAGGCTGATCCGCACGATGCGGAGATTGCACAGGATGTATATACCACCCATGAAACCCGGGACTTTCCTGATGAGAGAAATCAGACACTTACCAGGTTCTTTTTTATTGAGAGTGGTGATAATGTAAGTCCTGCTTCTGCGTATATTGATCATGTCGCAAAGATAGTCTATTCCACACAGCACTACGAGCAGGAGAAAGGATCTCTGCTTACACTGGCAATATCTCTGATTTTAATTGCTATCATCCTCGCCTTTGCCCTTGCATACCTCCTGTCGAGGTATATCTTTTCACCGGTTGACACATTGCTTGCAGACCTTGACGAAATTTCCAGAGGAAACCTGAATCATCAGATAAGACCGTCGCGGCACCTTGAGATAAACAGGATTAATGATGCGGTATCCAGGATGGTTGAATCCATACGGGGCAGTATCAGATCGCTTGAAATCTCTGAAAAAAGATATTCCACCCTGTTTTCAAATGCGTCAGATGCCATCATACTCTGGAATGGGGAGAGAGTTATCCATGCAAATCCTGCTGCATTCACCTTATTTGGATGGGATGAAAATATCAGAGAAAGGGCCGGGTCTACACCAAATGAGATAATAAGATGCATCTTACAGAGAAAAAATCCTGAAGAAGACGAATGGAACATGAATACAGATATCTCCGGCAAAGGGGCCTGTACCCTCAATATCAGGCTGGTCAGGTTAGTCCTCGAGGATCTTCCCATGGATCTCATTCAAATCCGTGATATTACCAGGGAGACCCGGATGCATGAGGAGATCCACCGGCTCGCAGACATTGTGAAAAACACACAGGCTGGGATCATGGCCGGACCAGTACATGCCCCTGATATTGTAAATAAAGCATATGCCCGTATTCATGGATGTACCCCGGAGGAAGCGATAGAGGGAGGATTTTTCGGATTTATTCATCCAGATTACAAGGAGGATATTCCGGTCTGGATACGGATTGCAACCGAACGAGGGCATATGACCGGAGAGGCGATACGGGTTCGAAAGGATGGATCCGAATTCCCTGCATTACATGATCTGACCATCGTGACAGATGCCCATCATGAGCCCTATCTTATTTTAAATGTCCAGGACATCTCTGATCAGATCAAGGTATGGAATCTCACTCTTGAGAAGGAAGCACTCTCCGATTCATTAAATCTCCTGTCCGGTATCCTTGACAGTCTGCCGGATCCCACCTTTGTGATCGATATCTCCGGACATGTCCTTGCATGGAACAAGGCTATGACGGTCATCTCAGGAAGATCAGAAGAAGAGATCAGAGCAGGGAAGATGTCACATGCACAGGCAGTATATGGTGAAGACCGGCCCATGCTTATTGATAAGATAATCCGACCTGACCTTGATATTTCACGGTATTACACCAATGTCAATGAAGAGAATGGCATTTACTCTGCTGAAGTCATCAATCATGACCGGGAAGGAAAAATACGATATAAATGGGCGATAGCCGGACCGCTCTATGATTCCAAAGGCTCAATGATTGGAGCCATTGAAACCATCAGAGATATCACAGAATTAAAAGAGGCCATGAAAAAGGAATCTGAGCTGGCAAATAAACTGATGCTGCTCTCTTCCCTGACCAGGCATGATATCAGGAATAAGGTGACGGTTATTGACGGATTCCGGTTCTTTGCAGAGAGTGAGACAGATAATCCGAAGATAAAAGAGATACTTGCCCATCAGAAGAACGCCATTCAGGATATTGGAAAACTGATCGACTTTAGTAAAGCATACCAGGAGATCGGCATTCACGAGCCGGTCTGGCATAATGTTCGTGAATTATTTGAACGGGCCGTTCGGCAGGTGTCAATTGACCTGAAGGTCGTGTGTGACATTCCATCCCTTGAAGTCTACGCGGATGCCCTCATCTACCAGGTGTTTTATAATCTGGCAGAGAATTCACTCCGCCACGGGGATCATGTCACGACTATCAGATTGTATGTAGATCTGTCTGGGGAATCGCCCCTGTTAATATATGAAGATGACGGACAGGGAATTGTGGATACGCAAAAAGAACAGATATTTCTACGAGGCTATGGGAAAAATACCGGTCTTGGTCTGTTTCTTATCAGGGAGATCCTGGCAATCACCGGAATCACCATTGTTGAACATGGTATCTATGGTCAGGGAGTCAGATTTGAGATGAAAATACCTCCCGATCACTTCAGATTCACTGACCAGATGGAGCAAAATTTATAACCTGAACCATGGCCGATCATCTGTCAGAATTTGCCCGACAAACGAGTTCACTGACAGGAAAAAGAATCCACTATGATGAAGGATACCAATTCTGAACCCGGCAATACTGCCCCATCAGAGGATTTGCAAAAAACACTGGACCTGGTGAACAGACGGCTTGAAGCAGTATACATACGGTGGGAGGCGCTCTTCAAATCTCTCCCAGACCCGGTTATCATCGGGGACGATGAAGGAATACTCGTTTGTAATCCCCGGTTTGAAGAACTCACCGGGCTTACATCAGAAAAGATCGTGGGACTTCCCATTCCCCGGCTTCCCATATGTACTGCAGATAAGGAGGATTGTAAAAACCTGATAGAACACTGGAATCATCCAACACCTGGAGGGGAGAGGTTCATTTTCCGGTTCTTTAATCCGGCCGGAAAGCGGATCGCTCTTGATATGCAGATCAGGTTTATTGAAATGGAGCAATCCATGCTCAGGTTCTGCATCGGACGCGACATAACCCGTGAACTCGAACTCCTTTCAGAGCAGGAACGTGCAGTTGCACAGATAGATAAGAATATGGCTCAACTTGCCGCGTTAAATGATGAGATTAAAAATCCGCTCACGTTGATCTCCATGAGTGCCGGACTTGTGGATGGACCTCACCAGGAGCAGGTCCTCAGAGGAGTGCGGATGATAACGTCAATTGTTGACCGGCTTGATCAGGGATTTACCGAGTCTGAAAAGGTCAGGAAATTCTTAAAGCGAACCATTGACGGGTTTATGGAGGATCATAACCACCTATAACCTGATTGCGCCCGGAAGGTTTTATCACCCCTTCTTTTCCACTGGAGAATGGAACCAGAACGGTTCGATCATCTATTCCTTACTTTTTTAACTTTTCATTATTCTGTCTTTTTGGAAGCATGACCGTAAACGTGGCACCTTTTCCTGTGCCCGGGCTATCGACAGAGATGGTCCCACCATGAAGATCGACTATCTTCCTGACTATCGAAAGACCAAGCCCTTTCGATTCCGGATCATGCCGGGAGGCGTCGGATATAAAAAACTCATCCCAGATTCTATGGATATCATCAGGATGAATGCCAATACCCGTGTCTTGAATGGAGATCTCATGCCCGGTTGGCGTTTCATGATAGCGAATGGTGACCGTTCCTTTAAAGGCATTAAATTTTACAGCATTGTTTATAAGATTCCGAAAGAGCTGGTGTGAATACACCCTGGACAGATGAAGGGAGACCTCCGGCGGAACATGATTGTAAAATACCAGCTCCTTTTCATCTGCCATGAATGAATTTGCCTGAATCTCTTCATCTATCAGGGACTTGAGGTTCATCTCCTCAACGTCGTCGATGGTATGATGGCTGTTGAGCCTGATAAGTTCCATGATATCCTCAACCATCTGCTCCATGTATCTAAGACTTTTCTGGAACATATCAAGCAGACTTTGAGAATCGGGATCGCTTACCGCCTCTTTTACCAGCGGGAGAATGGCGACCATGGGAGTCAGGGGTGTCCTGAGGTCATGGGCCAGCTGGTATATGAACTGATCTTTCTGGATTAGAAGTGATTCAACCTTTTGTGCACGTTCCTTCAGTTCCTCATTCAGCTTGCGGATCTCTACTGTATCTTCTGATACCCGGCCTTCCAGATCAGAGGTCAGCAATGCAAGTTCTTCTTTGACATGTATGAGCTCCTGGTTCTGTACGGCAAGTTTTTCTGCCTGCATCCTGGCCTTCTCTTCAGCGGCCTGCAACAATTCCCGTTCCCTATCTTTTCTCATCCAGAGAATTGAAAGGATGATGACAAGCAGACAGAGAAGAGACGTGATAATAACCGGAATAAGGACCGCTTTAAAGACGCCACTCTCCCAGGATGTCGCATCAATGTCTATGCCAAGGATCGCATGGACCGTTGTGTCGTCCGGGCCATATATCGGCACAAGACCAGTCACCCATCGCCCCCATCGGTCTGAGAGCGGGCCTTCAACACTCTCCTGCGGATGGGTGAACATATCCCTGATTAATCCGGATGCCTCGTGGTATCTCTGACCCGGATGCGAGTACATAACCGAAGTATCCGGTTCAGAGTCTGCCAGGAATACCAGTTCTCCATCAGGGCTCTTCCCGAGCAGGTAAACAAACCGGGTCAGGGGGCGACTTTGCGCCACATCAGTGAGATATTTTTTTATCCGGCCATATGCAGGTGAGTTCAGGTCAGATATCGTTCCCTTAAGTTGATACAGGTCTTCCCTGATTATTCCCACTGACCCAATCCTGGTATCGGTGAGAAGATCCTGACGCATCTCATCCTCCTTTATTGAGATGCTGATGATCGTGAAGAGAGCACCAAAAAAAAGCAGACCTGCCAGCGAGATAATGACTACCTGCAGGAATCGGTTCATTCTGGTATATGACAGATTACCCTGACAAGTAGATATGATATATGGTTTGATCCGGATTTAGAGGGATGGGGCGGGAAATGCCTGGATCAGAAACCAGATCCCAAAGAGGACCAATATAACCCCACAGAGCACAAGAATCCCCTGATACATCCGATTGCTTAGCATCATCCTACTGTGGTGAATACTGATAGATACCAGGGTGAACCATCCAAGATCTGCTGCCCAGTGACCGGCGATGAATGCTGCAAGTCCGGCGGCCCCCTGGGAAAGAGAACTGATAAGGAGGGCGCTGCCAACGGAGAACCACCATATCCAGAAGTACGGGTTTGACACACTGGTCAGGAGTCCGGCTAGGATCGGGCCTGATGGAGACTCCATGCTGATATCAGCGGAGATTGCTGCTCCTCGTGCTCCGAAAAGAGTCATTCCACCAAACAGGATCAGGGCAGAACCGCCGATTCCCGCAATGGCTGGGCGGAGAGTTTCAGGAAATGATGAGATACCGGCGGCGATGAGCACAACAATGACCATCTCAGCAATGACATGTCCAAGAGTTACCCGCGGTCCTCCTGTCCAGCCAACATGAAGGGCAGAACGGATGGTTGCAATCAACGTCGGACCCGGGGCGAGGGCACCGGTAAGACCAATAATAAAACCCATCAGGGCAAGCTCTAAAATACTCATACGAACTGCCTGTACCAGTACAATGACCGCATAGTTTGGAAGGATTATTATGAAATCGGTAATTCCAAAGCCTGTGCACTATCTGCACTTCATACCGAAGACCAAATTTTCTGGATTCATACAAAAATTTGGCATTACACTATAATCCTGATAGGTCATCAAGTATATGCCATCCGGTATGCTATGGTCCTTCCAGTCTGTATAGCAATCCCTATAAGTAAGACTCCGGGGTATCAGTATACGCAATGATGATGATATATACCGACGGGGCGTCGCGGGGGAACCCAGGTCCTGCTGCCTGTTCATATCAGATAAAAGATGAGAATGGCAACCGGATTGCTGATTATGTCTGCTTTCTTGGTCAGACCACAAACAATGTCGCAGAATATACGGCCATAATAAAAGCGCTCACGAGGGCAGCTGAAGAGACAAAAGAAGCGATACATGTATACTCAGATAGTCAGCTGGTCATCAGGCAGATAACCGGGGTATACCGGATTAATAAACCTCATCTGAAAGCCCTGTATGATGAGGTTATGGTTCTTGCATCCCGGTTCTCACATTGTATCTGGGAGTATGTACCACGAACCCATCCTGATATCGGGTACTGTGACCGGCTGTGTAATGAGGAACTGGACCGGCACCGGTAATGACCCACAGACATCACTCAGAATTATCACCTCGGACGAAGAGGTATGTACCATGGTACCCCCGGATGCCAGGCTCCTGATAGTCGATGATGATCCCGCGATTCGGGAATTTTTGAAAAACCGGCTCATGATGGAGGGCTATGAGGTCTCGGAAGCAGAGGATGCAGAGAAGGCATTGGAAAGACTGGAGGAACACCCGGATACAGACCTCATCCTCCTGGATGTTATCATGCCTGGTGCTTCTGGGTTTGATCTTCTCCGAACTCTGAAAGAAGACAGACGATACTGCCAGATTCCGGTCATCATGGTCACCGCGCTCGGCCTTGTTCAGGACAAGGAACTTGCTTTCAGACTTGGTGCAGGAGATTACCTGACCAAACCTTTTGATACCCGTGAAATGCTGGCACGTATCGGGACCCATATCACACTGAAAAAGAAGAATGATGCGATCACTCATACCAACCAGGTACTCTCAACCATCCTTACAACCATTCCCGGTATCGTCTACATGAAGGATGCAGATAGAAAATTTCTCCATGTGAATCACCTGTTTGAAGAGATGTGCGGGATTTGTGGAGACCAGATAATCGGAAAGACCGGGGATACCCTGCCTGATAGAAAACTTGCAGAGGCGTTTAACCGGTCAGAGGAACTCATTTTTACCCATGGCATCCCGTTTCTGGAAAATGTTGAGGATATCTCTTCGAAGACGGGTGAAACGAAGAACATATTCTTCCGCCGTCAGCCGGTCAGAACTCCTGACGGAGAATTAAACGGGCTTGTAGGAGTTGGTATTGACCTGACTGAACAGATCCAGTTAAGGAACATACTGTCAGATCGGGAGGCATTTCTCTCCACCCTTATGAACTCGTTTCCGGCACGGATATGGGCGGTTGATGTGAACTATCATTTTACCCAGCAGAACATGCATCATGCAACCAGATGGGGGAGCCTTATCGGAATTTCAGTAGATGAGATAGAGACCGACAGTTCGGTCAGGGAGGAATGGAAGAGGCGGTGTGATGCTGCACTAGCCGGGAAGATAGATTGTGCAGTATATCCCTGCGGAAATAAGGATAAATGCAGGGTTCTGATATCATGGACGGTCCCTATCATCGAAGAAGATAAAAAGACCGGAGTGCTCGGCATCTCTTTTGAACTGGATGAACACACCATCCAGAGCATAGTACTTACAAATTCAGAATGTCAGGGTGATGAACCTGCATATATATGACGGGCACCGGATATGGTTCAGGTTTTAGTCGTCGATGATACCAGGTTCATGCGAACCATTCTGGTAAATATTCTTACTGAAGAAGGGTTTGAGATAGTCGGTGAGGCAGAAGACGGTCAGCAGGCAGTTGAGTTATATCTGAAGACAAAACCTGATCTGGTTCTTATGGATATCATCATGCCAAAGATGGACGGGATGATGGCTTTAAAGACCATCCTTGGAGTAAACCCTGCTGCAAAGGTGATTATGGTGACCGCCATTCAGTCTGTTGAGATGGCAAAACTGGCATTCAAATGCGGAGCTTTGAGTTATATTATTAAACCATTTCAGAAACAGGGAATATTACAGGAGATTGATAAAGTTCTTCATCAATAGCCGGGGGATATCTATAAGAAATACCAGTACCAAAGAAACATTATAATCCCCTGCAGTTCCCGTACCCCCAGCACCCCCCGGAGATGACGAGTCCTGAATCCAGAAACCTCCACCCCAATATCAGTTCTATTTGTCGATGATGAACCGAGTATGGGCGATATTGCCCGTATTTTTCTTGAAGACCGACTGGGAGGGTGTGTCGTAACCCAGGTAACAGATGGTGAAGATGCCCTGGAACATATACATACCCACACATATGATGCTATTGTAGCGGATTATGAGATGCCAGGGCTTGACGGATTACAACTCCTCCGGACCTTACGGGGCAATGGTGACAATACACCCTTTCTTGTCTGTACCGGTAAAAGCAGGCATGAAGTAGTCATTGAAGCCCTGAATGCCGGTGCTGATTTCTACCTGCAGAAAGGGGAAGACCCCCTTGTCCTGTTTACTGAGATGAAGCAGATGATCGTCCAGGCAGTGACGCGAAGACGATCCGAGAAGGCGTTGGCAAAATCCCGAAACCTTCTTGAAGAGATGATCGATTTTCTCCCAGATGCAACGCTTGCCGTTGATTCATCACAGCGTATCATCGCATGGAACCGGATCATGGAAGAACTGACCGGTATCCCGCCTGCAGCGGTGCTCAATAAATGCCAGGATTTTTCAGAATGTACCTACCGGTATCCCGGCGTCTCTTCTCTTATTGAGAGGATCCTGATTCTTGGAGAACGGACAACAGGAGATCCGGATAATCACGGAATTGAAAACAGGATCATAACCGAGGAGTACCATGGCCATGTCGGGGAGGGTGATGATAATGAACGGTATTACCGGATCATGGTCTCTCCTATCCTTGATGCAGATATGCAAAAAGTCGGGTTCATCGGATCGGTCAGGGATATAACCCTTCAGAAACGCTATGAATATGCACTTCTTGAAAGCAGAGAGAACTTTCGTGCACTTGTTGAGAACAACACCGATATTGTCATGAGATTTAACCCGGAAGGAAGGCATCTGTATGTAAATCCTGCAGTTAAGCCATATATTCCATTCCCTCCTGAAAACCTCATCGGAAAGAAGTACGGAGAACTGGCCTATCCTCCACGACTGGCTGATGATTGGGACGCCCTCATTCAGCAGGTTATAGAAACAGGAAAACCACATGAAGCAGATATCTCATTCCAGTCACCGAAGGGATTGGTAACCTTTAACTGGCGGCTTTTTCCGGAGTTTGACATGGAAGGAAAGGTTCGATCTGTCCTCTCCATATCCCGTGATATTACCTATCAGCGAGAGTTTGAACAGGAGAAACAGGCATTACTTTCTCAGATAGAGAGAAATCTTGGCGAATTTGCTATCCTCAACGACGGAATCAGAAACCCTCTTGCGGTCATCACCGGCTGGCTGTCCATGATGGATCTCCATGAAGAGGAGCGGTCAACACTCATGCATCAGATAAGGCAGATTGACGAGATGATAACCAAGCTGGACCGGAGATGGGTCGAGTCAGAGAAGGTTCTCGGGTTTTTACGACGCCATTACGCAATCCAGGCAGGGTATCCGAACCGGTCTTCAGAGTGAGCATGTGTGGAAGATATTGTATTGCTGCATCCCCCGGTGAACTGGCAGAGCGATACCATGTATCAGCCCCTGCATTCTTCTTCCCCAGGTTTAATGTTGCCCCTTCAGAACCGATTCCTGCAGTCATTTCCCATCAGAATCATACCGAGATATTGGTTGGGAATTTTGGTTTCTCACAAGGGCTGAAAGGAAGAGTCATAAATGCCAGAGTAGAGAGTATTCAGGAAAAACCTCTCTTCAAATCCCACCTGCAATCAGGACGATGCCTCATTCCTGCTTCCGGATATTATGAATGGAAGTCGGTCGGAGGAAAGAAAGAGCCATGGTACATCTATCTTCCGGACGTTCCCATCATATCTTTTGCCGGCCTTGTACGAACCATGCATGCAGGTCATGAGATGGTAATCCTGACCACAGAAGCAACCGGGCCAATACAGGAGATTCATTCCCGCATGCCACTGGTCCTCTCGCAGCAGGGAGAAGAGGAATACCTTGCAGGGAAACATCCGGCAGAGACAGAGAGGTATGACAGTTCAGAGTACCGGATGCACCGGGTATCAGATCTGGTAAACAAGCCGGGCAGGGAAGGGCCGGACCTTATCAGACCTGTGGCCATGAATAATGCCCAGAGAACTCTGGACATGACAGAGCCGGAGTAATTACTGCTGATTGCCTGGAGTATCACACCTGATAGGAAGGACTATGGTAAAAGTAGTTCCCTGATCAGGACCGTCGCTTGATGCAATAATGGTCCCATGATGTTTCTGGACGATCTTCCGGCAGATTGCAAGACCAAGGCCAGTTGAACTCTTATCATGCCGTGATCGATCTGATTTATAGAATTCTTCAAATATCAAAACCTCCTCACCAGCCATGAGCCCTATTCCGGTATCCTTCACCGTAAGCGTTATGGTATCATCATCTCTCTTCACCTGGATCCGGATGTATCCGCCTGACGGTTTTGAAAACTTGATAGAATTTGAGATAAGATTATCAATCAGTTCCTGGATAAGTATCTGATCTCCCTGAATGATACAGCCTTCAGGCACCTCAACATGAGTTTCGATATGCGCCTGCCTGAGTGACATCCGGTTGATCTCAAGAACTGACCGGATGGTCTCTGCAAGATCAATATCATCACATTCAGGAATATAATCCAGTGAGTTCAGCCGGGCTAATTTCAGGGATTTGGATGCGATATTCTGAATATGCCGGGCATTTCTCTCAATGATCCGGACCATGTTCGCATGCTCCTCACCATCAAGTTCATCAAGCCGTGGTAAAAGCCCGAGGATGGGAGTCAGCGGAGTCCGGAGATCATGACCGAGCTGCATGATAAAATCATTCTTCTGCTCTAAAAGCCTCATCACCTCTTCAGTTCTGGTCTGCACTATCCGATCAAGATCTGCATTGATTTGAAAGAGCTGATCCCGCACTGCCTCAAGCTCTTTTGTCCGCTCTTCCATCTGCAGGGCATATAACCGTATCTTCTGCTCATTCTCTTTTCTCTTTGTAATATCAGTAACAACACCAAATGACCCGGTATACCGGCTATAGGGATCAAATGACGGTGATGCTGATATCTCTGCAATAATCTGGCGATTCTTTGCAGTAACCAGGGGAATTTCATATCGCTCTGACAGACCACTCTTCCGATTCTTCATCTTTTCGCGAATAATTTCGTGATAGGAGGGATGAATGATATCAAATGTACTTCTCCCGATAAGATCTTCAGGAGAAGCCTCCAGCATTTCAGCCATCCGGGTATTGACAAAGGTTGTCTTTTCATCCTGATCAACAATCCAGATACCTTCATTCAGCTTCTCCACAAGACGCTGATACTCCTCTTTACTCTCCCTGAGATGATGTTCTTTCTCCTGAAGACTGGATATCAGATCATTGAGATGAGAGATTAATAGGTTCAGACTTGTTTCAAGTTCAGAAAATTCATGACTCCCTGAGTAGGATACCCGGTGATTCAAATCGCCATGGGCTATCCGGTTAATATCATCAATTATCCGGCGAATCGGCCTTGTGATATGATAGGCAAGCAGATATGCGATGAAAAATCCGAGCAGCCCGGCAATAAGAGCAACGAGTGCATGGAACAACCGTATCGAGTCAAGATGCCGTTGCATGACAGTGGTATCATATTCAATCCGTGCAACCATGTCAAGCATCGTTCCCGATGCCGTCTTATCATCAGAGATATCAATAAAATAATAATATGTTTCAGAGGAATTCACCGGATCAGAGATTTTTATCCGGTCGGTACCCTGAAATGCCTTCTGAATATACTGAATAGCTGCTGGATCTGATGATCTCTTCTGATCATCCATGCTCCACAGCGTCCTGAACATGGAGTCATATAATGTCACTGAACGGAGGTGAGGTGTTTCATTCACAAAGGCCCGCATAACATTGGCATAGGAAAAATTCCTCCTGTCTTCAGTAAAGTCGCGGATATAATATGAAATTTCAAGAAGATACCGGTGATCCGGAGTGGGGTAATAAGCGAATTTTCGTGATTCTTTCACCGAGCTAAATCCATATACCGCCCGGTCGGCTTCGAAAACCGAACCATTTCGTATCCGGGTGATTACTTCGTATACATTCGGCCATTTTTTAAAATCAAGACCGATATCTCCTTTATAGGTAGCATCAATCACGATCCCGTTCTCATTAATAATATAAACATCCGCAATATCGATAACGTCCGGGCTGAACCTGCTTTTTATTTCCGTCACATTCATCCTGGCAGGATCGCCTCCGGACTGATTATACGCGTCCAGAACTATGGAGAACTGGTCTTTCATGGATTTATCAAAGGTATGATCAAAGAGCAGGAGGCCCTGATTAATCAGTTGCAGTGAGCTCTTCAGATGGTGCTCATTATGTTGTACTTCACTCTCCCAGATATCATACAGATGCTGATTTGTCTGCTCATAGGTAATAACAGACATCAGAACGATAAGAAAAATGAAACCAGTGGTCAGGATTATCATTACCAGTACAGGAAAAGAAAATCTGATACGGGATATTTTTCCTGGTTTTTCAGAACTGTCCGACACTGTTCTTCCTGGGGGATTTATTTGAGTTTCTTCTGTAAAGAACGTATTTATCCGTTCCAACTACGATCTCTGAGAGGAACTGGCATCGGGCCCTGATACTATGATAATGATACCGGAAAAGATATGCCTTGTGTCCTGCAGGTATGCACGGATATGTTATACCGCTTTAGGGACGGTTTTTGTTATCACGGCAGTTATAGGGATTTTCCTCCCGCTCCTTCCAACAACCCCCTTTCTCCTGCTGGCCGTTCTCTGTTATGCCAGGGGATCAGAGAGGTTTTATACCTGGATCATGCATCACCGGGTTTTTGGTCAATATATTAGTCAATATACCAGCGGGAAAGGGATGTCCCTGAAGTCACGTCTGGGAACAATCCTCCTGCTCTGGGTGGTAATTGGATGCACCATTCTTTTCTGGATCAGATCTGATATCATCCGCATCATTCTTCTGATCATTGCACTATCAGTGAGTGTCGGACTCTATATGATGAAACCACAGCCATGGAACCAAGAAAAAGAATGAAATCTATACTTTCTTCTTCGCAAAAAACGGCTTGGCCGCTTTACATCGCGGACATACCCAGGTATCAGGTATCTTTTCAAACAAGGTTCCTGCGACAATGCCATGCTCCGGATCTCCAAACCGCTCATCATACACGTATCCGCATTTTGTACACACCCATGCTGCCATATCTGAATATCTATCGCCCGGGGTAATGAAGGATCCGAATCGAATAGACCAGATTTGCAATACAGATTATCTGATATACATGTTCACCTGTTTTTCACTTTCACCCCATATCAAAATATTATATGCCACTTGAGAAAAATGCTCATGAATCAGTTTAGAGAAAAAGGATTGACCCTCAAGTAAGAGAGATCCTGACCTGAAGGAGAGAGATATCAAAGCAGGTTTTTGTATGTCAGAGCTGCGCAATGCCGCTTGTCAAAGATGAGGACTATGGAACAGAGAAGGATGGCAGCAGATCGTCTATCTCCTGTACTCACTGCTACCAGAACGGTGAATTCACCAACCCTGATGCAACCGTGGAAGGGATTGCGGAACTTGGGTGCCATGATCTCACAGATGTATGGAATGCCCATGGATAAGGCCAGGATGTTCATGACCGGTCAGATCCAGACCCTGAAGCGATGGAGTGGGAGAATTGTCCCTTACTGTCAGAGTTGTGGTATGCCCCTCTTTACCAGTGCTGATGCCGGGACAGAGAAGGACGGGCAGGAGAGTTCTACCTATTGTATCACCTGTTACCGGAATGGAGTATTTACCGAACCTGAACACACTCATGAAGGAATGATTCAGAACTGCACTCCGATGCCTGCACAGATGTTAAATCTGAAGCCGGAAAAAGCAGAAGAGATGGTAAGGGTATTTACCAAAGATCTCTCCAGGTGGAAGTAAATTACCCAAGTGTCACAACTAGCATTGCTTCTGCATCCTGCAGTGATCCGGTGGGATTCCCGTAATAATATGAGACAGTATCTCCGGCCATGAGTAAGTAGAGATTCAGACCATCGGTTTTTGGTTCTGCATAATCTTCCAGAAGTTCTCCATTTACTCTGACAAACCACACTTTTGTTGCTGTGTTGAAAAATTCATTAATTCCTTCCAGAATTAAGATGCCTCCCTTATGCATACCACGGTCATCTATACACAGATTCTGTATCTTTTTATCTATAAGAAGCATGTGAAGGACCCCGAGCGGGGTGTTCACCGGTATCTCGTACTCAATCCCAGAACTATCCGTGACATTAACTGTTCCCTCCGGGAGGGCAAGTACACCTGAATAGAGCATCCGGTTATCCTCTTTCTCTGCAGCGGGTGTTGGTTTAGGGAGTTCTTCAACCAGATCCGTGATATTGGAAATATTTCCGGTTTCATTCACCGGTTCCTTCGTGGGTGTCAAAACCAGGGGAACTTCTGCCAGGGGAGTGGGAACAGGACTCGGAACAGCGGTAGCATCTACAACCGGAACAGCAGTAGGAACAGGACTCGGAACAGCAGGAGCATCTACAACCGGAACAGCAGTGGGAACAGGACTCGGAACAGCGGTAGCATCTACAACCGGAACCACAGGGGGAACAGGACTCGGAACAGCGGTAGCATCTACAACCGGAACAGCAGTGGGAACAGGACTCGGAACGGTAGGAGCATCTACAACCGGAACCACGGTGGGAACAGGACTCGGAACAGCGGTAGCATCTACAACCGGAACAGCAGTGGGAACAGGACTCGGAACGGCAGGAGCATCTACAACCGGAACCACGGTGGGAACAGGACTCGGAACAGCGGTGGCCTCTACAACCGGAACCACGGTGGGAACAGGACTCGGAACAGCGGTGACCTCTACAACCGGAACCACGGTGGGAACAGGACTCGGAACAGCGGTGGCCTCTACAACCGGAACCACGGTGGGAACAGGACTCGGAACAGCGGTGACCTCTACAACCGGAACAGCAGTGGGAACAGGACTCGGAACAGCGGTGACCTCTACAACCGGAACAGCAGTGGGAACAGGACTCGGAACAGCGGTGACCTCTACAACCGGAACAGCAGTGGGAACAGGACTCGGAACAGCGGTGACCTCTACAACCGGAACAGCAGTGGGAACAGGACTCGGAACAGCGGTGGCCTCTACAACCGGAACCACGGTGGGAACGGGGGTTGATACGACAGGCATCTGTGAAATAACATACTGACCCATCATGGCAGAAGGAGAGACAAATTGCATCACCCCATTCTTGCTCCCCACCTGAACCCAGATAAGGGCTTTTGCAGCACTGGCAGGCAGGGTCGGATCACCGTACGCGAAAAGAACGTCATCTCCATCCTTCAGGAGATAGGTATTCAGACCTTCTACAGAAGGAAGAAGGTATTCTCTCAGCTGAACACCATTCACCAGGACAAACCAGGCATCATGTTCAGTCACCTGATATGAATTTACCCCGTCAAGGGTGAAAATACCCCGTTTATCAATCAGCTCATCCCCAATCCGATAACTGGAAATCATACCAGTCCCGGCCAGTGCCTGGATAATCCCCACCGGTGTCATAGCAGGAATCTGATACAAAGCCCCTGAATCAGCCCGAATTGACACATTTCCATCCCCATATGGAATCTGACCGGAAAAGATCACAACCTGGTTCTGCACCTGCTGAACAGGATTTCCTGCACTACAACAGGATGGAAGGATCATACAGAACATAAGAATGATCAGGATACCCGGTACCCATGCCCTCATACTACCCCTTTCCCTCATCTGGTTCCCATCTCCTCGTATATCACATGCAATGGCTGTAAGAATGGTAGTCGGCTGAATATATAAGCGATTTGGCTGATGCTCTGATTTTCAAACAAAAAGACGGTGTTCTGTGAGAAAAAACCGATCCATACAGGCAACTTTTATATAAAGCGGCAGATATTGATAGTGTAGATACATGGAATTCGAGGCATCAGGATTACTATTCAGGAAAGTCGCCCTCCCTGACCACCTGCCTGGATCCTTGTTCCTGCATCCTATGCCTGGCAGGTACGAAGACATAGGGACCTTTCTAGCAGAACTGGAAAAACGAAATATTCAGACGATAATCTCTCTTCCCTGCTTTGATGAGATTGCCAGCATATCTCCAGAGTACATGAAACTAATCAGGGATGAAGATCGGGCAATTACCATCGACTGCTTCCCGATTTCAGATTTCGGAGTTCCGGAGCGCCCTGATGACCTTCTGAAACTGGCAAAAAAATATGCAGAATACCTCAAAAAAGGAGATTCTATCCTTGTTCACTGCCGGATGGGGATAGGAAGAACCGGGCTTTTTGCTGTCGCTCTGCTCATGGCATCAGGAATTGAAAGACCTCTTGCGGAAAAGATAGTGCGGAGTGCAGGAGCCGGGCCGCAAACCCGGACCCAGGCTGACTTTTTACTATGGGCAGAACAGGCACTGAGAGAATAAACCCCCGGATTGCCAAATACAGAAAAAGTAGGATTTCAGGCCTTCTTCTGCTGTAGGTACCGCATCTTCCTTGAGAGCATCAGTCCGACAGAAGGGTCACCACCTAAAGAGAACGCCCGCTCATGGGCAACGGCAGCCTCTTCAAACCGGCCTGCATTTTGTAACGAATCCCCTTTTAAAAACCAGGCTTTGGCATTGGTATCATCAAGAGCCAGAATCCGGTCAAATGCTGCCGCAGCGGCATTATGATCTGCAGTCATCCAGAGCAGCTCTGCATACAACGACCATGCCTCAGTACTCTCCGGAGTTTTATCAATGAGCCGGCGAACAAGTGACAGTCCTTCTGCATATGAATCAGCCTCATAGAGGGATTTTACCCTTGCCAGCATCAGACCGGGATCATCAGGGATCTGCCGGAGTGCCTCTTCCACCGCCTGAGCTGCTTCATCCTCTCTCCCAAGCGTCTGTTCAATCTCTGCCTTCAATTTCCAGGCTTCGGCATTCTCCGGGTTCTGTTCGATAACCTGATCCAGCGGAGGTATTGCCGTCAGCAACTCACCGGATTTAATCAGACTTTGTGCATACCTGAAGAGAAGATCCATATCATCCGGACGATAAAGGATCGCCTGGGAGAGGGCAGCACTTGCAGATTCATACTTCCCCTGATGAAACAGAGCCTTCCCTTTCATCTCCCAGATCTCAGGATCATCCGGAACCACTTCAAGATACTGGTCAAACCGTGGAAGAGACTTGTCACATTTCCCGGTCTTATACAGGGCTACCCCCAGTTTTCGTATGAGATCTGGATCATCCTGTAGGAACTCTGCTGCTTTCAGGTAGGATTCACAAGCCTGATCATATTGCTGCAGACTATCATGGGCCGCCCCTTTCCGTTTCCATAACTCACCATTCAGCGGATCAAACCCGAGGACCTTGTCGATAACCGATATGGCCTCCGGATATTTCTCTGCTTCATAGAGGACAATCGCCTGCAAAGATAAGAGTTTTTTATTATTCGGGGCATATTTACACGCCTCAGTAAGAGCATTCGCAGCCTCATCAAACAACCCTTGGGCACGTTCAATCTCTGCCCGCATCCTCCAGAGATCAGGATTCTTCTCATCCTTGACCAGCAGGCGGGTGACACGACTATATGCTTCCCTGAACTGACCGGTGTGATACAAAGCACGCATGTATCCGGTAAGAACCTCAGTATCACTCGCATCAGGCTCACTGATGGCAGCATATGTCTGACAGGCACCCCGGAATGAACCCAGAGCAACCTGGATCTTTGCCTTCAGTTTTAATATCTCATTGTTTGACGGAGAGAGATCAAGGGCCTTTCCAACAGACTGCAGGGCATCTGCATACGCCTTCCTGGTATGCTGGACATCCGCAAGCAGATACCAGGCATCAGCAGACTGATCATTTAACTGGAGCGAATGTTTCAGAATAAATTCTGCTTTCTGAAGTTCATGTAATGCGACAAGTGCCTTCCCATGATAATACCAGGCCTGATCATCATCCGGATGATTATCTTCCACTCCCTCAAATGCGGTTATTGCCTCGGTAAACTGATAGAGCTCAAGGAGGGTCAGACCGGCCCAGAAAAGGGCATCAGTATGGTCCTTGTCCAGCTTTAATGTCTCTCTGAAATGATGCAGGGCTGCCTCATATTGTTTCAACTCATACTGGGCAACACCAAGAAGGAAGAGAACCTCTGCATCAGGTCCGAACAATTCAATAAACCGCTCTGATGCCTTGATAAGTTTCTGGTTTTCATGTTCATAGGCCAGAGCATTCAGGTATATCAGCCAGCTGTCAGAGGGGATCGGACCGAATTTACATGCACGCTCAAACGAATGAACCGACTGATGATATTCTCCCAGCTCAAAGCTGGTAATCGCATGGTTAATCCATGACTCCGGCTTTGCATTCTTTGTCTCTGCAGCATGTTCGAATGATTCAAGAGCCGCCGGGTGACTGTCAAGCAGCCGGAGAGCAAGTCCACGCTGATTCCAGGCGGTTGGGTTTTCAGGATCAAGTTCCAGGGCTTTTTCATATGCAGCAATTGCTTCCTGGTACTGTCCGCGTTCAATCTGGGTATCCCCAAGCATGATCCAGATGTTTACTTTCCGGGGACTGAGCTGGGCTGCATGGGTGTATGCAGCTGCTGCCCGGCTGAATTCATACTGGGCAACGGCGACCATTCCGATACCAACCCAGGAGTTGACATTTTTCGGATTGAGTTTTAAGGACTGCTGGAAGGATTTCATGGCATCCTTGTACCATTTAAGTTTATAGAGGGCAGCACCATGATTATGCCAGACGGAGGGATTGTCTTTTCCCAGTTGCAATGCCCGGTTAAATGCCTGGAGAGCACTATCATACTTCTTCAGATGCATCAAAGTAAGGCCATGATTATTGTAAAAGGTGACCGACTCCTGGCCTTCATTGATGATCTGGTTTAATATATCGGTGACGGCAGCCTTATCATCAGATAACTCGGCTTTCAGGATTGAGTACGAGTACCGGGTATCAAGATCCCAGGGTTCAAGCTTCAGCACGTGCTCATATGCACTGGTAGCCTGAGGGATATCACCTGAATCTGCAAGCAGGTCTGCTATCATTCGCCAGGCATCAGCATAGTCCGGATCGATCTTTAGGGCTTTTTTCAGGGCATCGATCGCCTGTTCCCGCTCTTCAAGATGGACAAGAGTGTTTGCAAGGCCGAAAAATGCAACCGGATCATCTGGATTTATCTCAATGGCAAAGTAATAGGCATCAAGTGCGTCGGTATATTCTCCAAGCTGGACATGACAATAGCCTTTTAAAACCCAGACTTCCGCCTGTTCCGCCCCCCAGTCAATCGCCATGTCAAGGTCGGTGAGAGCTTCACGAAACTTGCCAAGTGCAAGATAGCAGGCACCCCGGTACATCCATCCCTGATCATTCTCAGATTCACGCTCGACAAGCCGGGTTAAAACAGGGATGGCCTCTTTATACATGCCGACTTCATGCATCGACATACCAAGGCGAAGCTGGGCCTGCAGATTATCCGGATCGTACTTCAGAGCGTTCCGGTACATCTTCATGGCATCCCGGTGACGCTCCTGCTTTGCCAGAACTATTCCGGTCTGATACCAGAGTTCTGAGTTTTCAGGATCGATGCGAAGACCTTCTTTGAATGCATAGTACGCACGGTCCTGCTGATCCTTTTTGAGGAACGCCATCCCCATTGACAGCCATTTCTGAACTTTATCGGCCGTTCCAATCTCTTTTGCCAGAATTCTCCTCCAGGCTGACCTCTACCGGAGATACTCACTCTCTAAAAAATCTGCATATGATAGGTGGATGACATGATACATTAAAGTACACAAACCCTGGAGTCCTGGTCCTGACAGGGAGGCCTCAGTCTTCCCCCTCATTGCCCGAATTTACCTTTCTTTGGGTATAAAAACGATTGTATCCGGTCTCCTGCATCATCGCCAGGGATGAACACAAGGAGGGGAAGATCCATCCTGCTCTGCCTGCCGATACCGTGACAGAGTACCCCTTCCAGAACAGTACCCTCAAATCAGACTTACAGCAGACTTGAAGGGTTGGATCTGCCTGAACCTCACACTCTTTCAATGGTGCAGGTTATCCATTCCTGGTTAAAGGTCGGGGAATATTTATTGTAAAAGTTTATTGCCGGTTCATTCCATTCAAGCACCTGCCAGACCACCCCGTTCAGATTCTTCTTTCTGGCATCATCAAGAACGGCGTCAAATAGCATCTTACCAATTCCGCATCCCCTGAACTCTTCTGTTACGATGATATCTTCAAGATACAGCCGTTGTCCTTTCCATGTGGAATACCGGATATAATAGAGAGCAAATCCGACAATATCATCATCGACTTCAGCAACGATCCCCCACCAGACCGGACAGGGACCAAACCCGGATTCTTCGAAATGCTCTAATGATACTTCAACTTCATGCAATGCACGTTCATATTCTGCAAGCTCCCTGATAAGTTCAAGGAGTTGTGGGCAGTCATTACGAACTGCAGGTCGGATGGTTACGCTCATTTATCCATATTGTATTTGTCGCACCCTGATTATATTTGATAAAGCTCCAATAGCAAAGGGGTTAGGTAATAAAGCACATGACATCACCAGAATCTTTTTCAGATCTTACCGATTTGCTCATCCGGGTCATCCATCAGGCTGTTGATATTGAAAAACACCCGGTGGATGTGGGGTATGGTGATGTTCTTTCTGCATCTGAAATCCATCTCATAGATATCGCCGGCAGATATCCGAAGGAAAAACTCTCTGAAATCGCAACACGACTGGGCATCACAAAAGGGGCAGTCACCCAGATGGTCCAGAAGCTTGAGGAGAAGGGATACGTAAAGAGAGTCAGAAGCACTGAAAGCAAGAAGACCGTATATCTAGATCTCACTTCCAAGGGAATGCAGGCGTTCCGATGGCACACCGATCTCCATTCCCGGCTTCAGGCAGACTTTTTGAAGGAGATATCAGATATGCCGGAAGAACAGATAGAGGGGGCGATATCCATCCTCCGGTGCTATGAAAAAATTCTCCAGAGAAGTATGGAGATCAGGGATAAATCTCCGGATTCAGAATAGGTCTCTAATCCTTACTCTGAATATTGTGAAGGGAGCCGAATGAATTATGATAATTTAGTAACTAAACTATTGTGAGACAATGACACAGACACCTCATCTCATCTTTGCCTCGATCACCGAATCTGACAAAGAACCAGTCATCGCCCTGTTCAATTACTATATTGAACATACCAATGCTGCCTTTCTTGAGTCTCCGCTGCCATCATCATATTTCGATGTATTACTGCCAGTCATTGAGCAGTACCCGTCCGTATCGGTAAAAGAGAACGGAGCACTCATCGGGTTTGGCTTGTTACGCCCCCATAATCCCATGCCAGCATTTCGAAATACTGCGGTCATCTCGTACTTCCTGGACCCTGCATATACCGGGAAGGGGATTGGATCAAAAATGCTGAATTTCTTGATCGAGAAAGCACGGGAAAAAGGCATCCGATCCATTCTTGCTGAAATATCATCCCTCAATCCGGGAAGTGTCAGGTTTCATGAGAAAAACGGGTTTATTCACCGGGGACGGTTTGAACGGGTGGGTGTGAAGAATGGAAAAGAATTTGATACGATCTGGATGCAAAAATCTTTGTAGAACTCGTTATCAAGCGTGAATACAGTATCACGAAGATATATAGCGGTTCTAGCGGAACCATCCACATCCTTTTCAAAGAGTTTTTTAATCAAAAACAAAAAAATTTTACAGTTCTTCGATGATCTTCATCCAATCCTTGCCGGTTTTGTGGGCAACATCTTTGATAATATTGGACAGGGTTCCTACTTTTAATGGATCGTGCAATGGAACAGTAATTCCGAACAGTTCACCGTGTACCACTCATTCAAGACGAACATGACTTCCTGTTTGTCTGACTTTTGGAAACCCTATTGAAATTAGGTACGAGATAAGATCATTTCCAGATATATTTTAAGGTACTTTCATACGGCAATAACAACATCCTTTACAATATGGAGTCTAATCAGACTGGGAATATCATCATCGCCAAAATGACACATTACCGCATCACGGACCATATCTCGAAGTTCATCAAGAGTATCGGCCTCTGTATAAATTGAATGAGTCACCGAACGAGCTACATAGCCTCCTTCATCAGATTCTTCTACAAGAAAAATGATCTCGGTATCTCTATGTTTTGTCAGTAATAATCATGTCAAATTCATTAGGGTACGCAAATATAAAAGATTTATACATATAGAGATGAAAACTGGTTAAAATTAGTAGTACTTAAAGAAAGGGGCCATATTTTTTCACCTTCAATAATAATTAATCAGTCGAATTGTAACAAATGTATTGACACATGCTCATCCATCAAATCATCTTAACAAGGGTAATGGAACCTTGAACCGTCACAAACATACCCATACACAAGTCTCCCGGTTCATTTTCCTCTTTTTGTGCCAAACGATTCATTGACCCGTATGAACATGGTATCAGCAATTCCCACTAGTAACCTAAAGTCCGCCATTGACTTCAGTCCCTCAATAGGATTACACACTGTCATTATCTCATTTTTCCAAAAATTTATTGGGATTATTTCTTTTTCCTGGGAAAGTTGAGTTATAGTATCTTTTCAGAACAGATTTGAGATATGGTCTCTTTCACAACTCTTTGATAGTCGCCACGGTTACCATCAAACTTCCCGAATTCTTCCTTTCTGAAAATAAACCGAAATTGGACTTATGTTACTCCTGAATTATAGATTTTTATTGGGATATGGTTCGCATAATACGAGAAATCTTTGTCTAATGTATATATTTTAAGGTCTGCTTCAGTTGCAACAGCACAAATTAAAAAATCAGTAAGTGAGCCCTGAACTCCTGCCTTCCTACAGATATTGAAATATTTTGCTGCTTTTTCATAAATCTCTATTTTTAATGGCATATCTGGATAATGCGACAGATGATTTTTTAATTTTTCAAACTGTGCTGCTGATGAAATTCCGGATAATAATTCCTGCCTAATTGGTCCAATCATCACAACTCTTCCATCATGTATTAACTCAGTAAGATTGTGAATGATCTGTAGTTCTTTTTGGGTGTGAGAACCTGCCCTTCTCAAAGCGAGAGACCAGACAGAAGTATCAACAAGAATTTTCATTTATGTTTCGATATTTTTTATAATCGTAGTCTTCATCATAATCGACGGTCCCAAATTGGGAGATTATTTCGATCTGTTTCCTTCTTTGAATATATTCAATAAGTGCTTCGGTAATAACCCCTTTTTTAGTTTTTACTCCCCCAATTCGCTGTGCTTCCTTGATTAAATCATCATCTAATGCCAGGTTTGATGCCATAATTACACAATCTCCTACACATTACGTTACACATACGTGTGAAGGGCGGAGAGAAAAACCATTCGTTGTGCATTCCAGGTACCAGAAGTAAGGAGTGCGCCATTCACCACCTTTTTCCGGAATCCAACCCGTTCAGGCAAGTGCGGGGATGGTATCTGTCCAGATCTCGATGGTGGCAAGCCTCATCAGACTCATACCTGGTGACCAATACATTGCCCCGCATTGGTGACATTATACAGTTCACTATTCGCTGCATGACACCTGATCGGATTGTGGTAAAAAATCGCAGATCAATTCTTGGAAGACTGTGTGAGGGAACCTAATCCGGTTATCTGGTAATTGCAGGGATACATCTGCTAATTATTTATACAATAACGATATATAAAAGATAGATTATAGGCAATAGCCAGATTTTTCGGTATGCAGAGGGATGAGGGATGGAACGAGTGAGTGTATCGTGGATTTTGAGAGCTTGTCTGCTATTCATGCTCATTACCGCAGTATGGGGCGGAGTACAAGCCGAACAAGGATCTGATTATGTACCTGGTGAGGTCATCGTCAGATATGCAAACCTTGGATCAGGAACAGCGGTTGCATCTGTTGCGTCTTCACTGAACGCCCAGATTGGGGCTGAGACAATCTACACCGATGAGGTGATGGGAATAAATGGGATGCAGGTGGTAAAGGTCCCGGATACAATATCAGTACCGGATGCTGTTCAGTTTTACAAGTCAAATGAACATGTTCTCTATGCTGAACCGAACTATGTAATCACTCTGCCAACACCATTGGGGAAGGGAGAGAATATCATACAGGGACTGGACAGTGAAACACCAGGGATGACAATTCCGAATGACCCGGATTTTGATCTCCAGTGGGGCCTGTATAATACCCTTAACAGTAGTGCCGGCAGGGCAGATATCAGTGCTCCTGAGGCGTGGAATATATCCACCGGCTCATCTGATGTCATTGTGGCAGTCGTTGATTCGGGTGTTGACTATAACCATGAAGATCTCGCGGCTAACTGCCTGAAAGGATTTGACTTTGTAAACTATGATGAAGACCCCATGGACGATAATGGACACGGGACTCATTGTGCAGGGATCATTAGTGCAGTCACGGATAATTCAATCGGAATCGCCGGAGTCAGCTGGAATTCAAAGATTTTACCAGTAAAGGTCTTTGATGCCACCGGTGTCAGCAACACGGCCCTTGAGATCATGGGAATTGTGTATGCCAAGGAACAGGGTGCAAACATCATCTCCTGTTCATGGGGATCTCATATCTACAGTGAGGCCCTAAAGGACGCGATTGACAGTACAGATGCACTCTTTGTCTGTTCTGCAGGGAATGACGGATATGATAACGATGAAATACCCTATTATCCGGCAGGATATAACTCAGCTCATATCATATCTGTGGGTGCAAGTGATGAGTATGATATGCTCACCTGGTTCTCCAACTATGGTGCTGTTTCTGTTGACCTTCTTGCACCCGGGCAGAATATCTACAGTACCCTTCCGGGAGATTATGGGTTCATGGATGGAACCTCAATGTCTGTTCCTTTCGTATCCGGTACAGCAGCACTTATCAAGAGTGAAAAACCCGGCTATGATGCAGGCCAGATTAAGAACCTGATTCTCAACTCCGTTGACCAGAAATTCTGGCTGAATTCAACCTGTGCGACCGGGGGCAGACTCAATGCATATAAACCGCTCAGTCTTGTCCTCCCCTTAAATGCTGATTTTAAGGCAGAACCGGTATCAGGCACTATACCCCTGAACGTCCAGTTTGTTGATATGTCATCAGGTGAGCCAGAAACCTGGCACTGGACATTTGGTGACGGGTTTGAATCAACGTTGCAGAATCCCACCCATCTGTACATGAAACCAGGGAAATATTCGATAACCCTCACTATCTCCAAGGAAGGTCTCAGCTCAATTGCAGAGAAAGAGAATTTCATCCATGTAAAACCACCCTATCAGCCGGTGAAGGCATTCCCTGACGGAAAAGGAGGCTTTTACCCAGTTCCGACAGATGCGGACGATGACGGACTTTTTGAAGACATAAACGGAAACGGATGGCTTGAATACGAAGATCCAAAACTCCTCTTTGACCAGATCCTCTTTGCCATGAAAGAAGAACCCATCGGTCAGTTTGATTTTGATAAGAGCGGTTTTATCGGGTTTGGTGATGTTGTGAAATTATACCAGATGGTGTAGGTGATGCAGATGAAACAGACATATACTATCGGAGTGCTTGGTGCACTGATCCTCATTGCCGGCCTTATTGCACCGGTGTCAGCATACTCACTCCTCTTCTTTAACCCGTCAGTTGTCGAATCCAACCCGGGGGAAGAGCCGGCGATAGATCTCATCATGGAAGGATGTAATGCAGGAATTTCAGGATATGCCCTCTACCTTACCCTCGATAACCCCACGGTCGCTTCATTTGGTGAGATCAGCTTCCCCTCATGGGTCTCCATGAATAAGGTTGAACATATCAACAGTACGACCATCCTTATTCAGGGGGCTGACCTTGGAAACCAGGTTGAACCGGCATTGTCCATAGCAAATCTTGCGACCGTGAACATTCATGCTCTGACCGCAGGGTATGCAACATTGAGTGTCGAGCCGGTTGTCATTGATGATGACAGAAATGGCCGGTATGAACCGGTGAGTAAGACCGCAAGTATCGTTATATCAGGAGCCGGTCCGAATCCGATGATTCCCGCATCACAATAGGAGAGATACATGAAGCAGATATTTGCATATGAAGAACAGGCAGGGCGGATTGAACTATTTATAAGAATAGTGTACTCGTTTGTCGTCGGGATTGTTCTGATGATTTACGGATTTATCGCAGGTATCTGCATGCTCATCCAGTTTCTGGTAATTCTTATCCTTGGCCGGAGATCACGAAGCCTTTCAGATTTTATCCAGGGGTATCTGGAGTATTATGTCCATATCCTCCCGTATACCTCTTGTATGACGGATGAACGGCCGGGGATCCTCCCCTCACCAGTGAGTATCTACGAGGAAGAGAAAGTTTAATTGCTGTCTCTGTGAGACTCTCTCACATGGCAGGCATTATTATCGATGCCAAGGTTGACCGGATCCAGGTACCGGAAAACCTTCGATATTTTCGATTAATTGAAGAGCAACAGGAGCGGTGTGCGGAGAAAGGGTGCCAGGAAGAGTTTTTTAAGTTCGGGCTTGGACAATCTCCCTTCCCGGTTCCGGCACCTCTCCAAAAAGCGCTCTCCCTTCACAGCGGTATGGGATCATACGCTGACCCGATTGGGAACATAGAGGTTCGTGAAGCGGTTGCATCCTTTTACAAAACACGATTTGACCTGGATGTTGAGCCATACCGGGTGATAACCGGGCATGGTGCGAAAGGACTTATCTTTTCTATCTTTACGCTGATAACCGGTTCAGTCATCATTCCTTCTCCCGGATGGCTCGGATACCTGCCTCAGCTCCGGATCCTGAATGTTCCCTATTACCGGCTCTATACCCATGGTGCCAATAACTTTAAGATCCGCCCGCAGACTCTGGAGGCGATGCTCAAGGGACTGGTAAAAACCCAGCACCTGCTCATCCTGAATAATCCGGGTAACCCGACCGGGGCACTGTATACCAAAGAGGAACTGAACGATATTGCGAATGTATGCAGAAAATACAACACCTTCATCCTCTCTGATGAGGTATACAGTCTCCTGACCTATGATCCCGGCTCATTTGTGAGCATGGGAAAGATATACCCGGAGGGCACTTTTGTCATTCACAGCCTGTCTGCGGGTATGGGGGCAGGGGGATTCCGGCTTGGAAGCTGCATTATGCCTGAAGGAATCAGCCCATCTGCCATTCGTGATGTCGCAAAGATTGCTGCAACCATCTATACCAGTTCTGCCGCACCACTCCAGCAGGCAGGTATTGCTGCATACCGGTCCGGAGAAGAGATGGACCAGTACCTGGAAGCGGTCAGAAATATTCTTCGGATCATGACCAGCAGGCTTGCACACATGTGCGGAGCCATTGAGGGCATCAGAGTCACGGTCCCCAAGGCTGGATTTTACTTCATGGTGGATATGAATCCGCTCACAGATGCACTTCAGAAAGCAGGGATTATGTACTCCAATGATCTGGCCCCTGCTCTCATATCACATCCCTATCATATCGCGACCGTCACCGGTGAAGCAATGATGGCCCCGTATGGTGATTTTTTCATACGGTTTGCCTGTACTGATTTTGACGGAGAATCAGCTCTTCTTGAATACCTGGAAAAACCCCCGGCACCTGAAGAAGAAGAGGCTTTCTTTGAAAAGTATGGGAGAAGGATGATTGAAGGGATGAGAATGTTTCAAAAATGGGTCGGTGATATCAGGGATGGGACATTCCGGATGCCGGCCCTGTAATACCTCGTATCATTTTTTACCGGTTCGTCACAGTCTGATCTCGTAGTCAGGCTCTGCATATATAACTGAAGTCTGATTTTTATATGCCTGTACTCCTTCAGACGGGGTCATGTTCCCGGAAAGTTCAACCAGATGCAGCCCGGACAAGCCTTCGGGGGTGAAATCCCTGAGCAACGTTGCATTCAGTGATGCATGAGTCTGGTTTGCATACACAGAAAGGTTTGCACCATCTGGAAATGCTTTGACATTGAACTGGACAAGCAGGCGGGCTGGTCGCTTCGGTGTGCCGTTTTGTGTGAGGGAACCAGTATCAGGAGTTACATTCTTCCCTTCTATGGCCCCGGTGTTGCTCTCAATGGTATATACAACATTCCGCTCAGCATATTTCACATACGGAAGGCTCTGGTAATATGCAATGCTCTCTTCCAGAGTCATCCCTGGCGGTAGCTGAACCAGCTGGAGTCCGGGAAGTCCGAGCTCATTATAGTCCGTCTTCACTGTTGCCCCGATATATGCATGAGAAGCATTGGCAGCCGCCTGCAGGGCTGTTGTATTCCAGAGTTCAGGGTTAAACCGGACTAAGAGTTCACCCTGCATTGATTCATTCTGTACATCCCCGACAGGTGTTGTCACCGTTTCCCCTTCCTTTTTTACAACACTGAGGGTATCTCCAATAACAAATACCCCGCAGATGAGAAGTAACCCCATTACCAGCATAAGACCCATAGACCTTTGCATAAAGAGGATATTAGGAGCCTGGAGATAATAGGCTTGCTGTATCAAAAGAATTTCTTCTGAAAAAGTCAACAGATCAGTATGACTGGTACGAATGCCGGCCCTGTATACCGGTTTTCTTCCTGCATGCATATCCTTCCGCCCTCATTTCTGGATGAACTCTTCAGGGTATCAGCCGTGCCCGGGATCATCTCTTTTGCAGGCGGACTTCCTGATGCATCACTCTTTGATCTACAGGGAATCAGGCAGGCAACAGAAGCAGTCTTTGATGAGCATGGGAGAGCAGCCCTTCAGTATACCACCACCGACGGGTATCGTCCCTTACGGGAGATAATTGCCCGCCGGTATTATACGCGGCTGGGACTTTTGGTCAGCGCTGACGAGATACAAATAGTAAATGGGTCACAGCAGGCTCTTGACCTTATGGCAAAAATACTGACCAGCCCTGGAGACTCGATCCTAATCGAACGCCCCGGATATCTGGGTGCCATCGAAGCCTTTTCATTTTATAGCCCTGTTTTTTCTCCGGTTCCGCCCGATGATGAGGGACCTGACCCTGACTATCTTGCCAATATCATCAGGACAGAAGACCCGGTTTTCTTTTACGGGATTCCGAATTCACAAAACCCGTCAGGATGTACCTGGTCAGATATGCGACGAAGGGAGGTGGCTGACATCCTCTCCGGAACTGACTGTCTGCTCTATGAAGATGATGCCTTTGGAGAACTCTTCTTTGACGGAAAGCCACGCCAGCCGGTGATGAAACACCTGCCAGACCAGGTCATGATGAGCGGATCATTCTCAAAAGTAGTCGCCCCGGGACTTCGCATCGGATGGATTCGGGCACCCAGACCTGTTCTGGCCGCATTTAACCGGGCAAAGCAGGCAGCAGATCTCCACTCAAATCTCTTCTCCCAGATGGTCCTGACCGAGTATATGACCAGAAATAATCCTGATGAGAAGATACGTGCGATGGGACGGGAGTATGGAGAGCGATGCCGGCTCATGACCGACCTTATTGAGGATATGCTGCCCGATACCGTCGGTCACACGAATCCTGTCGGTGGGATGTTCCTGATGCTGACCCTCCCGGATTCCATGCATTCGATGGAGATATTTGAGAAGGGTATTCAGGAAGGGGTTGCAGTAATGCCCGGTGTTCCCTTTTATGTTGATGACGGCGGATGCAGAACCATCAGACTGAACTTCTCTGCCTCCTCGAAAGAGCAGATAGAGGCAGGTATGAGCCGCCTTGCCCGGGTGTTTCGGGATATGGCATGACCAGTCTTCTGATGACTTGAAATAGAGGAATCAGCAACATGTACATCATGGACAGCCGGACTGAGAACCGGGCAGAAGATCCGGCCAAGAAGGCATATATTGAGGGCCTGAAACGATATCGTGACGGCGATATGAAGGAGGCCTGCAATTATTTCACAAGCGCTATAGCAGGGGGTATTACTGATTTTGATATTCTCTACTACCGGGGAATGTGCCACCTTGATGCCGGACGGTATGCGGAGGCATTGACTGATTTTGAAGTGCTTATCAGACAGTATCCGGACAACATCGAGTACCTCTTCCGCCGTGGATTTATCAGATATAAGACGGGGGATATACCGGGAGCAATTAGTGATTTGACGATGGTGCCTCCGGATCACCCGGACTTTTCCATTCGGTGGCATTACCTTTCGGTACTCTATTATAAAACCGGAAATTATGATGCAGCACTGGAAGCGATAGAAAAAGCGCTCTCACTCTTCCCGACCATGCCAAAAGTCTGGTTTAATGCAGGCATCATCATGCAGGCCGGAGGGCTGTCAGACCGTGCAGACCTTGCAATATCAACGGCGGCACGACTTGAGCCAAAACTTGCCAATGCAAAAAGAGAAATTCTCGAATAAATCTGAAAGACAGGAAATACGGGTAATCAGGAGTACTCAACTCTCCTGATCATATTTTTTACAATGACGACAAGGATAGCCGAGCCGGCGAGCGAAGCAGCCATAACCGCCCAGTGATAGAGCGGAGCCACTCCAACCGCCAGGAGCACGATAAGGTTTATGGGATTAGAGGGGAAGGCCAGGATGAGCAGGAGCACGATGATAACTGCTGTCGAGAAGATGAACTGGGCCTTTGTCCGATCCCGGTAATACACGGCGATGGTTGCAGCGATAAGGATGAGAGCCGTTGATGCAAAGACAACATGAAGCAGGATCTCAATAAGCGACGCAATCTGAATGCCGTTTATCGTCAGCAGAACCAGCCATAATGCCACCTGCACCGGAATTATCAGGATACATGCGAGAATTTTCCCGCAGACGATATCTTCCAGAGTAGCCGGGGTTGTTCGCAGGGTGTCAAGGGTCTGTTCCTGGTACTCCTCCGTTATCAGATCAATGACAAGCCCGGCAGATATGATAGCCGGCATAAAGAGGAGCATTGGGATAAGAAGCCCGTAGATGAACTCGTAAAAAGTGTTCTGGGCGACCGGACGGGAAGGGTTTACCGATACCGGTCTGAAGTCAAGCCGGTCTTTCCTGATATCACGAAGTATCTCCTCATATTCGAGCAGGATATCCTTTATCTTCACCTCAATAACCGTGGACTGGATATCATTACTGATGGTATACAGCGTGACCACCACCGGATCTTCTCCATCAGGAGGGTCTTCAGAAGGCCAGACAACTGCCGCCAACTGGCGTTCTTTCAGGGCACCAAGAGCAACGCCCGGATCCATCCGGTAGGGCATGAAAGAGGGATCACGGCTGAAGAGATCAAAGAGGATGGTGTCATTCCCGACAAATCCAACCCCGTACTGAATCCCGGTGATCCGACCATATACCGAAGGATCATACATCGCAGACAGGCCGACCATCAGGAATGATGAGAACAGAGCGATGAAGAGCTGAAGCAGTATCGCAAGGATTATCGTCTTCTCTGAGGTCAGACCGCGGATCTCCTTTCGTGCAATGGCAGTCACCAGTCGCTGATTCACCATACCCACCCCCGGAGCATATACAGATTATAGATAGTATGCATCACGGTTGCAACAGTAATCCCGATAGGAAACGCATTCTTCCCCCATATCTTCACTACTGCACCGGTGCAGAATACGGTCCCTGAATGGAGAAGAAACGGCACCCAGAGGAGGCCCAGAGACATAAAGAGAGCCGCCCCGAAGATGGAATCAGCGATCTGCGAGATGGTCACAAAGAGGAGCAGCTTCTCACCAAGGAGAAAGCCAAACCCGATAAGAAGTGACGCAAGGACGACAATCTTCCAGGTCAGGGGGGGATACCGGTGCGAAATTAGTCCGACAAAGCCTGCTGCCTTTACCAGTTCCTCGGTCATCGCTGCCAGTACCATGATAAGAATGAGGGAATAGGGCATCGGGAGGTTGAAAAAGAGCACCAGATACATCATCTGGGCCATAAAGACGAAGGGGATAGTCATCACCGAGATGAGGATGAGGGAGAGATACCAGTACCTGTTTGAGATAAGAGCACCAAGGTAGAGCGCCAGTGCATCAAGGAGTCCTTTCTCAGTAAAGAGCTGCTCTTCATGAAAGTTTCTGATACAGACACCGAAGAGGATGAGACTGGTCAGGTAAAAGAGGGTGGTTGAGTAGATATAATCCGTCAGGGTGTATCCGGTCCCGTCAATCACATGAACCACCAGCGTTACCGGGGAGAGGAGACTGACAATATGGACATTTGCAAAGATGCTGGGGAAGAAGAGGTATGATGTCGCGATGGTTGAGAAGAAGATAGAGATAAACGAGAGTTCCTTATAACTTCTGGCCACCATCCCGATGAAGAGTGCAAATGACAGGAAAAACAGGATAACGGGTATAAGAGGCAGGATTGCGAGAACATCCGCCTTCACCGTGAAGAGAATTGCAACAACAATCAGGATCATCCCGACTGCATAGGGGAGCATCTTCCCAAGTACCAGGATGACTGGCCTGACCGGTGATGCAATAAGCGCTTCACCCTGACGAAGGGTCCGCTCATTCATGATACTCATCATGAAGAACTGGGATGTGAAGTAGAGCGGGAATATAAAGACAAAGATGAAGATGATGGTATCAAAGGGCAGTGGGGGAGAGAGCATGGAAGGAATCCGCAGTTCTCCAAGAGCCTCCTGCTGGGACAAAAGATTAGTATATCTTCCCAGCTGATCAGCCCCCCGGGCCGCCTCTTCCTCAAGCTGGAGACGAAGATGTTCCATATCTGCAGGGATGATCCCTGAAGGAGGGATGATATCTGTCTCAATATTTTCTGGTTCAGGCGGAGTCGGGGATGCGGTTCGAGGTGCTGCCACCTGCTGACCGCTCTGGGTTGCAAGAAAGTCGAGCTCGCTGACAATGTACTCACTATCAATCCAGACCGGATAGGCCGCAAACAGGTCGGTCTGCTGACGATAGATGTAGTCCTGATACGCCTGGTAATCCCGCTCAAAACTCTTCTGGGCTGCCGCACCTTTCTCCCCGTTTGCCCGAAGGAGAGACCCGGCACGGATAGCAAGATCAAGCCCCAGTGACCTGATATTGGTACCGTCTGACGGAAGGGAGTAGACAACATACCGGGGATCGCTGCCAATGATGTCCAGGTACATCTGACTGTCCACCCCGACCCGGTAGATTCCATCCTGCAGATGAATACCTTTTTGTGCTGTAAACCCACTGACACCCACCAGGAGAACGAGCAGCACTATGGCAACCGGTAAAAGGTCCCGGGTCATGGTCCCCTGAAAGCGTCTAATTTCCCATATCGCAATGGTAAGAAGCTGTGAAAGAGCCTCCATTGGGTGATAGTTCGCCGGGATGGTATATCAAAGCTTACCGTAACACTTTAACGTAGTGAAGACAAGAGGAGGATACATCACTATGATTGAAGCATCGTCCTTAACGAAGATGTACGGGGATGTTACCGCCCTCTCCGATGTTTCATTCACCTGCAGAGAGGGGGAGATATTCGGCATTATCGGCCACAACGGAGCAGGAAAAACAACGCTCCTGAAGATCCTATCAGGTCTTATCCTTCCCACATCAGGCTCCCTGGTTATTGGAAATCTGGATCTGGTATCAGATCCCATGCAGGTACGTTCACAGATAGGATACCTGCCTGAGGAGTCGCGGCTGTATGAAACGATGCTCGTCCCGGATTATCTCCGGTTCTTTGGAGAAATTTACGGGCTTGACCGGTTAACCATTCAGGCACGGGCTGATCTTTTGCTCGCCCAGTTATCCCTCCAGCCGGATGGGAAACAGATAGGAAACCTCTCGAAGGGGATGAAGCGAAAGGTTGCCATCGCCCGATCCCTTATTCATGACCCTTCGATCCTTATCTATGATGAACCAGGATCTGGCCTGGACCCGATGACAACCCGGTTTATCATTGAATATTTAAAACAACTCAGAACTGAGGGCAAGACCATCATCCTCTCTGCCCATAACCTGGCCCAGGTTGAAGAGATATGCGACCATGTCATGATTTTAAAGCGGGGGAAAGTGGTGGTGTTTGGCACGATGCCTGAACTGCGCGAACAGTTCGGATCCATCAGGTACGAGATCTGGTACATCTGGCCGGAAGATTCAAAGCCACCCATTCAGGCAGACCAGTCAGGAAATCTCTGGATGTCGGTCGCTCACTCTATAGAGGCACTCAATGAGATAACGAGCACTATCAGCTCCGGCGGTGGCACGGTTGAGCGAATCGAATCCAGGTACCCGTCTCTGGAAGAGATTTTGGTTAAAATTGGAAAGTGATTTAGTAAAAGATCCTGGCCATCTCATAGAGTTCAGGATCAACCTTCTTCTGGGTAATGGCATCGCTTAGAGGAATCGGAACTATCTTGTCCCCATGGAGAGCGACCATTACGCCATAATTCCCCTCATGAATCTGCTGAACTGCTTTAACCCCGTACCTGGTTGCCAGAACACGGTCATGGGCGGTCGGCGACCCACCCCGCTGCACATGACCAAGAACGGTGACACGGGTTTCTGAACCGACCCGCTCTTCAATGGCCCTGCCAAGCAGATGACCAATACCACCCAGCTGTTCATGCCCGAACTCGTCCACTTTTGAAGAGGCCGTTACAAAGTTATTCATATCGGTGGGTTTAGCCCCCTCGGCGATGACCACAATGGAGAACTTCTTACCCCGTTCCCGCCGTTTCTTCAGGCCCTCACAGACATCGTCAATATCAAAGGGCACTTCAGGAATCAGGATCTGATCTGCTCCACCTGCTATCCCGGCAATCGTTGCAATCCAGCCTGCATGACGTCCCATCACTTCAAGTACCATGATGCGGTGATGGGATTCGGCAGTGGTATGGAGCCGGTCTATGGCATCGGTTACAATGGATACCGCAGTATCAAATCCGAAGGTATAGTCGGTTCCGGAGAGGTCATTATCTATCGTCTTTGGGATGCCCACCACAGGGATATTCATCTGGTGCAGCCGGGTTGCAACACTGAGCGTGTCATCCCCGCCGACGGCGACGACGGCATCAATCCCGAACCGCTTCAGATTTGAGAGCATTTGCTGGGTCTGCTCCTCACTCTTCAGGGGATTGGTCCGTGATGTCCCAAGGATAGTCCCCCCCTTCGGCAGAATACCGGTTACGGAAAATTCTGTCAGGGGCTCTACTTCCCCTTCTACAATACCCTTCCATCCATTCCGAATCCCGATAACCGAATAGTCATAGAGATGTGCAGTCTTTACCACTGCACGAATGACTGCGTTCAGACCGGGACAGTCGCCACCGCCGGTCAGAATCCCGATTGTTTTTATCTTCCGAGTAGTATCAGCCATGATAAATCTTGATCGCATCTTCCACACTGGCCCCATCCACGGTTATGGCGTAGATGGCATTGCACATCCGAACCGCTTCATCAAGTGGTTTCTGATGGATATTTCTGCCGGTTGCATTCCCGCTGCATCCTCCGACATGGATCTGTTCCCAGAGTTGGGTCAGGAACGTGGCAGCATCAACACTGGATCCGCCTGCACAAACAACCTTTGTCCGTCCTGCAGCAAGGGTTGCTTCCCGGATAAGTTCTGCAGATGATGCACCTTCTCCTTTCGGCGGGTTAACTTTCACAAAGTCTGATCCAAGACATGCGGCAACCCCTGCTGCTCCGGCGATAAGGTGGGGATCTTTCTCATTCCCTACCGCTTTACCCCGTGGATAGATCCAGAGGACCGTGACAAGACCATTCTGGTGTGCTTCAAAGATGGCCTGTGCAGCAGCACTGAGCATCGCCGACTCATATTCAGAACCCAGGTAAATGGTGTACCCGATACCCAGGATGTTCAGTTTACTGCATTTTCTGAATGCAACAACCTGGTCAATGGTGTTGATAAGATTAGAGAAGGGTTCATGTTGTGCTGTCGGTACCAAGTGGGTCTTGGAATTGATCTTAATCAGGTACGGGATCTTGGGATAGTCTGCACCATATTTTGCGATAAGTCCCAGCTGAGTTGCAAAGCACCCGATTTTTGCCTTCGCTGCTATTCTGAAGAGGTGTTCAGGATCATGGTCATCAGGGTGAATCCCCTCGCCATAGAAGTCATCATTCAGATGCTCAATCTTCTGGTCACCGGCAAAAAGCATCAGCCGACCGGAATCGTGAGTTATCGTCTTCAGATTACGAATATACGTGTCCTGCTCACTTTTTGGTACGTCCAGAGGAACAGCAAAGCCTTTGCTCATGCCTTTTCTCTCATCTTTTTGACAGATAAATATTCCTTTGAGATGTCAGAGAAGGTGAGAAAGAGAAAATATCCGGAACCGGTTATCTGACCTGAATCACTTTTTCTTCGCTGTTCCGCAGGCGTGTACGAATCCACGTCATGGCATCGAGTTTATTTTTAAATGCCGCAATATTAACCTGCTCGCCATCTTTGAGGTGGGCCCTCAGGATTGCTTTTTCAACAACAACCTGCCCTTTCCGTTCCTTCGTTACTTCGACGACCAGGAATTTCTGAATATAGTCCAGGTTTATTACCTGGGTTCCGACATCAAGCCATTTGGGCATATATGGTTCCGACTATCAGGGAAAAGGGAGGCGCTTATTCTGCTCTCTGCAGAACCGTTATTTCATAATACGATCTCGTGCCTGGTTAATAAACTCTATACCCTCTCGCCTGATATCCTCGCAGATCTGCATGACCTCTCCGGTTATCTGGTCAAGTTTTCGCCCAAGATGCTGTCTTCCTTCCTGGGTGCCGATGAGATCACTCCCTGCCGCCAGTAATTCGTCAATACCCTTCCCGATCTGACCTGCAGCAGAACGGAGCCTGGTTTCAGGATCTTCCTTTTGGTCTGCAGAAGATGGTTCAGGAGCTGCATCCTCTACCCATCTTCCCTTATCGAAATGTCCCCCTGACTCTCCCATACTACTATGTCTCTTTAGTGAATTTATCAATCCTTGTGTTAGCACATGCTCTTTTCCGGTCGGCAGGTTAAAAATCAGACAGGGATCTCTGAACCGGATCGGGATGAATAAGTCCGGAAAACCTCACTCCAATCAGCCGGACCGGGGACCTATCCCACATCTCCGTAAAAAGCCCGTCAATAGCGCATTCAATCACCCTGACCTCACGGGTTGGCTGCATCAGGGTCACCGATTTTGTTCTCGTTATAAAGCCGGTATACCGGATCCTGATTCCGATGGTGCGCGAGTATATATTCTGTTCCTCAAGTTCATGACATAAGGAGAGAATCATTGTATGCAGTGAACCCAGGATCTCATCAGGCGATGTCGAATCCCGTAAAAAGGTATGTTCACGGCTGATCGATCTCCTTTTTCCAGATTCCCGAAGGCCTTCGCGATCCTGCCCCCTGGCAATCTGATGAAGCCTGACAGCATGCGAACCAAACATATCCTGTAATGTCTGGATATCACACCGGGCTATATCACCAATGGTCTGTAATCCGGCATTGATCAGGACCTGCGCAGATTTTTTCCCGATCCCGGGAATTTTTCCTACAGGCAGTGGTTTTAAGAATGACTCGAGAGTATCAGGAGACACAACCGTGAGACCGTCCGGTTTCTGCTGTTCGGATGCCATCTTTGCATAGATCCGTGAAGGGGCAAGTCCGACAGAGCAGGTCAGTCCGACCTGGTTTCGTATCACCTGCTTTATATTGGCAGCATGGTGTGCAGCCAGTTCATATGACCGGTCACAACTGAGATCAAGGTACGCTTCATCAATAGACACCTGCTCAATCTCTCCGGCTATCCCCCGAAGTATCTGCATAATTGTTGCTGAAACCTGCGCATACGTAGCCATATGGGGAGGGATAAAGATGGCATGAGGGCAGAGGTGATAGGCCTGTGATATCGGCATAGCGGAGTGGATACCAAATGCCCGTGCTTCATAGGAACAGGTGCTCACTACCCCGCGACCCGTCCCCTGCATGGGATCTGCACCGATGACTACTGGTTTTCCTGAGAGATCAGGATTGTTCCGTATCTCGACCGAGGCATAAAAAGAGTCCATGTCAAGATGCAGAATGATCTGTTCGTTCATCATCTCCGGGTGTATTCGTATCAGGTTCTCATCCATGATGTTTGAGCCTTTGTATACCTGCCAAGAAGTCTTCCGCGAAAGTGAAGCACATTTTTTTAAAGGTCATAATTGGCACCATGAGAGAAATTACGACAGGAAATGACCCTTTTCAAAATCATGAAATCGTGGTTTTTCACTTTCACCCTGTTTCATTAAATTTCAAATACCCCTGGACATGACCTGTATAGTGTGCAGAAACACACCGGAGCGGTACCCCTGAAACATAACCCCCCAAACCCCCCACATGCCGGATCTCCGCACCCGGCATATATCTGCTCCGGAAGCACAACTGCACACAAATATACCCTATATATCCCCATCCCTTAACCCCCCACTTTTGGTTTTTTATGAATTATATCAAAGACGAATGCTCATGACCTTATATGACCCATATATGAGAGAACAACACCGCCCAGCCGGGCAATAATTTTGATATGAGGAAAATATGACTGAAATCAATGGTTCCGGATGCACGCCGGATAAATGTCAGGGTTGTACAGGTTGTGGAGGAGAAGCAATTGAAAAGATCACCCTCCGGGTTGAATGGAAACATAAAGGTGTAACCCCCGAAGACCCTGAAGCTATCTCTACGATACTGCATGACCTGTCCGCCGAACTCATGGTCTCCGGTGTGGAGCTGATTTATATCAATAATACCTATGAAGAAAACATAAAAGAGAATTCATCAACATTCTTCATAAACGGGCACCTCCTTTCTGATATTGTAGACCTTCCAGAAGGCCCGGTGTCAAAAGAACTCATCCGTAAGGGTATTTTCCAGGCACTTCTCCGGAATCTCTGAGAGATAACCCTTATCTTATTCTTATTCTATAATCACCTTCAGGTAAAACCATGGAGAAAAAACTCCTCCCTGAATTTGAAGGATACCGGATTTTACATGAGCATGGGATATCAATACCGGATTACTCGTTTGTTACTTCCCATGAAGATGCACTGAAGGCTGCAGAGAAACTGGGATATCCTGTTGTTATCAAAGTCGTCTCCCCCCAGGTAATTCATAAATCAGATGCAGGTGGAGTGGCCCTGAATCTCTCCTGTCCTGATGCCATTCAAACCGCGCTGGTACAGATGGACAACCGGGTGAAAGCCGCAGTTCCCGATGCAGAGATATCCGGATACATGGTTGTTCAGGAGGTCCCTTCAGGGACTGAGTTTCTCATAGGCGGAAGGATTGACCCATCCTTTGGAAAGATCATCACCGTCGGGATGGGTGGAATCCTGGTAGAATTACTCCATGACTTTTCCATGAGGGTGTTACCGGTCTCACCTGATGAATACCGGGAGATGATCAGGGAGATGAGCGGGTATAAACTTATCACCGGATTTCGGGGGAGAAAACCACTTGATGAAGATGCCCTGGTCGAACTTCTGCAAAAAGCGGGTACGATGTTCTTTGAAGATGACCGTATTATTGAGTTTGATATAAACCCGGTCATTCTCTATGAGAAAGGAGCATATGCAGTTGATGCACGGATGTACGTGCGGTCAGGGGAAGTGCCTGAGATACAGGAGCGACCTGTGTTGCCCCCGGTTCCCGATATTCTGCACCCAAAATCCATCGCGGTTGTAGGTGCATCACGAAACCCGGGAAAAGTCGGGTATGCTGTCTTTCGTAACCTCCTGAACTTTAAAGGAAAACTCTACCCGGTCAATCCCCAGGCAGAGGATATCCTTGGTATCCCGGTTTATAAGACCCTCTCTGATATACCTGAACCTGTCGAGATGGTTGTTGTTGCCATCCCTGCACCAAAGGTCCCTGAGATCATCCATGAAGCCGGATCCAGGGGAGTAAAGGTTGCGGTCATTCTCACCGCCGGCTTTCGAGAGACCGGGGAAGAAGGGAAAAAGATAGAGGATGAGCTACTTCGTGTCGCACGGGAGACAGGAATCAGGATTGTCGGTCCGAACTGTCTGGGGATTATCATCCCGCCACTGGAACTGAATGCCACTTTTGATGTCCAGTCCCCCCTGTCCGGTCAGATTGGATTTATCTCCCAGAGTGGTGCGATCATTACCACCGTCCTTGACTGGTCCATCTCACGCCGTATCGGCTTTTCATCGGTCATCAGTGTCGGAAACCAGAGTGATATGGGATTTATGGAGTATCTGCAGGTTCTGGACCAAGACCCGACCACCTATGCGATAATCCTGTACGTTGAGGAGATCCGTGACGGTCGGGAATTTATACGATATGCTGCAACGATGCGTGGCAGAAAACCGGTCATTGCATTGAAATCCGGTTCATCTGTCCGTGGACAGGAGGCTGCATCATCACATACCGGTTCGCTGGCAGGAAGTTTTGAGACATACATTGCTGCGTTCAGACAGTCAGGCGTAATACCTGCTTATTCATTGAGTGAAGCCTTTGATATCGCAAGGCTGGTGGTATCAGAGGGGTACCCACGGGGAAAACGGACGATCATCCTGACAAATGCCGGAGGTTTCGGGGTTCTTGCAGCAGATTATGCAGAAAGCTACGGGCTTGAGATGATCAATCTGCCTGAAGTAGTGTTCGATGAGCTAAACCGGCTGCTCCCTGATCTCTGGTCACATAAAAATCCGGTTGATCTGCTTGGTGACAGCAATGCGTCACGGTTTGCCCGCGTCTTTGATATCCTGATAAAATACCAGAATTTCTGGGATATCGCGGTGGTCATTACCGCTCCGGTCGCCCTGATGGATCCGAAAAATCTGGCTCATGAGATGATTCGTCTCTCCCGGTTTACCAGATCCATGGTTGTCGGGTGTCTCCTTGGTGGAGATTCAATGAAAGCAGCCATCGATATGCTGGGCGAGGCTCACATACCAAATTACCAGGATCTTCAGGATGCCTTCAGGGCAGTTGGTTCAATCATCAGCTCCTGTGTGATAGATGGTTGCAATGAAGAAGAGTAAGAATAATTAATTTTTTGGGAGCGGTTTCAGACCGCCGAGAGTGAAATTAATCTCTTTTTGCAGTTCATCATATTCCTGCTGAAGACGGAGGAGAAAACCCGAATACTCAATAGGTCCGTATGTTTCATTATCTTCTGAAGGGTTATGATTCCCGTATCGTTCTTCCAGGATTATCAGGAGTTTTTGTGCGACTTCTATCGTCCGATAGAGCCGTGCAAGCCTGCGGATCTTCTCCTCCGGATACCCGGCGCGCAATCCATGACTTATTATTTCTTCAATTGATCTGACTTTGTCCAAAGCACTGGTGATATGATCGATACACCGCTTTGGAGTGATAGGTTTCATGATATAATCTTCAATACAATAGGAGAACTGCTCAGCTTCACGGTAGGTCAGGTTTTTACCGGTCTGCATGATGACCGGGATATGTTTGACCTCTTCTATTCGTTTCAGCCGGTTAAGTGTCTCCCATCCGTCCATAGGTTCCATCATCATATCAAGGAGGATGAGATCAGGACGGTACTGAGTACTAAGGAGATCCAGACACTCCTGCCCGCCAAGAACCCCTTCAGTTTTAAACCCATATTTATTGAGGCCTATAACAAACAACTCATTTAAGGCGGGTTCATCATCTACGATCAGCACGTTCGGAGGCATGAGAGTACCTGTCTAATGTCACTTGTATGCTATCCAGTGCATTAAATAATACCGGATGTTGATACCGGGAGAAACCTCCCCGGATAGGAAAGATACTGCACCGGAGCCTTATATGAGTGGTGCACCACATTCAGGGTGCTGAAAAAGATAATCAAACTCATCTTTTGAAGCGATATCATAATACAAACTGAGGAGTGATACAAAGAGGCTTATTACCAAATCTTCTTGGACGAAGGAAAAAGACATATGGTTCAGGATACCCTTCAAGCACTCTGATGAACCGGGTTTTATCAACGTATACATATCCCTCTTCCCGAATCATGTGGTAATTACTGATACCGTAGGGAATCTTCAGAAGGGGTATTGATGTTATTACTTGATCTTTCATCTCATTTATCATCTATCGGTACGGTGTCTCCCGGAACCCGGGTTCATTTTGTGAACCCTCATGTACACGAACGTGCAACACACAGACAAAGCCAGACCGTTTATGATCAGGTATATAAGAGGATGAGTCATCGTCTGACCGATAAGATTTGCATGCACTGCCGCAATAATCAGGGCAGGGTACACAAGAATATGAATATATCTCCACCGGTTCTTCAGTGCCATTCTGACCAGGCCTGCACAAAAAGCCACATACAGAAGAATTAAAGCAGTACGTCCACCGGTGGCAAAAAAGGCATATAATGATGAGAAGTCAGGGATAAACACTCCGGGATCAAGAGCAAGATATGCGTATAATACCGGATGAATGGTGATCAGAATCAGACCGCTGATAGCAAAATAATGGTGAATTCTGATAAAGGGTCTCCCGAACTGAGACTTCACCGCACCTTTCTTCAGGTTGAGCAGAGCACCAAGCGATAATGAGATAAAACCCCATACCCCCGCAATACGGAGGAGAGTATATAATGACCAGGATGTTTCCAGTCCGGCTATGACAAGCAGGGGGATTCCATACAGCACCAGTATCCCAAAGAGAAGCAGGAAGCGACGCTGAGAGTGCATATAGTGTATGTCGTCCCATATCCGTATGATACCTGCGGATTCATCCATGGAGAATATATGAATCCTGATTCCATTCTCTAAGGGAATTGTATGGTATGAGAGACTGGAACACCGCAGACCTCATTCATTTTTATACCGCTCTTCGTGATGCTCACGGACTGCAGCACTGGTGGCCGGCAGATACTGCATTTGAAACAATAATTGGCGCGATATTAGCCCAGAATGTGTCATGGAGGGGAGCTCGCCAGGCGGTGTGTGCCCTACAGGAGGCAGACCTTATGGATGCAGATATACTGTATCAGGCTGGTCAGGATACCATTGCTCCCCTGATCCGTTCCTCCCGATATTACAACCAGAAAGCCAGGAAGATCATGACATTTCTGAGCTGGTTTCTTGAGACCTGTGATGGTGATGTATCCAGAATGGCATCCCTTCCGACTGATCAGGTCAGAGAGGAACTCCTGAACCTCTCCGGATTCGGACCGGAGACCGTTGATTCAATCCTGTTATATGCTCTTGAAAAACCAGTCTTTGTGGTCGACGCATATACCCGTCGGATTGGATCCAGACAGGGATGGTTTGAAGATGATGCATCATATGACCAGATGCAGGAGTTTTTCATGAACCGGTTATCCCCGGATGTTCCGTTATACAATGATTATCATGCCCAGATCGTGTACCTGGGTAATAAACTCTGCAAAAAAACACCCTTGTGTTCTATATGTCCGGTACGGGACACAGGCAGTACCCGGTGTCAGTATGCAAGGCCCGAATGAATATAACAAAATTAGAGTCTTATTATGAGTGAATATCTGGCAATTCTTGCCTTCTCTCCGTCAGTCAGGTATACCTTCGGAAGATTCTGGCCATTAAAACCAGGACAGATACTTCGTCTTCTCATCATCTCCTTCTTCATCGGGGCATGGATTACGAGTCCATTCCCCCAGGATCTCTCGTATGGCGACTTCTCCTGGCTTTCCGGGCTATCAGGCGGGGGTAAAGTCATGAACGAGGCATCCCTGATTGGAACCGTCATGAGCGGATTTCTGTTGATATTACTCGTATATGCTTTCTTCAGCTCAATCTTTCAGTTTATCTTTGTCGATTATCTCTCAGCAAAAACGAAGGAGTTGCTCCCTTCATTCAGGGCACGTGCAGGAATGGGTATCAGGCTGCTCGGATTTTACCTGGGAACCATTCTGATCATCGGCATCTGTGCGGTGATTGCCATCACGGGTATCGCTGTTCCGGTTCTTGCATCTCAGCCTGACAATCCGGCAGCATTCTTGATCGCCCTGATGTACGCATTGGGAGGACTTCTTATCCTGATAATTCCGGTCTGGATTCTGACCATTATCACAACCGACTTTGTTGTGCCGGTTATGATCGTTCATACCTGTGGAATCATCAGGGGATGGAAGATATTCCTGCAGGAGATCACAGGGATGTGGGATGAGATGGGCATATACCTGATGATCAAGATAGGGATTCATATTGGAACGGGAATAGTCCTGGGTATTCTTATGGTTACGGTGATGGAAGGACTTGGGTTTTCATCTCTTCTAATGATACCCGGATTATCACCATCTCATGACCTGCTGAGCACCGCATATATCCTGCCATTTCTCGTAATGGCCGTGATAACTCTCATGGTAATGACTCCGGTTGTGACATTCCTTCGCTATTATGCCCTGGTATTTTTACATCTCCTGTCAGAGAAATATTCCCTGCTCCCGGATCAGAACCCCTGAACAGAAGAGGGCAGTACCTCAAACCGGCATATAAGAGAGAAGGGATCATACCAGCAAAACAGGGGAACCAGGATGATAAGGATAAGACAGAGACCAAGAAATATCAGATCTGACCGGAGAAATGGCTTTTCTTTGATAAAGATATAACTGTCACGCCCATATCCCCGGCAGAGCATACTGGCATAGGTCCGCTCTCCCTGCTCAAGGGATCTGATAAACAGTGATCCCATCATGTATCCCATGTTCACAATACGATACCGGTAGGGGAGCCGGTGATCAAATGGATCAAATAACCGGGTCTTTAGTGCATCGGTGACCTTCCGGTAGATGATACCAAACACAAAGAGATACCTGATCATCATACCCAGAGCCAGAATGAGTTCAGGAGGGACTTTGAGCCGCCCTGCTGCCTCAAGAAGATCCTGCAATGATGAGGTCGAGGACAAAAGAACGATAAATGAGTAACATACCAGAAATTTTACCAGTAATATCGAGGCAAATTCAATCGATTCAAAATATATATGAATCCCCAGGGGTAGTTCAAGGAGTGAATGGTAGTCAGTGTAATATCGGTTTTTAAAAAAAATCTGAAACCCGCAGAGCATAAATCCAAACGGAAGAGCAAGAAGGAGCCGTCGGAAATAGATGAGCGGAGAGATTTTTGATAATGCCCAGAGGAGGAGAAACAGAAGAAAGAAGACTGCTGATACGGTATAGACAACCGGTGAATAGGGAACGGCAACAAGAGCCACAATAGCAGCACAACAGACGATGATCTTCACTCTGGCATCGAGGGAATGAATGACACTCTTCTGTGATGTCACCTGCTCCAGGTCAAACAAGTCTTCTATCATGCAATCTTACCAAAGGCCTTTAAAAATGCGATCTCAGCCTCCTGATACGTGTATCCCATATCAATTGCAATGCCCTTTGACCGGAGTGAAGAGATGAGTTTGGGCAGGATGGGAAGATCAAGGCGGACACTGGACAGGAGATCGGGTTGTGAAAAAATCTCGGCAACTGTTCCTTCGGCAACAAAGGATCCATTATTCATAACATAGATATATTCCGCCAGTTCTGCAACCAGGGAGATATTGTGGGTTGAGAAGATCACCGTCATCCCGTACCTGACGGAAAAATCACGGATAAACCTGATAATCTCCCTGACTCCCTGCGGATCCAGTCCTGCAGTCGGTTCATCCAGAACAAGGACCTGGGGCTCCATCGCGATAATACCCGCTATCGCAACCCTTTTTTTCTCACCGCCGGAAAGATGATGAGGAACCCGTGTCCGGTACTCTGAAAGACCGACGGTGCGTAATGCTTCAGAAACCCGGTGCTTTACCGCCTCTTCATCAAGACCCATGTTTATGGGACCAAATGCCACATCCTGCTCAACGGTAGGAGAAAAGATCTGGTCATCAGGGTTTTGAAACACAAGTCCCACAGTCCGTCTGACCTCCCGAATATTCTCTTTGGTTATCGGCTCTCCCCGTATCAGGACTTTTCCACTGGTAGGCTTTAAGACACCATTGAAATGTTTAAAGAGAGTACTTTTTCCGGCTCCGTTTGGCCCGATGATAGCGATTCGAGTGTTCCTTGGTGCAATAAATGAGATATTTTTCAAGGCGTCGATATTGCCTTTATAGGTATGACAGAGATCCTGGGTCTCGATAATATGCATGGTGTGGTTGTCTCCTGCTCTGAAATAGCAGAGAACCTGGATTGGATCTTCAGGTTTTCAGTATTATGGATTACAGCTCAATTAATAAAATTATACTGATCTTATTTTCGTATGAAAAGGGAAGAAATAAAAAAGAAAATTATTGAAATTGTAATTATTGGGAGTTTTTACTCAATCGTATAGCATATGATGCACCCATCACAATCAGCATGGTAATGATGGTCCCGACAACTATCGCAATAATACCCCCGGTTGAACCCATCTCTTCACCAAGAGAGTAGTCAGGCATCGGTGATTCATAGGTATACGAACCGGTTCCAATCACTTCAGGATCACCTTCTTCCGGAGAAAGACCAGTCAGTTCCTTCTGTCCTGATACCACAAGCGCAGTGCTCTCAAGACCGTCCGGATCGCCGGAGGCAAGGAATACTGCAACCATTCCGATAAGAAGAGAGATCAGAAGACCTGCAATAATGAATGTCTTATTATCAATCATACTGATGCAACTCCTACAGAGGTATCAACAAGATCAGGACGAGCCATGGCAAGAACATAGATGATGACCGCAGTCACTACCCCTTCAATGACACCAATAATTGCATGATAGATTCCCATAGCAACAAGTCCGGGGACCAGCGGGAAGGTCCCTGCAATGGACATCTCAACTGCACAGGCAAGTGCCGGGATAAGACAGGCCAGCCATGCTGCAACCGCACTTGAGAGATATGGATTTTTCACAACTTTTAACAGACCCTGGAATGTGTAATACCCTACAAATCCACCTATAACACCCATATTCAGGATATTCGCACCCATGACGGTGATACCGCCATCCCCGAAAATAAAACCCTGGATGATAAGAACAAGTGTCAGGATAAAGACTGCGGCAAACGGTGACCCGAGAACAATGGCTGCCAGGGCACCACCCACGAGATGACCACTAGTTCCCATCGAAACCGGTAGATTAAAACTCTGCAGTGCAAAGATGCCGGCTGCAAGGACTGCAATCAGGGGGATTTTATCCTCGTTTAATTCAGACCGTGCCCACCGGATAGCAAGGGCTAGAAATACAAGGGCAATAATCCAGTAGACTGCTGCCTGAGGAAGTGGAATAAATGCGTCTGGAATATGCATGGTATAACCAGCATAATATTAGTACGATTATTATTAAGATGTTACGAAATTATTACGTTTTTACAATTATAATGAAAAGTTAAATCATAGATTATAAAACCGGTTATTTCATGAAATCATACTACCTGAAAACCGGTATTTACCTTCAGGAATAAGAAGACAGAATCTGGCACCTTTTCCACTCTCTCCTGATTCGTAAATGGTAATACCGGAGAGGGAGAGGATCTCCTTAATTAAGAATAGACCAAGACCGGTGTTCTTTCCATACCCTCTCTCGAAAATCCTTGTTTTTGCATCATCTGCAATACCGGCACCGTCATCCTCCCACACCAGCAAAAGCCGGTTATCCGGTTGGATCTCATAACGAACGGAGATGGTGCTTACATTCAGGCCATGACGGAGCGTATTGTCAAGCAGATTTTCAAAGACTTTTGGCAGAAGCGGATCTGCATACATCTCAATGGTATCAAGTTCTATGTTCACCCGTTTCCCTTCAAAGTCAAGTTTTCTGATGATATCACCAGGTTTTTGCCAGACCGGGGAGTGGACACCAATATCCTGATAATTTCGTGTAAATTCGATATGCCTCTGGATAAACCCGACCGCGTGAGCGATTTTTTCAAGGAAGTGTTCAATATCAGGATCAATTGAATACTCCTGAAGGAGAGCCAGGTAACTCATTATGATATGAACCTGGTTTAATATGTCATGTCTGGTCACATTCGAGAGCAGGTTGAGTTTTTTGTTCGCTGATGCCAGGGCATCAACAGTCCCTTTCAATGTCTCGGCATACCTGGCAAGGTCCTCTTCATTCCGTTTCCGTTCGGTGATATCGGTCAGGACAGCCAGAACCGCCGGGTTTCCCTCATATAGAATACTGGTTGCCTGGACTTCTGCATCAATGAATGAGTTATCAGACCTCATGATCCTGACTTCATAGGGCTCCAGCGTCTCCCCCCGGATCCTTTTTTCAGACTGAACCTTCACGAATGAACGCATCTCGGGAGGGATGAAATCAAGGATGTTCTTTCCGATAATATCACCATTCACCGTCCGCATGGCCCGAAGAGAACTCTCATTTACATACAAAATGGTCCCATACTGATCATAGATCATGAGATAGTCGGGAAGACTGGTTACAAGTCCCCGGTTAAAGTTCTCACTCTCCAGAAGTTTCTGCTCACTCTCTTTTCTTCTGGTGATATCAGTAACCGCTCCGGCCATACTGGTTGGAATTCCGGACTCGTCATAACCGGTTATCTTCCCTCTCAGATAAACCCAGATATACCCTTCCTTTGGATTTTTTATCCGGATCTCATGCGATACTGCCTCATGCACCCCCTGTGAAAGTGACGCAAAGACGGATTGTAACATACCCCGGTCATCATCATGAACAAACCGGAGGAGATCAGAAAGGGGATATTCCTCCTGATCCGGGGAGAGACCAAGCATCTGATTCAGACGAGGCGAAATAGTGATGGTTTCGTTGTGAACCTGGTAGAAGAAAAACCCATCATTACTCGCATCCATAATCCGGGCAAGTTTCTGTGTCATCCGGCGAAGTTCTGATTCGATCTGATGTCTGGCGGTAATATCCTCAATCAGAATATAAAACCCGTCTCGCATCCCGGAGACTGAAAAGGTAACTGGCGTCACCATGATTCTGATATGCAGGATGTCAGATCCGGTTGTCCGGAAATTGTGAACAGACCTGATCCGTGATATATCATAGGTCATTTCAGCCGTGAATGCTTCACGGTTCTCAATCCTCTTCTTGATTGAATCGGGGATATTTGGATCATCCTTGTAGGAGTATCTGACAAGATCAAGGGGATCCAGGATGCCAAACATTGACACCACTGCCGGGTTTATCTGGATCATGGTGTCATCAGGATCAAAGAGGATGATGCCGATCGGGCAGGTACGAAAGATTGCATTCAGCCGCTCTTCTGAAAGACGGATCTCTTCCTGGGCCAGCATAGTTGATGAAATGTCACGGCAGAGGCAGAAATAGGCTTTTTTCCCATTCCATGAACCAGATGTAATTCTGGTTTCCATCACTATCCGTGAACCATCCGCCTGGGGAACGGCATATTTTATCGGCTGGTAATCATATGCTGCTTTTTCAAGAGGGAGTAAGGTAAGATACGGGGTCTGACTTTCACGGATTGGACGCCCAATCAGTTCTTCTTTATAAAGACCTGTTTTTCTGACGACCTCCTCATTTATCGCGAGGATGGCTGTGGTGGTTTCATCAATAACAATTACCAGGTCCCCAATCGATTGAACAAGATTTTCAAAGTTTTTCCGTTCTTCGACCAGTTGTTTCTGATCATTGAGACGTTGCAGTCCGTTTCCAATCTCCCGTCCGATACCAAGCAGAACCTCCTGCTCTTCTATCGACACACGGGCTGGTCTGCTACTGGTCAGATGAATAGAACCGATTATTCTCTCACCAGAGATGACCGGGATAAATACTGATCCGGCAATACCCCACTTTTCTGCAAATTCGGGCATGATGTATGAGAGATTATTGGTAAAGAGTGGTTTTCCCTCGGTATAGAGAAAGGCATAGTCTTCCGGATTTATCTCTGTGGTTTCAAGAATAAACTCCTGGGAGAGTCCTGAATTTGCTACCATCACCGGTGTTTTTTTATCACCGGAGAGAAGGTAGAATGCACCTCCTTCAAAGTGCAGAACAGAAATGAGGGCTGATAATGAGAGATCACACAGGAGAGAAGCTGAACCAGCCTTGCCTGAAAGAGAGATGATCCTACTGAGTATCTCAATTTTCCGTGCATACCGGCGTATCTCCTCTTCCTGATTTCGAAACCGGGTGATATCCTCAAATGCCCAGAGTATCCGTTCTTCTCCGCTCTCTTCTGAAAGTCGTCGGGAAAATCCTCTTATTACCCGTTTTCCCGGCAGTTCAATATCCCTGCAGGAGATATCAGGGTTTTTACAGACATCCGGATTCCATGTGTAGAATGGATGTTCCAAAAATCCTGTCGATACAGAGAGAAAGTCCTGAAGCGTCGGTGTAGTTCCGGTTCTGGGCAGATCCGCAATGATATCAGGGCCCCAGATATCGAGGAAATGTTTGTTGTGGTATAATATTTCCATATCTGTGGTTCTGGTGACGCATATGCCAAAGGGGAGCATGCTGACGATCTCGGTCAGGAGAGATTCGGTCCAGCGAAGACGCTTTTCGGTCTTTCTCTGGTAGGTGATATCCCGAAGGATGCATTGGATATATAGAATATTCCCCTCAGTGTTCCTGATGACACTTCCATCTACCAGGACGGTTACCGGGGCATTTTCTCCGTCAATCAGTACCAGTTCAAGACTGTGTTTTTGGTTGGAATTGAGCACCTCTGTCAGACAGGCAAAAAACAGTTGTTTTGATTCATCTGTAAGAATATCGTTAAATGGAAGACCGATAACCGACTCCCGGGTACGCTTCATCAGGGAGAGCCAGGCCCGGTTTACCTCGGTAATCCTCCCATCAGGGCTGATGACCATATGTCCGATCGGGGACTGGTCAAAGAGAATCCTGAAGCGTTCCCGACTCTCCTGAAGCTGCATTTCAGCCCTGACCCGGGGAGTAATGTCCCTGAAACTATATACGGTTCCGATTATTCGTCCATCACACTGCTGTGGACGGATGAATATCTCCAGGACCCTTCCGTCAGGACAGTGCAGGGTGTGCCGCCTCTGTGACCTTGGCTCATCTTTGGTTTTGGCAATCTCTGCAATGAGAGATGAGTCTGATATCACATGGGAGAAACGGTTTAGAAACTCCTCAATGTGGGTGTTTTTCAGGTCATCAGAAGAGATGTCCCATAAAAGTAAGAACCGTTCATTGAAATTGGTAACATACCCTTCCCGGTTGGTGACCAGTATACCTTCTTCTGTCGCTTCAAGGGTTGCCCGGAGCTGGGAAAGCATCCGTCTATTCTCTTTGAGACTATTTAGAAGTGCTTCATCTGCTTTCTTCTTCTCAATAAGAGAGAGAATCTGCATCTTCAGCATCTGAAACTGAAGAGCAGGATCCTCACCTTTCACTATGTAAAAGTCTGCCCCAAGGTTTAATGCCTTGATAACAACCTCTTCACTTCCCCGTCCGGTGAAGAGAATAAAAGGGACGGTATTGCCCTGTTCCCGAAGAAGTGAGAGAAAATCTATGCCATTTGTTCCTGGCATCTGATAATCAGAGACCACGGCAGAGATATCATGGTGAGTCATCGCCTCAAGAGCTTCTCCGACGGATCGTACACCAATAACCGTGAAATGTTCATCCTCAGAGAGATACTGACTGATTACTCCAAGAATTTCCTCTTCGTCATCAACAGCAAGGACGGTAATTCTCTCTGCAGACAGCTTCATTGCTACGAGATTTACCAGATTATATAAATAAGTATTCCAGATACTGGAAGGGTTTTCGATCCGGTCAGGTGGAATTCATTCATGTAATCAGAATACAAACCTAATACTCGTATGAGATCGAACAAGCCAGGGCTTCTCCTGCTTATCCTGTTCATTATCACTCAATGCGTTCTGCCGGTTCAGGCAGTTCCTCCACTTCCCGCAGAATATTACGGAAATGTCCTGATAGACGGGGCACCAGCCCCGGTTGGAACGACTATCACCGCCTTCATCCGGAATATCCCGAAAGGTTCCATTGTTACGGACATAGATGGCTTTTACGGCGGTCCGGGCCTCTTTGATCCCAGGCTGAAGGTGAACCTGACCGAAGAAGAAGTTCAGGCAGGAGACCTGATCATCACATTTCAAATAAATGGTATCCCTGCATCACAATCTATTCTTTTTGAACCGGGTGCAGCACAGCAGCTTGATCTCTTTACAGGAGAACCGACCGGGGAGATATCTGCTCCGGTCATGACACCCGTACCAGTGCAGACTGAAACCCCGATGGGAACACCGCAGACGGGAGATAATTATACCGAGCCTCCGGAGTCTGATTCAGGAGCTGAACCCCCCATACAATACGGACTTGAAAGAGATGAAAAATTCACCTCTGATGATGGCATGGCTGCGATTGCGTTCAATAAAAATACTCTCCTCTTCGCACCATCCGGACAGTTTCTCGAGGAGGTCAATGTCAGCTCACGAACGATAGCCGATCTGGCACCGGTCAGTACAAACCAGTCACTGATGTTCTCCGGATATGCATATGAGATCACCCCGGAACGAACATACTTTAACCCAGAAGGCGTGTTTTCCATTCAGATCCCTCTTGAGCGGATATCAGACCTGATGGCATTAAACCCCCAGATCTATCGGTACTTACCACAGACGGCATCCTGGGAGCAGGTCCGGACCACATCAAACCAGTTTACCGGTGTTGTAAGTGCAGCAGTCTATGAAGCGGCAATATATGCCTTGTTCCTTGAAAGTAAGAATGCATATGCCACACCACAGGTAACCAAAACAACTGTCCCGCCAACACTTGCGCCAATTGCCGGACAACCCCCGGTACCGCAGACCCCTTCCTATCCACCCCCAGGCCCGGCTTCACAGGGACCGGCACCATACTCCACGGCATATCAGGAACCATATACCCAGGCAGCAATGGTGACACAAGTGCCGGTAATGCCGGCTGTTCCATCGGAACCACCCAGCCCAGGGGGACCGGTTCAGACGCCTGTGCAGGAGAGTACGCCACAGCCCACGGAAACATCACAGCCCATGCCGGAGATAACAGAGGAACCAGCAGCTCCGGTCACAATGCCGTCACCATTCACGTTCTTTGGGGGTCTTGTGGATTCAGTGAAAAGATCCCTGACTGGACCGGTGGGTCTGATATTGGGTCTGGTTCTCCTCATTATCATCATCAATGCACTCGCGTATCTCATCTACACCCGGTGGTGGCTGGTCAGAGATCCATGAATGCAAAAAAAGTCTATACCGCCGCCACGGCTATCAGGGACATCCAAAGAGGGCGGCCTGAAAAGGCCTTAAAACCCCTTGAAAAACTTATCAAAGACGCTCCGGACAATCCGGCATTATGGAACCTGAAAGGAGTGGCCCTTGGGATGATAGGGGATCATGAAGGATCACTTGCCTGTTATGAGAAAGTCCTCACCACAGACCCCGGCCCTGCCGTGTATTGGAACAATAAAGGTCTGGCTCTGCAGAATTTGGGACGGTATGCTGAAGCGGAGGAGATGTATAAAAAGGCACTTGAGCGTGACCCGGAGTCCCTTGAGGCACGATATAACCTTGCAAATACCCTTCAGTCACTCGGTCGGTTCGAAGAGGCCCTGGATTACTACGAAAAAGTCCTCTACGACCGGCCGGATCATATCCTGACCATGCTGAATATGGGAAATGCCCTTGCAGCACTACACCGGTTTGAGGAGGCTATCGCCATGTACCAGGAGATTCTTGAGATAAACCCGGAATATTCTGATGCTGCATATAATATCGGGCATACGTATGAAGAGCAGGGGGATTTCGATAATGCTACGGTATGGTATACCCGGACACTGGAGATCGATCCTGACTACCATCATGCCAGGGAACAACTCGATCTCCTGAAAAAAAGATGATCAGGCAGAACCAAAATTGGATAGTACATGGACATAGACATCCATGCACTGGTTCAGCATCCGGATAGGAATGTTCTCATTGATGGCATGGAGGAGAGAGAGGTCACCAGGTCCGTAATTAATGACTTCAGCCCCGGTCTCCCTGAGATGCCGTGCATCACTTGCCGCCTGGGTGACACCAGGCATCGCCTTTTCTCCATGAACTGACTCTATCCCGGCACATACCAGGTCATAAAGCCTGCCTGGACGACTAAGGGTGGGAGCAACACGTTCCAGCACATCAACACTACTATGTGAAATGTGTGATTCTATCATTCCGATTAGCAGGGGGATGTCACAGCCCCACGGGATTCGCATATCAAGATCAAGTTCGCATCTCTGGGCGATGACATTGATACGCTCTCCGCCGGATATATGACCTGGATTGTATGACACCCGGCTGAGAATTTCTGCTGCTTCTTCTTGTGATATCGAAAGAAGGGATGAGAGTGAGTTTGTGGTATTGTTAATCACTTCGGACACCAGGGGATCCTGTGACCAGGTCATCGCGTGAATCTCTTTACAATACTCCAAAAACGAGCATGCCTGCATTATGGCAGAGTTACCGACCACCGGATGCAGTGACGAATGGCCGGCATCTCCGGTAAAGGTGATATGAAGTCTGACAATCCCTTTCTCTCCGATGACTGGTGACAACACAGGCGTAGGCTCTGCTATCAGACAGGCCTGTGGGCGGAGATACCCCTTTTGAACCAGATACTCCATACCGAAATCCCCGTTTCCCTCCTCATCACAGACAAAAGCGATATCAACCGGTGGTTCGATGCCATCATTCAGCACTTTTTGAAGAGCACATAACAGAGCGGCGCAGCCTCCTTTCATGTCAGTAGAGCCACGTCCGTGAACGACCGTATCATCTATCCTGCCGGAATAGGGAGGATACGTCCAGTCATCAGGAAGAGCGGGGACGACATCCACGTGCCCGCACAAGAGCAACGTATTCTGAATGTTTTTAGACAGAAGATTATGTTTTCGCCCTTTTTTCAGAACCTGAGTTTCTATCCCGATATGTGAGCAGAACTCCTGCAGACAGGAGATGACCTCGTCGGTGTACCCAGGGGGATTTTCGGAACGAATTTTTACCAGCTCAGAGCAGAGACGGGCTACATCCATCATCAGTTACCTCTCAGCACGTGTCCATGTACTGGGCATACAGGTGTGCCATTGAGGACCCGTTATAGATGGAGGCCAGGTACGCCTTATCAAAGACCTCATCAATCATCATCATTAAAACTGCAGGCGGTGTTGGTTTTTTGTCATTTGGATCAAGGACAATCCTGAATGAACGATACGATGCCATATCAGAGGGATCATAAATCTTCTGAATAAAGAGCGGGAATTTCTCATACTCGTCCGGATGGTTTTGACGCAGCCAATTCATGAATCCGTCAAACCGTGCCAGATTTCCCTCCAGAGTCTTATCTTTCCGGCATTTCATATATTCACGGGAGAGCATATTCCGTGGTGAGTCCGCATTGTACGCAAACAGGGAGATGGTGTAATCAAGATGTGCCATGGCATCAAAATACCAGAAACTCAGGTCAGGGTGAAAATCCGACATGTTCTCCAGTATCAGGGATTTTTCATACAAGGTTTTTAGAACCTTTTCATACTCGTTATTCTCAAGCATGATCACAAGATTGGTGTTCAAACCATAACCATTTCCGCATAGCTACTTATTGTATGGCTCTCTCTTCTTTGCCGCTGCCAGAAAGAGTTGCTGAAGTTCTACCCCGCGTTTGCCCCTGATATCAACCAGATTATCATCCCTGAGCAGACAGGGTTTGAGTTTTCCGTCAGATGTCACCCGCATGCGTGTGCAGTGATTACAGAAGTCTGAATTGTGCCAGGGACGGACAAATTCTATCTCAGCACCTTCATAGCAGTATTTTTTCCGATGATGCATCCTCCGGGTGATGACCTTGCGCGAATGAAGAGCAATCTTCTCTTCCAGTTCTGACAGGTCGGCATGCAACGGGCATCCTCCCAGGTCCATAAGCTCAATGATCTGCAGGATCAGGTGCCGATCACCGGATACGAGATGGATGAAATCATCGATCTCACCCTCATTTATGCCTTTGAGCAGAACCATGTTGATCTTAATCGGCGTGAGCCCGGCATCACGTGCGGCTTCAATCCCCTCAAGAACGTCAGATAACAGGCCGGTTCCGGTAATACTCTTATAAGTTTCCGGATTTAAGGAGTCCAGACTGATATTCACCCGGGCAAGTCCGGCATCCCTGAGATCATGGGCAAGAGATCCAAGAAGAGTTCCATTGGTCGTCATCGAGGACTCAATCCCTGGCGGAACAGAACGGATAATCTCCACAATGTCCTCACGAAGCAGAGGCTCCCCTCCGGTAAATTTGACGGTCCTGATACCGATGTTTCCCGCAACGTCCAGGATTGCTCTGATATCCTCAAGAGACAGCGGGGTTTCAGGTTTCGTCTCCCCTTCCCGGTGACAGTATACACACCGCAGATTGCATCCTGAGTTTACCGAAATACGCAGATTAGAGATGGGCCGACCATAGGAATCATGCAGATCCATCTGAAACTGACTCCTCTAACCCCTGATGAGTGCCGATGAAATTCTTCGCAATGATATACATTTCAGTACTTCCTTTGCGGGTGGTATGCGCCTTATATGTCCGTACCGAGTAAAATTCCTGTTTTACCCGGTTATACAGCCAGCTAAAATCCTCTCCCTGGAATGACTTCATAATCATGTTCCCGCCCTGCTTGAGGAGCTGCCGTGCGACACCGAGCGCCATCTCATTCAGCTCGATAGCTCTTGCCTGATCAAATGACCGCTGGCCGGAGAGCTTTGGTGATGCATCACACACAATCCCATTCACTTCAGGCATAAGTTCCCGAATCTGTGCAATTACTACCGGATCAGAGAAATCACCGATGATGGTTCTGACCCCTTCGATGGGCAGAATGGGATTGAGATCAACACCGACAATAACACCATTTGTCATTTCACGCAAAACCTGCAGCCAGCTCCCGGGAGCTGCACCAAGGTCAAGGATATTATCATCCGGACGAATAACCGGGTTTTTCTGAATGATCTCCTTCAGCTTCATCGCCGCACGCGAACGATACCCTGATTGTTTTGCTTTCAGATACGCTTTATCTTTGCCCCATTGTGAACCCATAAAAATTATCGACCTGGACTTTCCTCAATAATATGCGAACCCGGCACATATATCTGTGTCAAATCACAACCTGAATGCATAGGGAGCGCAGATGCTGAAAGCAACGATCAGTGCAGATATATTCAAGGATACCGTTGATGCCCTCTCTGCTCTGGTAACAGAATGCAGGCTTCATTTTTCTGAGACAGAAGTATGGGCACGGGCGGTTGATACAGCCAATGTGGCGATGATCATCCTTACCTTAAAAAAGGAGGCATTCAGCCAGTTCGAGGCAACAACCGGAGAGATCGGTTTAGATATCGCAAAGCTGAAAAATACCTACTCCATGATGGGAAAGGCAAGTGATATACGCCTGGAACATCAGGAAGGAGCAAATAAGATAGAAGTCACCTTTGAAGGATACCATTATTCAATTACGCTCCTTGACTCAAATACCATCAAAAAGGACCCGAATGCACCAGGTATTCAGCTTCCAGGTCAGGTGACCATATCCGGATCTGAACTCTATAATGTAATAAAATCAGCATCCATCGTATCAGACAAGATCTGGTTTGCCATCGAGCCGGAGAAGAAGGAATTTGTCCTGTATGCCGAGGGTGATTCTGATAATATCAGGAGAGCGTTTTCAGCCGGAGAGGTAATCGCCTCCAACTGGGAGCCAGCAAAATCGCTCTTCTCCATTGATTACCTGAAGGATATGGGAAAAGTGATGAGCCATGCCGAGAAGGTAACCATTGATCTGGGCGTTGATCATCCGGTCAAGTTCTCATTTGAGATTGCGGGTGGAAACGGCCAGGTTGAGTACCTGCTGGCACCCCGGATTGAGGCTGACTAAATGCATGGTCACCCTTGATCGAAAAGATCTGGCAAAATATCCTTTTTTGAAAGAATCCCAGTCATACATCGGGACCATCAGTAATTCACTTGATACCTTCCTTGAATCTGCAGGCGGGAGGCTTGCAATCAGGGAGGCAATCACAACACTTGAGCATGCGCTTTCCTTCACAGGCAGGGAAATCCCTCCTCTCCCCGACATTCCGAAAGATCCGGAAGGAGTCACCATCATCATCGCGGCATACCCGGTCAGCAGGATCATGGTCTCCTGCGCCCAGGATCGGATTTTCATCGACCGGCTGGTACGATACCAGGCATGGACTGTCTTTGCCTTTCTCCAGGATGAAGACCCGGAGGTGAAACGGTTCATCAGAAGATCCATCGGCCTTCCCGAGACCGGGAATGAGATCTCTGTAGTAGACTATATACCGGTTGCCTCACGGATGCCTCAAGAGAAGTGGAGACTTATCAACCGGGTAGTTGTCAAAGGGAATGTGCAGGTGGCTCCTGACGAGTATGATGAGATTGTAAGAGAGCGCCTCAGATACATTATGGCCAGGAACCTGCCACTCAAAGTCCCGTCATCTGTCTGCGAACTGCTCAGGCCGGCGGTTGAAAGGATTAAAGCGGAATGGCAGAAGAGGGCACTTGAAGAGTTCGGCCAGGTCGAGGAGTCGGCATTTCCCCCCTGTATGCAGGCGATACTGGGGGCCATAGCCGGACAGGGACATCTGACCCATATGGCACGGTTTGCAATCTCCGCATTCCTTCATAATATCGGCATGGAAAATACCAGGATTATCGAACTCTACGGGTCGGTTCCGAACTTTGATCTCCGAAAGACGCTCTACCAGGTTGAGCATATCACCGGACGGGGAGGGACAAGTACCGAGTATGTCTCCCCCCTCTGTTCGACCATGAAGACGCACGGGATTTGTGTGCATCCGGACAATCTGTGCAAGAAAGTCACCCACCCGCTCACCTATTACAAACAGAAGAAACGTGACCTGAACCGGAAAGGAAAGCCATCCGGTGAAAATGCGCCCAAACAGGCGGAAAAAAGGAAGAGCGAAAAACCAGAGGGGCAATCAGGCACTGACGCCTCTGATAGCATACCCTCCCGCGCTGATAGTGATCACAAAGAGGAGCAGGGCACCTAGATATCCTATTTCACCAGGAAGGACTGCCGGGAGTAGAAGGATGAGTACAAGAAAAACTATGAGACTTCCAACTCCAACTATGGCATCAAGCATCCATCGTTTCATAACTTCAGTACTTTGCGTCATCTCCCCGGTTAAGGGTTTGGGGGGCCGGGCATCCGATACACGAAACCCAGGGATCCAATGAATGAAGCATTGAAAGAAAAAATCAGCAGAGAACTCCAGGAAGCTGCCGAGCGAATATCTCATGAGGTCGCTTTGGAACTTTTACCAGATGAGGGTATGGAACTTGTCTATGCCCGTCACGGAGCCCGGACACCGGATGATGTCGGATCTTGCCTTCTCTTTCGGGAGGTTGAAGGAATATCCCGTCCTTCTATCAGGTTTGAGCACCCATCACTCATGGTTTCAGGAATCCTGACTGCGATCAGGTTCTCTCCGGAGATCCGATCGGCCTGCAGTATCAGGCATTCAGAAAAACTAAAGAGAATCGCTGAGGATATGCTGCTTGAGACCTGGACCTGTACTGCAGGAAGTATCCCCCCCGGAGTCTCCACCATGGACTGGGCGGTTGCATTCTGTAGCGAGCAGGATTCTGGAGTTCCCGATGTCCTGTTCATTGAAACAGACGGAAAAACCTTGGCACAGGCACGATTGTTTGGTGAGAGACCAGGATCGGTTGCAACAAATCTTATTAAGATATCACAGCGCATTATTGATGCAACTCACTGAGAGAGATATATCATGGGAATTAAACCGACTTATATCAAAAAAATCGGGATTGAACTCCTGGAGTTCCACGAAGAAAAGTTTACGAACGACTTTGACGAGAATAAGAAAGCCGTTGCAAGCGCAACCAATGTTCCAAGCAAGCGGGTCAGAAACAGAGTTGCCGGATACATCACAAGAAAGATAAATACTGGGAAATTCAAAAAATAATCCTCATGTTTGAGGGTGTTTTCCCCGCTTTGATTACTCCTTTTCAAAGAAATCACGGAAAGAATCTGGACCTTGATGGCCTTCGTTCCAACATAGCGCACCTCGTTGCCGCAGGGGTTCATGGTGTTGTTCCCTGTGGTTCAACCGGTGAATCTGCAACTCTTTCTTTTGCCGAACACGAACAGGTCGTCGAGGTTACTATGGATGAGGCAGGCGGAAAGGTTCCTGTCCTTGCCGGCACTGGATCCAACAACACTTCTGAAGCGCTCCGGTTTACACGGGCTGCAAAAGATGTCGGAGCAGATGGTGTCCTTGTCATCAGCCCGTATTATAATAAGCCAAACAGGTCAGGTCTTATTAAGCATTATACCGCTATTGCAGACCTGGATATTCCTGTGGTTGTCTATAATGTCCCTGGCAGAACCGGGCAGAATATTACTCCGGATATTATAGCAGAGCTGGCAAAACACCCAAACATCGTAGGAGTCAAGGAGGCATCAGGAGACCTTGGTCAGATATCAACCATCATTGAACTGACGAGAGACGAAGATTTCGCCGTTATCTCCGGCGATGACAACCTGACGCTTCCAATCCTCTCCCTGGGCGGGAAAGGAGTCATATCCGTTGCAGCAAATATCTATCCCCGCCCCCTGATTGAGATGTATGAAGCAGCACAGAAGGGAGACTACGAGACTGCACGGGAGATCCATTTCAAATATTCACCCCTCTTCCGGGCGATGTTTTATGAGTCAAATCCGATCCCGGTAAAGAAGGCCGCAGAAATTCTGGGAATGGCTGCAGGACCACTTCGTCTGCCCCTTGACGAGGCATCAGAGCAGACAACAGAAAGACTCAAAGAGGTTTTATCCAGATATGATTAAAGTCGTTATTTGTGGAGCATTTGGCCGCATGGGGACCATCATCGGGGAGATCATATCCAAAGAGCAGGATATGCAACTCGTCGGCGGGGTTGATATAAAAGAGGGGACGTTCTTTGGAGTTCCGGTCGTGACATCAGACAAGTTAGCAGACTTTCTCTCGTCAGTACAACCTGATGTGGTCATAGACTTTACGGTCGCACCGGCAGCAGCACAAAATGTTCCGGTTGCAGCCCGAGCCGGATGTGCAATAATTCTTGGAACGACCGGCCTTACTCAGGAACAGCGGAAAGGAATTGACGCCGCGATTAGAGAGGGAAAGGTCCCGGCGGTCATATCAACCAATTACTCAATAGGGATGAACATTCTCTGGACGCTTATCAGGGATGCTGCCAGAAAACTTTCAGATTATGATGTTGAAGTGATCGAGGCCCATCACCGGTATAAGAAAGATGCGCCAAGCGGGACGGCCCGGACCATCCTGCAGATCCTTCAGGAAGAGATCGGCCCACGTGAAGAGATATACGGGCGCGAAGGGATGACTGAACGAAGCTCGGAGATCGGAGTCCATGTTATCCGTGGAGGAGACATTGTCGGTGACCATGCCGTCATGTTTGCAAGCAATTTCGAGACCGTCACTCTCTCTCACCGGGCATATGATCGCTCCGTGTTTGCTGAAGGCGCAGTCAGGGCTACCCGCTGGGTATTTGGAAAAGAACCGGGGATTTACGGCATGAAAGACGTTTTAAACCTTTCATGACCTTTCGAAACCTATTTTTAAGTATTTCACCAAATTTTTGAGGAGATATCAATGACCGCAATTATTGATAAAGATAAATGTACCGGTTGTGAAACCTGTGTTGATGAGTGTCCGGCTACTGCTATTACCATGGAAAATGAAAAAGCCGTAGTAAACAATGAACTGTGTGTCGACTGTGGCTCCTGTGTCGATGTCTGTCCGGCAGAAGCCATCACCATGGAATAAATCCCACTTTTTTCTCACTCATTCCCTTTGGATCATCCCCGGATAATTGACACTTTTACACCTGCCCTGCACAGCATTCTTCGTCCGGACGAAGGTATATCGTTTGTTTCACTCTGATTATCCTAAAAACCAATGTAGTGCACTATAATTACTGGTTCAGATATATATACGAGGTATGGTTAGTGTTGGAGTCCTCGGCGCTACCGGCGCTGTGGGCCAGCGTTTTGTCCAGCTCCTGGCTGATCACCCGTATTTCGACCTTACGGTTCTGACCGCCTCTGAGCGGAGTGCAGGAAAAAAGTATCGCGATGCAGTAAACTGGCGACTTGATCTTCCGCTTCCGGAAACTGTCGGAGATATCACAGTCACTGATACCAGGGCCGACTGCCTGAAAAATGTAGACATTGTATTTTCAGCACTTCCTGCTGATCTTGCAACGAAGGTTGAGGCGGATTGTGCAAAAGCCGGTATTGGTGTGTGCAGCAATGCCAGTTCCCACCGGATGATGCCTGATGTACCCCTTGTCGTACCTGAAGTAAATGCTGATCATCTGCGGATGATTGAATTACAGCGCGACGCGGGAACTGACGGATTCATTGTGACAAATCCGAATTGTTCAACCATCATGCTCACCGTCTCCCTGGCGCCTATCCGGAACTTTCATTTCACTGACCTCAGGGTCGCAACCATGCAGGCGATCTCAGGAGCAGGATTTGAAGGCATACCGGGAATGTCCATCTTTGACAATGTCATCCCCTATATCGGAGGGGAAGAAGAGAAGATGGAACGCGAAACCCTCAAGATCATGGGAACATTTGACGGAAGCGAAGTTGTAAATGCCCCGTTCTCTGTCAGTGCAAGTTGTAACCGGGTCCCGGTCATTGACGGACATTCCATGGCAGTATGGCTTGATATCAAGGAACCGGTGGAGACAGTTGCAAAAGCATTCCAGAACTGGAAGTGCCCGCTGAAGGACCTTCCCACCTTACCAGAGAAGTCAGTTGATTTTATGACCCAGCAGGATCGTCCCCAGCCACGTCTTGACCGTATGAAAGGGAGAGGGATGACCGTCTCTGTCGGAAGACTCAGACCTGGTATCCGGTACATTGCCATGGGACACAATACCATCAGGGGTGCTGCCGGAGCCTCAGTCCTGAATGCAGAACTGATCTGTGACCGCGGGTACCTGTAATACCTATGGCCAGCATGGAGAACGACAATATCGTATTTGTGGGCAACAAACCGGTCATGAATTATGTTCTGGCTGTTGTCACACAATTTAACAACGGAGCAGGGGAAGTAATCATAAAAGCACGGGGAAAAGCAATTTCACGAGCCGTGGACACCACTGAAATAGCGCTGAATCGGTTTTTGCAGGATGTGGAAAAAAAATCCATCCTCACTTCAACTGAAGTTGTCGACACCGAAAGTGGAAAAACCCAAGTATCATCAATTGAAATAATCCTGATCTCCAGAAAATAAACAACGTCTCTTTTCTTTCTGACAAAAGAATTTAAGCAGCTATTGCTAAACCTTTTAAGAATGAAGATCGGTCTGGTGATGCTGATCGGGTACTTCCTGATCCTGGTGTCCCAGTCATACGCCGCCACCCCTGATTCAGAAGGGTACCTTCGTATTGAGTCAGTTACGATATCATTGATGCCCGGGTATGCCGACGTTCACGTGGAATACGAGTTGGAAGATGCATTCAGGGTTCTTGCATTTATGTTTGGGGAAAATGATATCAAATCCAGGCTTCTGCAAAAACTTGCCTTCTCCAATGTAAGTGTACTCTCGATGAACTATACGGCAGCAGACCTGCAGGTGTATGATGTTCAGCCGGTTTATGGCGACGGACTGTACTGGTTCCCGGCCCACAGTTTCGGATGTGAAATTCCGGAGGTCGTGATCAGCACCAATCTGTCAACTGAAAAGTATGAGAATATCAGTGCCCTGGAAAACGGGATTGTATATTACTAATACATCCAAACAAGTACTATGGCACCAGATCTCATCAGTTTCTCTCTTTTCGCCCTTTCATCCATCCTCATCGTGGTAAATCCTCTTGGTGCCCTGCTGGTATATAACTCCATTACCGAGTTCATGGATTCCAAAGACAAACGCAAGGTGGCAGCCTACGGGTGTCGTATTGCAGGAGCAGTACTGATATTTTTCACCCTGTTCGGCTCATCCCTCCTGTCACTCTTTGGGATAACCATCAGTGCCTTTACCGTCGCCGGCGGGGTTCTGCTGTTTGGTATTGGTATGGAGATGGTGTATGCACGGACCTCGCGGGCAAAGGTAACGGCAACGGAGAAATATGAAAGCATCGATGCTGAGGACATTTCATCAATGCCTCTTGCATTTCCGATGATATCAGGACCTGGAACCATCACAACAGTTATCGTCCTCTCTCAGGATACCCCGATATTTTCTGAACCGGTGGAACTTGGGATCATCCTGGGCTCAGTGATCGTGACCATTCTCATCACCTATATTGTACTGATATCCTCTGAACAGATAACAAAACGGATCGGCCAGCGTGAATACCGGGTTGTCAACCGTCTGATGGGCATTATGCTCATGGCCATCGCAGTTCAGTTTATCATCAACGGAATCTCGCAGGCATTTCCGATGCTGACCGGTTCAGCAACCTGAACCTTTTTTAAAAACGGGTTTTACGCTTCTTCCATTGCTGCATAGCACTGCCGGAAGAGTTCCCTGGTTTCAAGAGCCTCGTCCCGGTTCACCTTCTGGATGGCAAATCCCACATGAACAAGAACAAAATCTCCAACCGAAACGTCAACAAGGTCAATGCGGATATCCTGTCTCAGGCTTCCAAAATCGACAAGAGCAGTATTGTCATCACGAATCTCAAGAATTTCTGCAGGAATTGCAATACACATATCGGTTAATCCTCTTCTCCGGGATTATCGTACCCGGTTTATGATCATTTTGTATCCGTATCCTATATACCTGTGTAAAGGGTATGTATCTTTACGGTATGCAGAAAAAAAGGACCTTTCAAAAGCCCGTGATTGTGATCAGCCGGTGTATCGAGCATGATCCGGTCAGGTATAACGGGGATATGATTTCAAGCACTGAAGTTGCCGCTATGAAACCATATGTCACCTTCATCCCGGTATGTCCAGAGGTTGAGATAGGACTGGGGATTCCCCGGAGCAGTATCAGGATAGTCAGAACAAAGGCAGGAGACCGGCTTATCCAGCCCACCACAAATGAAGACCTGACTGACCGCATGAACACATTTACTGAGGGATTTATAAGCAGTCTCCCATCCGTTGACGGGTTTATCCTGAAAAACAAATCCCCAACATCAGGTATCTCCAATGTGAACATCTACCCGTCAGTTGGAAAATCAGCTGCCATTGAAAAGGGACCAGGATTTTTCGGGGGAAGGATCCTTGAGACGTTCACTGATTATCCGATTGAGGATGAGGGGCGGATACGAAATCACAGAATCCGCGAACATTTCCTGACCAGAATATTCATGCTGGCAGATCTCCGGAACGTCGAGTCAGTCGGGACAATGGCAGAACTTGCAAGGTTTCACTCGGAAAATAAACTCCTTCTCATGGCATACAGCCAGAGCAGGCTCAGGGAACTTGGGGGGATAGTCGCAAACTCTGACCGGAAAAGACCTGATGCGGTCCTGAAAGAGTACCGCCGCGCCCTCCTTACAGCAACCCGGCTCCCTCCCCGGTATACCTCACATATTAATGTATTACATCACTCGTTTGGTTATATCAGTGAAAATCTGAATCCTGATGAGAAGGCATTCTTCATTGACCGGATTGAAGCATACCGGAAGGGAAGACTTCCCTTATCTGCCGTCAGGATGATTCTGCAGACCTGGCTCCTCACATATACATCCGATTATTTGAAAAATCAGACCTGGTTTGCACCATATCCGGACGGGCTTGTGATTCTGCCTGCCGAAGAACTGGAACGGGGACGGAATATGTATTGACGGAGAAGATTTTACATCGTCTGTACCATAAAGGTGCAGTTTGATGAGAACGAGATGGAATCCCCGTCTTTTACCTCATACCATTTGTCTGGAGAGATCTTTTTTCCCTGTATATAGGTGCCGTTTGTCGAGTTTTCATCCCTGACCAGCCACTTCCCGTTAAAATATTTGAATGTTGCATGCTGACGGGATACGCCGTTATATTGCTGAAGAAGGGTCCTGCCTACTGCATCCCTGCCAACGGTATCCCCATGATGAACAGTAATTGTGGCTCCTGGAGACATTGAAAGCGTGAGAGGAGTGACCTCCCTGATAGTCCTCCCCTCATCAAACCCGATATTGGCAAACCGTCTGTCAGGCGGTTTTTTTACAATACCTTTTCCTTCAATCTGCCGGATGGTCTTTCGTTCAACCGGCTTTTTCCCCGAGATGTCTGAAAAGCACCGCATACAGATCATCTCAGTCGCAGGATTCGCCATCCCACATGTATCACAAATTTTTTGAAGCACCATAATTACATCCGGGCATTCACACCCTGGAGAGGATGACCTCCCATCCTGATTCACTATCTGAAATATGAGTTATTATTACTTTTTCTTCAGGAGTAAATGTTTCTTTAATAAGAACCCTGGAGAGGGGGTGAATGAGCATGACCTCAACCCGCTGACCGATACTGATACCTCCTCTGCTCAGGTCCTGACAGCAGTATTCTTCCACCATCTCCCTGACAGACGGGCTTATCATGAGGTTAATCGTGAACATCAGGGAGATCTTCTCAAATATCCTTGTGAGCATGGCATCGAGAATCTGTTTTGCTGCGTCAGGCTGGATACTGCGGAAGATGATGGTATTTCCCCTGATAAACCGTGAGAAATCAAGACTCTTCTTCTCTTCAAAGAAGAGAGTGATACTCTCACCCGCCGTCCGTTCACGGGCCAGATACTCCTTGTTGGTCTCTTCTTCACTGTGCGAGTGCTGGTATGCATTCGGACAACACCCGGAGAGACGGAGGGTGCAGATGATAAAACATCCGGAAAAACTGATGAGCATCCCCTCTTCGGTGATTATCTGTCCGTCCCGGATGATGGTAGATATGAGTTTTAATACATCAGAATGCGCTGATTCAATATTTTCAAAGAGCACAACTGAGTATGGTTTTTGTTTGATTTTTCCAAGAAAACTGCCATTATCCATTGAGGAGAATGCCAGCATCCGCATACATGCATCATCATCCGAGTAATCACTCATATTCAGCGAGATCATATCCCGGTCCGGCCCAAGGAGCAGGTCCTTTAATGCACATGCCAGAGTCGTCTTTCCTACTCCCTCATGCCCGGCCAGAAGGACAAATCCCCGTGGCTGGGAGAGCTCCGGAGGATACTGAGAATAGGAAAGACCAAGGTAGGCCTGGTTTAACAGATTGCATACCCGTTTTATGGCATGTTTCTGCCCGAATACACGGGCGCCCAGAAAATTGGCAGCATCTTCTATCTGCTTTTTGTCAACCGTCTTCCAGAAATTATCAGCAATTCCGGATGAATACTGGACAACCGCCTCATGAAGATCAGATACAGACAATATCTCACGCCGCACCAGGGAGATCAGGGAGATTATCTCGTTCGCCTGGAGATCATGGGTTCTTTTCACCAACAACGAGAGCGATTCCTTCTTTTCAGACTCCTTTTGAGATTCAAACTGGGGAACATTTTTCGTCAGCGATTCAAGCAGGGCACGACGAGTGTTAAGATCCGGCCGTGGAACCACAATCTGCCTGACTCTGGTATTATCACGGGTATACCAGGTGGGCAAAGAGGCATCCCGGTCATGAATCCAAATAAGAAGGTTGAACCGGGGATACGAGCTTCCGGCCAGGAGTCTAGGCTCTGCATTCTGACAAGTACAGAACAGATTAAAGAAGAATTTGTCAGAGGCGGCATAGCGTTCGTCATGCCGGGTAATCTGGTTCAGAATTATGGCAGAGTACGCGGTCCGGTTATCCACACTCTTTTGTAAGATTTCAACGGTCCTCTCAAGTGATGGAGGCCCGGTCTTCTCCACCGACAACACATCTCCCAGGATGGCATGAATAGTATCAGGATCCCCATGCAGATGCGAAAATCCTACAAATGGTTCCAGCCCCAGGATGATATCATACCCCTCTTTGACCAGGATGGTGCGGATATAATCTTTAAGCCGTAATGTAGTGAGATTGCCATCTATCTCAACCGGATACACATCCAGGATGTTACCGGTAAATGTAAACTGCGGGGTTACCGAGAGAAATCTGACAAATTCCGTAGTCCATTTCGGTAGGCTGAACATGTGGGTCACCTGAACATTTCCTGAGATATTTCATGGCATGATACCAATTACCGGATGATGAAAAGAAATTCCCAGTACTGAAGATAGTATCTCCCTGGCATTTGAAGCTTATTATACTCTATCCATTATCTTCATACCAGGGAGACTTGGATCAGGGATAGAAAGAAGGTGTACAGAAAAAATCCTTACTTTATTGCCAGCATCCGTTGAGCCCATTCGTTCTCAGGGTCAATAACCAGGATCTTATCAAGGTACAGCCTTGCCTCTGCTTTTGCTCCACGCTTTAACAGAATGAAAACTTTGATTCGCAAGGCCTCAATTATCGTCTCATCCTTTTCAATAACCCCGGTGATGTATTTGTCTGCTTCTGTATAATCCCCAAGTTTCAGATAGCATCGTGCCGCCTTGACACAACTTTGCAGATGGTCAGGATGATTATTACAGATATCTAAAAATGACTGCAATGCTTCAGGGACTCGTTCGATTGCATACAAAGACTCCCCCTTGTAAAACAACGCTTTGGGAAGGCCGGGATATGTAGCAAGGATCTTATCACATATCTCGATTGACTCCCAGTACCTCTTTTGTTTGAAATACAGCCGCGCAAGACCGATCTGAGGTACAGGCTGGGCGATATGGACTATCGGAACCTGAAGATATTTCTGCTCAGCCAAGGCTGGGTTTCCAGTCTCCTCCAGATGTTCACCGGTAAGCCAGGTGATGAAGGGATCATCAGATGTCTGAATGACTTTATGTGACAGGCAAAATCCGGCTTCATGACTCCGCTTTAGTTTAAAAAGACTCACTCCCCGCATTGCCCAACCCACAGCACCGGCCTTGTCCATCTCAATCAGACGCTCTGATATTGAGAGAGCAAGGGAGAAGTTGTCCTCAAGATAATACTGGACATACTTCTCTTTCCAAAAAGTTGCAGTTTCATTCCAGGGATCAGACGAGATGGAGATAAGGTTCTTTTCATACTCTCGGGTCAGGGCGGTGTAAAACCTGAACCTGGGCAGACCTTTTCTCTTATTAAAAAGGAGCGTAAGAACCCTGATATCAAGGTTGTAAGCCTTCTTCAGAAGAAGTTTACCGGACTTTTCATCCTGCAGTTCTTCAAATGCAGAGGCAAGGGCAACAAGGAGATCAGGCTCAATCACCTGGGCGGCCAGGGCGTGTTTTGCCGCAGCTATCATGTCCTTCTTACATTCATCAGCATCTGATTTCGCAGACAATTTGATGAAATTCTGATAAATGGAGACGATGGCAATTACTGACTTGGCACTCCATTCGGTAGGGATTCCGGCAAGCTCCCGCTCATGAAGAATTTTTGCATACTGAAACAGCCGTTTTCGTTCGTTAGTTCCCCGCGGGTTGCTCTTTATCCATGCAAAGAGCCGCATGAAGAAGATACTTTTCACTTCCTGCTTGGTTATCTCCAGGAATTTTGTGTACATCTCCTCAATCTCACCGGAGAAGAGCATGATGATAATCCGTTCCTCATTCTCATCCTGTTCTCTGTTCAGAGACCTGCCTAAAAACCAGACAATATTCGTGATATCAATGACTTTTCCAAACAGGGTAAAGGGAATGTCCCGGTTCAGTTCTGCTGCGATGTAGAGGAGCCGTTCATCCTCGTTCGGATACGTTTCAATGTACTTGGAGATGGTGACCGCCTTATTGTACTGTTCGGTCGCCTCAAGCCATCTGAGCAGGTATCCCCGGCCGATATGCCGCTTTGCATCCTCCCAGGAGACCGGGTCACCGATAAAGGCATACATCAGGTCATGGAGGCTGTAGTAATTCTCATCATGAAACTCATATGGCTTTGAGATGCCCATCCTGCCGGTATGCTCTTCCTCATAATAGACCGGGATATTCCGTTTCCCTGACAGCCAGAGCGAAACCTCCCGTTTCCCCCACCTCTTCTTGGGATTCCTGGTCAAAAGTCCTTTGAGCAGAATGAGGCGATCGGGATTTATCTGCTCAGAGAGAATAATGCCCCGCGAAGCCAGCGTTGAGAGGATGAGATTATGATTTAGTCCGTCGAATGGATGCTTCTTTTCAGTCAGCTCAAGAGCGATGACACCAAGAGCCCAGTAATCCGACTCCCTCCCGACCACATTTCCAAGCTGCTCCGGGGCCCAGTACATGGGGGTTCCCTTCGTCGTAGTGATATGCCGGGACAGTTCGCTGTCGAGTAATGTTGAGATACCAAAATCGGTGAGGATAAGGTTAAGTGGTCTGAGCTCACGGATCAGAATATTTGATGGTTTTAAGTCCAGGTGCAGGACATTATTTTTATGCAGGGTGTCAAGGCCGAATGCTATCTCTTCAATGATGGCCTTAAAGGTGTTGTTATTGATGGACTGTTTCTGGACCAGATCGCGAAGTGATCCATACCTTGCATATTCCAGGATCTCATACCACCGTTCTGAATCCTCGTCAAAACCGTAATCGATGATCTTGATAAGATTCTTCGGGTTCCGTAATGAGATATGACTGACCTGATCCAGCACGTCAATTTTTGGTTCAATTCCGAGCCGGTAATGTTTCAAGATATAATAGACCCGATCTTTTTGGATAAGCCAGATATCAGCTTCCCCACCGGTTGCCGGAAACTGTTTCATGATCCGGTATGTTCTGAAATACCGCTGGGATTCAGACCCGGCGATATCAGGTTCTGCCTGATGGGAAGGTTCAAACTGTGCTGACAGCCCGTCCCGTAAAGTTCTGCCCCTCTTCTCCGGACTGTCAACATCTTCCGGTATCATACATGGCTCCGGATACCATGTATAGGGAGTTTATAGAATTAAGATATATGCTCATCAGTCAGGATGTCAAACCGGGTAAGCTGCTGAATGGGCACTTCATCCGGATTTTTCTTTAAACGCTCAATAAAAAGGATATGTTCTTTTTTTAATTCATCCTGCAGGATTGCATAATCACGACTCCAGACCGCTGATGCATGTGCATCATCCTTCTGAATCTGGTCAGGGTCCAGTTCATCAATATCAAGACCATCGACAATCCTGACCAGTCTGAATACCAGTTCATCCAGCGGATTGATGGAGATCATGATCGAGTAATGAGATACCGGAGAAAAGACCTCAATACTCCCCCTCCGGAACGAATCACGTAGGTTAGTCATCTTCCGTGACTTGACCCGGTATCCCCGTCCTTTCATAGCCTCAAGAATACTCTGAATGACCGTTCCCCACTGCTTGTCAGAGAGGGATTTGCTCTTTTTTTGAAGGTAATATGCATCATACTGCCTCCTGATAACCGACAGTTCACGAAGCTCAGGGAAGGGGTCATGATACAGGATCATGGCAGCGTCCAAAAGGGCCCCGGCATCAGGGTCCAGAGAGAGGGTCTGGATTATCTCTTCAAGGTCCTCCCTGATAACTGTCTTCTCAGGGATCTTCTCTTTTAAAAGTCCGTATTCCAGTTGCAGGTTCTCCCTTTGCAGGGCAAGCCGTTCAGGAGTTGTCTCTTTTGCAACCGGTTCGTAATCTGAACTCTCCGTCTCATCATAATCAAAGAACCCAATGCGCCCGTGAAAAAATTCCGCTTCCATGGTCAGGAGTTCCAATGACACATCATGCGCAATCTTCGCCTTTACCTCCTCACTATCAGGTTCCTCATGGGGAATCCCTCCAAGGGTGGTGTGTTCAATGCCAGACACCCGGTGGTCAAGGGCTGAAAGCTGTTCTTCAAGACTCTTCAGTTTCTCTTTTCGGGCCTCGATATCCGAAATTTCAGAAAGGGAAGAGATCTGGCCCTGTAATGAATGCAAGATCTCCAGATCCTGAAGAGATACATTCTTCAGTTCAAGAGATGAGGCCTCTTTTTTCAGCTCGGCAATCCGGTTATTGAGTGAGAGAAGAGTATATCTACAGGTATAATACCTGGTTGCAATATCAGATATGAGTGTCTTATACGAGTTTATCCGTTCAGACTGAACCGCGACATTGGAGAGATTCTCAACTGACCGTCTGTATTCCAGGTATGCAGGGTTTTCAGCACTGATGAAGGATTCAGATACCAGTCGGTCGAGGAGGTTTTCTATCTTCTGTATATACACCTCTTCCAGAAGTCGCATCTCATTTTCTTCAAGAAGAAGCTGGATGAGCACAATTCTGAACCGGTCAGCTTTCCGGAAGAATAACTCCATCGTCTTTCTGGAGGATTCAGGAGATTTCCAAGCCGGATAATCTGGGGTCAGGATTTGCTCAGCAATTTCTGTGAGTTCTTCATGCAGTTTAATAACCCGCTCATTCTTGTTTGTCAGGGTATCAAACCGTCTTTCTGCACTAGATAAAAGAGAATGGATTCGCTTTTTTATCCATTCAATTGACTGGCCTGCAACGTCATCATCAGAACGTGCAAGAGCAATTTCTACAACGATCAGAGAACTCATTATGACAGACTGGTTGAGAGAAGAATTGCCGTTACATTATCCTGTGACTGACGTGCCAGGGACGCGACGAGCACTTTATCGAGGAAGGCATACCCCGGATGTTTCTGAAGGATCATCTCCAGTTCATCCTGTGAGAAACATTCCCAAATCCCATCAGAGCAGATGAAGAACTGATCCTGGTCACGAAGGCCGATGGTCTTGAACCAGATATGAACTGAGTCCTTTATCCCGTCACCGGATATGGATGAGGTGACAATATTTTTCCGTGGGTGATACCTCATCTCATCCTCAGTGATTACTCCCTCTTCAAGAAGGTGCTGGACGACGGAGTGATCTTTGGTTATCCGTTCGAAGAATTTCCCGTTTATCCGGTAGACCCGGCAGTCTCCAATGTTGAATACATGGGCTTTTTCTTCCTGGATGATGACTCCGGCAAGGGTACAGCCGAGATTTGATGCTTCAGGATTTTTCTCAACATACGCCTCCAGCTGTTCTTTTGCAGCATAGACAACCGAGTTAAAACTCTCTTCATCGGTTATCTCGGTAAAGTGATCCTGAAGGTAGGTTAAAACCAGCTGGGCTGCCACCTCTCCTTTCTGTTCTCCACCAATCCCGTCTGCAACACAGAATAAGGCATTCATGACCTCTCCGCTGTAAGACTCGGGGATTTTCATGGAGAGATCTGATATCAGTGTTCCCGGAATGACCAGTCCGTCTTCGTTATTGGATCTGACCCCGCCTTTGTTGGTGAAAAAGAATGCTTCAACCCGTTGTTTCGTTTTATTCATAACCTATATGACCATCGTGCTTGAAAGAGATATACCCTACTCTGATCTCCTGCGTATCATATACCGGAGAATGTGCAGGTTAAACGAGCATACCCACAAACCATTAATATAGGAGAAAGGAGCATGTTTTGTCGGTGAGGATATGGTCATCAAGGAAACTGTTATCAAGCGTCTTGGGGTGCTGAGTGTAGCAAAGTTCAGTGCAGTCATCGGAGTTATTTATGGATTTCTCATGGGTATTGTTATGGCCCTTGGGATGGGAAGTGCCATGGGACTTGCCGGGGACGTCGGTATGGGAGTCGGTACCGGTATTGCGGCTCTTATTGTGATGATCATCATCGGAGCAATCTTTGGGTTTATTGGCGGGGCAATCGTTGCTTTTGTCTATAATCTGGCCCTTGGAGTCATTGGCGGTATTGAAGTCGATCTTGAGATAGATTAACCGATTTTTTCTTCCGGAGCCGTTAGATCACGGTCCCTGTCACTCCGGTTCTTGGCTTTTTTTCTTGCGGTTTGATATCGGTCAGATAGAAACCTATAGGTATGGCTCATTCAGTGTGTCCGGCAGAACGTGCCTGGATGCTTGACAATCCACTGAGATCGCTTCTCATAAGACCGAACCGGCTGCTCAGGTCCCATGTCAGACCAGGGATGACGGTCCTTGATGTCGGATGTGGTCCGGGGTTTTTTACCGGTGTCATGGCCGGACTTGTTGGACCGGAGGGGACGGTCATTGCTGCAGATCTTCAACCTGAAATGCTGGATCTGACGAAGGAAAAGATGATTCGAAAGGGGCTTATTGACCGGGTGATCCTGCATAAGACGGCATCAGAAACGCTTCATCTCAATGAGTCCGGATTCGTTGACTTTGCAATTGGCTTTCACATGGTCCACGAAGTCCCCTCTCCCCGAACATTGTTTGCAGAGGTGTTTGATTGTCTAAAACCGGGCGGTATCTTTCTGGTGAGTGAACCGAAAGGGCATGTCAAAACGGAGGAGTTCAGCCAGGAGATGATGGAGGCACAGGCTGCCGGGTTTCTGATTATGAGAGAGCAACACAGCCTGTTTGAACATCAGGTTCTATTGAAAAAGCCATGATCGAACTATTTTGCGAGATGAAAAATTTCGTTAAGCAAGCCCTTGATGAGCCGGGATCCCATGGGTTTGACCATACCCTCCGGGTGGTATCCCTGTGTCACATAATCGGAAAAGCGGAGCAGGCAGAGATGGATATCCTGATTCCCGCTGCGATATTTCATGACATTGCCCGGCCACTGGAGAAGAAAGGGATTCCCCATGAAGTGAAAGGGGCAGAGATGGCTGAGGAGTACCTGACCGGAATATCATATGGAGAGGAGCGGATCTCCCGAATTGTCCATGCTATCAAAGCCCACCGGTTCAGCACTGCTCCTGTTCCGGAGACATTGGAGGCAAAGATCCTCTCTGACGCAGATAAACTGGATGCCATGGGGGCCGTGGGGATTGCCCGGACGTTTATTTCAGCCGGGGAACATGGTGGGGATATAAGGGACGGGCTTGATCATATGCATGAGAAATTGCTCCGGTTGTCGGATGTGATCTACACCCGGACCGGGAAGGAGATGGCTGAACGGAGGCATAGATTCTTAGTGGCATTTGTTCAGGCACTGGAAGACGAGAGGGAGATGGAGAAAAGGGTCGGGTTAGATTATTAATTCCATCAGAATATCGATGTCACTCCCAGGATGTTCCTCACCCCGGGCATATGAACCAAAGAGACCTATCCTCTTTACCCCATATTTTCTTGGAATATCGATGAAAAGTAATTCGTTTCAATTCAGATTTGGGTAATATCGGATTATATAATCGAAAATTGTCGTTGTTCATAATGCTCAATTCACTCACAAGAGCATATTCAATTATTTTCCCGTCGACCTTTGTATCATCCCCTGCACCGCTTCGATTCATTCACGTAGTGACTACTCACGAAAATCCCCCACTCAATCTCCAGGAATCGTGCAGGGGAGAGAACGGAGGATAAACCATGGAACAGGAAACACAGATACAACGAGGGATCCGGCTTGCCAGGGAAGGGAAGATGGAGGAGGCAAGAGCCGTGTTCAGAGATGTCATCGATGATGTACCGGATGATGCATCGGTATGGTGTAACTATGCAACGACCTATCTCAATGAAGAAGATTATGTGGCAGCACTCCCGTATTTCGAGAAAGCGATAGAGCTGGATCCGGCCTTTCATGGTCCGTACCTCTCCGCCGGGATCTGTCTTACTGCTCTTGGGTTTCATGAGGATGCACTCCGGTTATATGACCGGGCACTGCAGGTTATTCCGGATAATCATGAGATATGGTATAACAAGGCCTACACGCTGATGGAATTGGGGAGGGTTCCTGAAGCGATTGCCGGGTTTGATCATGTATTGAAACTTCATCCCCTGGATGCCGGTGCGTATATCAATCGGCGTGAACTGCTGAAGTCATGTACGTTCAAAGGTCAGTGTGTTGTCTATACCTGTGAAGAAGGGCAGATGACCCGGGTGACGGCGTATGTGTATTCCCATGAGGGGCTGTGCTTTATGACGTTTGTCGTGGATGAGGTGGATGATGAGGACCTGGTGGAGTATGATCCGGATGAGGTTGAGATGTATGACGGGCCGGATGATGATGGGGAGGTTGAGGGTATAGAGAAGGATGATCCCCGGTATGAGACCAGGAGTCTTGTGTACTTTACCCCTGACGGGGTGATGGCCCATGGACAGCTCGAGCATTCACCGGAGTTTCCGGCCTATGCAGAGAATTATGAGGTGGGTGGATATGAGGTCCTTTGTCCGGATAATATCTGGTGTGAGGTTCTGTGCCGGAGTGGACATCGATATCTGCTTTGTCAGAGTATTGATTTCGTATATGCCCATGACCCGGATACTCTGGAGGTCCTGGATGTTTTCCGGTTTGGGGTGAAATGGGATGATCCGGCGTATGAGGATGGCTGGGATGACGGGGATAGGGAGGATTGCCAGAGGGCCTGGAGGTGGTGGGAGGGGAGATTGGGATAGTATTCGTGATATGGGTTGGATTGGATTAAATCGGCTTATTTTTGGAAAAATATTTTTCGTTGTAATTATTGCTTTTGAATGTAACTACAAAGAAACGGATCCAGAATGGTCCTCCGATGGATTGTGCGGATCCGGATCCATTTCCGGAAAAATTGATGTGGATCTGAAAATGAGTGAATTATGCGATTAATTAAAAATGAGCGGAAAATCAAAGATATCTTCACCCGTCGGTCTTTGGAAATTTCCGGAAATTTCCGGAAATGATCCGGAAATGATCCGGAAGTGAATATTGTGTACGTTTACTCTCTCCAGTTCTTAGTAATACTCCCATTTCAATCATTTTCTTTAAATCGTTTCTGGCAGTTCTATCGGTACATGTAAATAATGAAGCGTATTCGGTTGAATTCAGATGTGAATTTTCCTCCAGAAGATAATGGAATGCTGCTTTCTGGCGATTATTCAATAAAGATAATACCGCTGATATGGATGAATCATCACTTTTCCTGATTATCACCCTGAAATCAATGCCTGAATCGATAAATTCGGGTTCTTCAAGTCCATATTTCAAACACGTTGAAACCATGGTGGAAGTACCTGTTCCCCATTGCTCAATCATTTTCGCCAGGTATAATAACCGAGCGATATTTTTATTTTTTGGACGTGACAAATGTTCTCCTTTGAGTGATTCGACAGTAACTCCTGGAGGCAATGTGCCCGGATTCCAAATTTCAATCCGATCATCAAAAATACGGATTTGTACGTTAGCAGATGAACTATAATCACGGTGACAAAGGGCATTCGTTACCGCTTCGCGAAGAGCTTCAAGAGGATAATCCCACTCTTCAACACGTTTAAAAGAATCAGGTCCGACTGTGACTTTCCTGTTGATATGCTTCCGGATAAAGTTTTCAGAGGCTGTTATCTGTTCAAGAAGTGTTCCCTGAATTGGTTCAGCCATGTCAAGGAACCCCTGACTCATATCACATCCCTTAAATCGTCCTGCTCTGACCTCACTTTGTTGAATAAAACGCTGAGGGGTTTCACCAAACAGTAAAATTGCGGTATTGGTAGGTCTTCCCTGAGAGATAAGCTGTAATCGCTCCAATGCATTTTCAGAGGAAATTGTAGTGTCAATCGCTGTTCTTCTCCCCTCCTGTAAAACCTGAAGAAATCTGGAAACAGATTTGGGATCAATATCTGCGAAGGTCGCTCCTGAACAGGGCAGATTATCCCAGTGATATTCATCCTCCTGTCTGATGATGGTTTGAGTTCATCAACAGGCATTCTGATGCTTTCCGTTCCTGAACGAACATATGGCTGTCCGTCAGCGAAATACGGCTTATTAGTTCCTTCAGGTACTGTCACTATAAGAAATGATTTTCCATGATATGATTCTGAAGTAAGGGATAACGATATTTCTGGTTTTATTCTGGCACGAATTTTTTGGTTAACTTTTCTAAATGTGGTATCTGTGATAGTAAGACCAGCGATTTCACCATTCGGTCTGACTCCGAAGTATACTGCTCCCCCACGGTGGTTGAGTAAGGCACAAATGTCTATGATTGCATCTTCGAGTTCAGATAACCCGGTTTTTAGTTCAATGGTTTCTGACTCTTCTAAATTACTACTACATTGGGGTGATGTCATAGGGGTCAGATATGATTGGTATGGATCATTCCTCGAAGCAGACTGGCAATATGGGCTTCTGATATCCAATGCTCCATATTGCTGATATGTTCAAACGATTCAATATACTCTGGGAGTGATAGAATATATGTTCTTTTATACCCGTACAGCGATCTCATACCTGAGCCATAGGACTTTTAGTATTAGCATTATGATCCAAAATACCCTGCAATCTGTCTGATTTATTCGTGATTTGTATGGGATTGAATTAGCTACATTTATCTTAAGATATTTTTATCAAAGGGGAAATCATCACTTATATACACAAATCTCACAGGGAGGAGATATGATCGCGATTGAAGAGGTTGAATCTACCCTTCGGAGACTACCGGAACCTGCCCAGAGGTAGATCATTTCATATATTGAAGCAATTGTGACCGCTGAAGAAGAGATGAAGGAAAAACCTCCATGCCGGTTCTCCTGGGTTGGGGCTTTGGAGAATGAAGATGTCGGGAGTAGTTCGGTAGATATTCAGCATAAAACAGTTATCGCACTGGATTATTTTAATGGGCGAATAAAATAAATCGTGAACCCTCTCTTACTTGTTCCATCCACCATCCGGCAGCCTCATTCTTTCAGGGAGGACTTACTCACTTTATCTCATTATCATAATAAGAATGAAGGATTGTCGGTACCCTGGCAGTTACCAATGATACAGATCGATATGGAAAACCAAGGTGATATCGATAGTTCCCGATAGGTAATGAGATATTGATTGTTATTCCGGTGACACTCTCTTGGATTCGGGCTATTTTGTGATTTAATTTTTGGTATCGGTACGCATTTACCGGAATACAAGGTTTCGAGAGAAATGGGGTATCTCTACACCCTTCCTCTATACACCGTGATCTCTGCCTTCTCTCCGCCTTCTGCAAACAGGGCCGGGAAGACTCTCTCATCCCCGTTCCGTTCACAAAACCGTCGGAGATTGAACATATGATTCAGCCCGGCCATTGCATACTTATTTTTCAGGAGTTCATATGACTGATCCAGGAGTGGCCGTGAGATGAAGAGGATACATTTCGTCTTCGCCCTGGTCACGGTTACATTCAACCGGTTTAACGAGTAGATGAAGTTCGCTTCTGACATTGCGGTTTCGATATCCGACACTCCGTAACTTGCGATCACTGCCTGACTCTCCTGGCCCTGCATCTTATCCACGGTATCAACAAAGGGTGGATGATGCCAGGTCATTGATTTATTCAGGAGTTTTCTGATAAGCCGGATCTGTGCATGATGGGGACAGACGATAAAAAGCCCGCTTCCCCAGAACTGTTTATGCCCTTTTAACGTATCCGGGAAGGTCTCATTGGTTTTGTGATTAATCATGCACTTTTTCAAATAACAGGCGAGTCGTGCGGTGAGGTCTGCCTCGACCATGTTATCCACCGTTGCACGGACATTATCAACGATGCAGAGGACGAGGGGATAGTCCGGGTCCAGGGCCCATTTCAGGAATTCTGATCCCTCATCATCCGCTGCGTCACATGGGTCGGTGATGAGTAACTTCCTCCCTGCAATCTTCGCGGTTGCCGGGATGTATCCATTTCCATAGAGGGTTTCAGCCGGGAAGCGGGAGAGGGTTGTGTTCATCCGGAAGTTTTCGAGGAGCTGGCAGGTATAGACATTCCCGCTATCCCGGTACCGGAGATAGGAGAAGACGGAGTCATACAGGCCGGGGAGTCCGTCATCCGGCTCGGGGTACTCACCCTGAATCAACGGGGGTAACTGCATATCGTCACCGGCAAGAACCAGCCTGCCATCGGTTTTGAGGATACCGATGACCAGTGAGAACTCACCGAACTTCATCTGACTTGTCTCATCGACGACCAGCATGTCAAACTGTCCAAGGTTGGTCTCATATTTCTTGATGGCATATACCGTACCTCCAAGGATGAGGTATGGCTCGGTGGAGCTTGATGCTGCAAGTCCCTGACTGTCGATGAGATCAAACCCGTCCTGACTCTGTTCAGTCAGCCGGTCCAGTTTCCCAAGGAGTACGTCATCGCTGAGGCCGGCATCGGTGAGGTTGTCGCGTATTTCCCAGAGCAGGTTTTCAATCGCGGTGTGGGTGAATGCGGTGACCAGGATCCGGAATCGTTTCCCGGCACTTTTGTATGCCTGAAGGAGAGCAACGACGGACTTTGCGAGGAAATGGGTCTTGCCGGTCCCAGGCGGTCCCCAGATGAGGGTCATTCTCCGGGTGAGGACGGTGTCGAACGCCTTCTCCTTACTTGGCATGAAATCCGCTGATCTGATATATTCGAGGGCTTTTGATGTGATCTTCGCATCGGGGGATAGAGGGGATGAGAACCCGGCCGGGTCCCTGAGGAGCTGGAGAAAGAGTGAATCCTCCTTTTGATCTATCTCGATGAGTTGTTTGAAGATCTTATCGGAGTTGTAATCCATGAACCGGGGATGGAGGATTGCTTTCTCCCCATCTTCAAAGGGCGTATGGCAGGATTTATACGCGATGTTCATGATTATCTCACGGATATTTCCCTCATCATCGACGGTAAAGGGGGATACGTCGCTTGCTGACATGAGTGCCGGCAGATGGTTTGGGAGATAGGGGCGATTCCGGCTTTGGTAATCGTTCATCTTCATCTGTTGAATATTCCCTTCTTCACTGGTATCGGTGAGGATTGCCCGGAAGGAATAACTGTTGCTCTCGAATAATCCTTCATCAAGGGGGGAGTCCAGTTCAAAGACATGTGCTCCGTCCATCGTCTCATACCGGTAGGTGAGCGGGATTGCACTCCCATGCTCGATCCGTTCACTCATGGGGAGGCACCGTTCTTCCCTGATGGCCATGGCTCCCATGAATGATTCATACCTGACGATGAACCCGATCTGTGAGAGTTCTGTGTTGCGGAAGTTTGCCTGTGACGGGAAACTGAATCGCTGTGGATAGGCAAAGAGCCGGTCTTTCACCTGGTCCCGGATCCCTCCCAGGATGGAACCCGTTCCGGTCAGTCTCCGGTTCACTTCGTTGCGGATGGCGTCTCTATCCTTCTCATCCCCGGTCTTCCAGTATTTGAAGAGGGGATCGCTCTTCATGATGTTGCTGAGGTTGAACCAGAAGAATTTACTTGGAGTGATTTGAAAGTCAAATCCGGGTGAGGGGAGATTTTTGAGGATGTCCGGGAGTCTGTAGGTGATATGGACCGGTACTGCCAGGAGTTCGCGGATGACCTTTGAGAGGACAATTATCGGGTATACCACCTCGTTGGCCGGTTGTTTATCTGCGGTGGATAATACGGTCTCCTGGAAATGGAAGAGGAGGTGTAATGCCAGTGGTGCGAGGTCAGGGACTTTCAGGCTGTCGAAGAGGAGCCGGTTAAAGAGGGTGAGTTCAAATCCGTCAAAGACATACACCTGCACACTGACCTGCCTGGCCCACTCTTTTCCGTAATTGTAATCCGCTACCTGTTTCAGGGTAGAGAATACATTCTGAAGGAACTCTGTCTGTGCATGGAGGCAGTCGTCTGCGTTCCTGGCGATACTGACGAAGGTTCCGACATTGTTTCCCAGGACCTCTTTATCATATGCCGTCCACCGGTATCCCAGCACGGCCAGCCTTCCCGACACCGGGTCCTCCTGTAAGGTGAGGAAGAACCGGATCCCCTCACTGACCGGGAGAGCGATGGTCGATCCCCCATGGGATACGAGTGCTCCTTCTTCAAGTGACTTGACGGTATGCATGAGCCGCTTTCGGTTATTGCGAAGGGAGCCACAGCTGTTTAAGATGTCTTCCGATGCGGGGTCTTTCAGGAACTCCCGGAGTTCGGGGATGGTGTTGATGGGTTCTCCGCCCCATTCAGCCTCCCTGAGGTACATCCTGGCCGGGGTGGAGAGGTACGGGATGAGGGAGACGGAGTGTGTCCGTTCTGCTTCTTCCCGGCAGTTTTCGTAGAACTCACACCATTCACACCGGAAGTTGAGGTGCCAGAAGACGGATTCGATGTCATCGGTGAAGATTGTTTCAAGGTTAAACCGGAGAAATTCACGGACGATGCTGAGCGAGTGGGATAATTCAAAGATCTCCGGTGCATCGGTGTTGTAGAGCCAGACAAATCCCCGGGTGAGATCGACGGTGAAGGGGAGGTGCTCCTTTTCTGCGATGGCCTCAAGGATGAGGGCATAGAGGGCGATCTGGATCTGGTGGCTCTGTTTCAATGCATCGCTGGCCTTTACGTCAATGACCTGGAGGGTGGGTTTTCCGTCTATCTCTGCCATGAAGAGGAGATCGGGCCTGCATGGGGGGAATGCGAACTTCTCTGTATCGATGCCAAGTTCTTTGATGAGTGACTGTGGCATGACGATGGTCGGCTGGTAGAGATACTCTCCCGGTTTCATCGTTTTGAGAATTGACAGGGTTTCATCGAGGGTATGGGTCCGTTTATGGAGTGGTCCGTCCCGGTCTGCGATGTGGATCTTCCCGGTGATCCGGTTTGTGATGACCTCTTCTTCCCATTCAAATCCTGACTGGAGTATGGCGGCAAGGGCAAGGCTTTGCTGGAATTTGGATTCGGGGATGTGTATCCGTGTTCGTTCTTCGACTGGTGAGGCGTTGTACCGGAGATGGCGATCACAGCCGAAGTAGTAGTATCGGGCGATGAGTGATGGGGATAAATTATACTTAGTCATTTGGGATAGGAGATAATCGGAGGGGGTGAGGGATATATGTTATTATTTTATTATTCGGTTGGTCTTGAAGGGGGGAGGGAATGGGATGGAACGGTCTTATTGAGTGTCCTGGATTGTGGGAGAATGGGGTGATGGATGAAGGTCAGTCCATATAGAAGTAAATTTCAGCCCTAATTTAATTATTCATATTAATAACCGTTCCAAATCGTAATAGGTTTGAAATTTTTAAATCCATTTCGTTAAATAAATCAGGATTGCCTCGTGCTACTCGAGATATTGAATGGCCAATTATTACTAAAACTCGAGTTGCTTCTTTACCAATTTGATTTATTTCTTCATAATTATCAATAATCTCCTGATGCCCTAATAATTGACCAATAACTTTCAAGTCTTCTGGATTTCGAAAATAATAATGCATATAATCTTTAGAGTAGTTGAATAACCCCTTAAAAGTTTCTTTTACTAAGGAAAAACCCATTAGTCGTGCAATTTCCCATAACTTTTCTTGACTTAAACCTATTTGCCCATGATTAAAAATATTATTAAGATCTTGAGGATTGATTAAATCTCTCCAAATAAAAGAATCTGATTGTGAGTAATCAAGGAGAATATCTTCACCTGTCAAATCGTAATTCGTTAGTAAATATGCCAAACTAAATAATACATACCGTTCATCCTCATTTAGCCAATGTAACCGCCCCATATTCGACTTATTATATAAATATTCAGGATCTGATTCAGTGTCAACAGGAATATTTGATATTACAGTATAAAAGGTGCTTAATGCTGTTAAGGGCTCTAAAATTCTCTCCAAGGAAGAATCCCTTTCGGAAAAAAAATCATTTAACAGGTAATTATCAACAGTTTCTTTTTCTTCCGTTCCAATATAAAATATTTGGTCTCCTGGAATGAGATCTTCGATAGGAACTAAATCCAATTCATCATTCAATCCCTTTTTTCTAATGAGGGTTCTTTCTTTAAAGTAGATTTTTTCTATTACTCCATTTGAGAATTCAACATTTATGGATATTTTATTAATTTCCTGATTGTGTCCGGATGAATTATTATGAATATATGTAGATTTTGTAGGTTGGACTGGTTTTTTCTCCAATTCTTTCCAAATATTGCTCAATGTTTTAAAATCTTCATTTTGAGTGTCAGAATCTGAACTCAATTTGCCATATTCGGCTTTGATGGCGCTATTTAATGGAGATATTTCCACATCAGAAATATTGTCGCTAATATCTGACTCAATGGCTGGAATTGGTATCCTATTAACGAATTTGTTGTATGTGATTGATCGTTTCAAATCAGAATTACTAATTGGTGAATTCGATGATGACAACAAATCATTGCATACTTTGATCTGTGTTAATAGTAAATGCCCATTGAAACCAGGGTAACAGAAAAAAAGAATCTTTTTAAAAGGAAGTAAAAATATATCGAAGTATTCACCTAGAACAAGTTGATCGCCCTCCATCTTAAAAAACGGTAAGGGTCCAGGGAAAAGAATATTTTTAGTCTTTGCCTTTTTTGGAGGTAGTTTTGAAAGATTTTCTAGCGATTGTATTTCAAATTTATAGGTTAATGTCTTGATCTTCTTTTGGTTATTTCCAACGAGAATTATTTCCACTTTGGTATCATTTTGTGTTCCAAAATTCGTATTGATCTTATGAACACTATTTATCTCCATTACACCATCTTTGTAAAATACAAGTCGTAATAGTTCAATCTTTATTACGGATACATCATTGAAACATTCAAATCCAAGGGATCCAGAAATACAATTAAATCCACTGTTAATTGGAAGAAATATTTTTAAATAGACATTACCATCTTCAATATTCAAATCTGATTGTAAGAAAAAGGGAGAATATCTATTTAGTAGGTCATTTATTGTATTGGATGATTTTAAATTAATTTTTTTATTTTTTGCTAACAGAACGGGATTTTCATTAATTGTTAACCATACTTCTTCTTCGTTTTCTTCTATACTAATATTATGAATAAAAAAGACAATGGTTTCTAATGCCTCGAATAACACTCGAATTGTATTTGCAATCGCCTTATTGGTTCCACATTTAGAATTAAAATTAGAAAGAATAAATTCCTCTGTGTTTGATTCTCTGAAATTTCCTCTAGAAATATCAAAATACTCCTTAATGTCCGTAGATATTAAATTTAATAGAAATGATTGGAGTAGAGTTTTTTTCCTTATTGATTTGCACGTTGGGAGATTGAGTAATTCATTTTTTATATCACGGGCTTTATCAAGATCATAGATAATATCAAAAAATGATTGAATGATTGATGAATTTTGATTTGGTAATGATTCAATTACTAAATTCAATGGTAAAAACCTATAATTATTAGATGTATGAGAAAATAGTAATGTTTCACTTGGAGATAGAAAAGAATCAATAATCGGGGGGAATTTAATAATATTTCTTAAATATGAAGTTTTAGCAATAAGATCTTCAGAAAAATTTCTTCTGATAATTCTTAGGGAATCATAAAATTGCATTGTGCCATTGTGTAAATAATCCAATTGATTCTCTAATTTCCGAGGATAAGTGTTATTAGGGAAAATTATCGATAAATTTTTTAAGAGATTATTTGATGGATAATATACATCATCCCATAATTCTCCTTCAAATGATAAATTGACACAGTCATTACGGGGTTTTTGAATTTGATTAGATATTTTCTTACAAAATACTTTTCCAAAATGATATACTGCAATATCTAATTCAGAAAATTCAGATATCTTATTAAGAAAACTTTGAAGTTTCGGAACATATGGCCATGAAAAATGTAAAACTAATTTTATATTTTGGTTTTTCGTTTGTTCTATTAAATAGAATAATGCGTCAGGGTCAAAAGGTCGTTCATTAATTGATTCAATAATTATGAGTCCTGGTGACAATTTTTCAATATTATAAGCGCTTTGTTCAAATGTAATATTCGAATTATTTATAATTCCAGCTGGAATGGAATAAAAAGATGGAATAACTGCAATTTTTCTAGATGTATCTTTTCTACTTTTTAGTTTATTTTCAAGGTATTGCTTATATTCATTTTTAAAATTATTTTTACCATGAACCGGCGAAGTTTCAATTATAAATTCCTTAATATTACTACCTTCAACATCTAACTCACCTTTACAAAAAAGGATATCTTGTTCAAATAAGAAGAAAGGGTGTGTTTCAATATTGTTGTTGATATATTTTGTAAATAGAAGCGAAAAAAATATTTTTTGATAATTTTTATATTGATCTTGGAAGGATAATGGAGGGATTAAAACTATTACATCTTTTTTTTCATTTATTGCATATAATATAGAGACTAATGGAGTAATATTTAATGGACCTTGACCTACAATGATGTTTATTTGTTTTTGTAAAATAGATTCGATTATATCAAGAGATGTGTCAGATAGTTGGTCATTCCTTCCAGATAATACCTTGATTTGATCCCTACCCTGTGTGATGTAATGCAAAGATGCAATATTTTCTGGAGATAGATTGAAAAATGCCATATATTTACCTTATATATCCCTGATATGATGGCCACTTTGTTCCTTCTTTCCTACCTCTTAATGTTGCTCGGTCCAAGTTGTGATTAAATCTTTCGCATACAAATTCGGGAAGGTATGAACATGCTATACAGGCACCTCCTTCATCGTACAAACATCCTGGATCTTGAGGGCAATCATATGCAAATTCGAACACTTTCGAAAACCAATCGGAGAGATAATTGTCGTAGGTAAATTCCAATCCACCAATATTTATCGCATTTGTAGAATAGATAAAAAATGAGCCTTGTATTGGATATATTATCTCAGAAAGACTTTGATTGTCAAGTCCGGTAAAAATGGATGACTGTTGAATAAGTAAATGACAATATGTGTGTAGTAGTGTCTCGATGTGGATTCTTACATGGGGGTCTTCTCGAACAAGTTTTCTATAAGTGATTTCATCTTTGTTTCGAATATTCGAAAGATTAATATTCGCTTTTATGGTACTTTGGTTATCTAAAATCCAATTAATGAGTTTTTCATGATCTAATTGGAACAAAATTCCCTCTGTTTGATATTGTCTTACATATACTGTCGGGGTTTTCCGTTTTCCTTCATAGATAGGAGAAAATATAATAGGATCTCGACGAGTTGATCCTGCAACATTCCCAAGCATAGCTTGGACAAGATTAATATTTGATATATGTCGAATTCCGATTAAACCTTGGCTTTTAATCCAATCGTCATAATTTTCATTAAAAGATAATGGAGCATTTCGAATAACTGGAGATGATGAACCCGGAATTCTCGTAGGTGAAGAGCTATTTAAGAAATCTCCCTGCAAATCTTTTTCACTATAATCGATTGCTTTTACTGTCTCTAATACGTCTTGGATCTGGTATAATCCAAACCTAGTTTTAATTTTATCCGGATTTGGACTTTCTTTAATATGATTATACCCAACCTTTAAAAGAGTTTTAATTATTTTTAAAAATTGTTCTTGAGACCAAGATAGGTAATTGGTACAATCAAGGCCAAGCATTTCAGATAATTCATCAATTTTATCAAGAGCCCAAAATTGAGTATTATTCTCTAATGAACTTCTAAATTCAGGCAAATATAATACCGATTCATCATATGAGGGTCCAAAAATTTCATTAATTGCTTCAGCTAATACCCTTGCATCGGTATTTCTTCTACCATTACGGTCTAATTCTCCTTCTTGCGGAATATCCGGAATGACAATAATATAGGGATGCAAGACGGCTCCAGCTTTTGCTGAAGTAATTCGATATTTTCGAGGAGGGTTTAAACTAAGTGGTATATCATCAGATTGGAATTTTTTATGATTACAAAAGTAGATGATCAGGTTTTCTACATGCCCACATTTGTGGCATTTTATAGAATATGTGGCAAAATCATTTCTATCTCGCCAATTTAAAATTGATAATCCATTTTCCTCATTACAACCAGGACAATTAGAGAGTAAATTCGATGCACGATGCAATGGAACAAATAATCCGCATTCATCACAAACTGCGATAAAAGTAACTTGTCTTGGTTTTTTAGATGAATCGTGACCGCATTTTTTCCCTTTACTTATGACAAAATAATGATTACATACTGGACACATAGCAGCATTGGGAAAAACGGTAAAAATGCCTGATTTTCCTTCAGAATTTTTATCGTCAATAAATTTTAAGGATTTAAAATTGAGGTCAAAGGGTTGAAGGAGCGGTAATGTACCGCCCGCTCCCTGATTTCGCCTTGAAATAAGTGTGTTAATGGTTTTTACAAATGTTCTTCGAAACTTTTCAATATTTATTCCATTCAGAGCTTCATCGTCGTTCCATAATCTCTCGATAAGATAACTTCGTATTCCTTTTGAAAAGAATTGTTCTGGGTTTCCTTGAAAAAATGCACTATTTTCCTGAATTTGGTGGGTAATAATTGGAATCATGATTATTGAATTTGGTTAATGTATTGCTCATCGTCAGGCTTCAATTGCAAAATCAATTGTTTTTGAATACCTCTCATACCGGTTTGATTTCGATAATACGAATCGCCGCTATTATGTGAGAGAATATTAGGGAAAAAGGTATTATCTGAAAAAACAGTATCTTCAACGATAAAACTGATTCTCTCTTTGACTTCCCTCTCGATGTCAATTTCATTTTGTCCTCCATAAATCTCTTGAATCCCATTAATAATTTCTTTAATCTCTACTTCTTTTAAGGATTTAATATGTTTTTTTCTGTAAAGTGGTTCTCCTCGAATGTTCGAGATGTGATTGATTATTAGAGCACAAAAAATTGAATTCAAGGTTTGGTAATATCCTAGTCGGGCAGAACGAGTTATTGGGACCGGTTTGACCTGGTGGTCCAAGGTATCATGATATCGATAAAAATTCCGATAGAAACTATCATCTCTCACTCGAGTTGGATAAAACCAAACAATTATTAGACCCAATTTTTTCCTACCAACTCGGGATAGGGCCTGGATGTATTCAGAGGTCGAATAGGGGATCCCTTGAAATACCATGAAATTGAGTTCCTCAAGATCCACTCCATGAGATATCACAGAAGTAGCATATAGGGGATCAATAGTTAAAGTTTCAGAAAGAACTTTTTCAGGATTGTAATTTTTAATATAATCACGAACCTCATTCATTGCGACTTTTAATTCTTCGAGTTTAGAGTCTCCAGTTAAAACTTTACCTATGACTGAACCCGGGTACCTTTGCGAAAGCTCACCATTGATGATATAATCTCTAAATCGAGACATATCTTGAACATCCTGCTTTTTTAAATGATAGGTTACTGGAACAATAAATTGGGTAATGATATCTTGAGCTTCTTGAGGTGTCTTACATCCATATTTTTTTGTGAATTCATCTGGGTTTTTAAGAAGAGTCAATTGTGCCTCAATGATAAATTCAGCATAATATAATAGAGTACGAAGGGTTGCAGTGTGGTTATCCTGCATATTTGGCTTTAATCCACAAATAATACGTTTTGGTCCATTTAATTTTTCAAAGAAGAAGTCTTTACTTGATCCTATTCCTTCTGGAGAAGTTCCTGGGATAATAATCGTGTTTTTATTGTATAATTCATGAATTTGAGTTTTAGTGCCGTTTAATGTAGCACTCATTGCAATATGCTTAATTTTATGGTTGGAAGTCTTATTCACAATATATTCAATAAGACTTTCAAAATGAGATGAAATGGTCCCAAACCCTTCTTTTAATAAATGCATCTCATCTTGTATCGATAAAATTGGCCCGTCATGACCCTCCTCATCTCCCCCAATTTTTTTACACGAATAGGCTTCCTCTTTATTGTCTTCGCAGTAATCTCCTGAAGGTATGAATCCATGTTTATATGGGCATTGTGATCCAGATCCCCCAAGCAAATTTCTTGCCCTTCTTTGTGATGATAAACCTGCCCACTTATCCACTGTAGATACAATGACCGATGGACGCCATCTGAATATTTCTCTGTCTGAATAATAAATGAAAAATTCACGATTACATGAATTACATCGATGGACTATTCTTTTATGAATTTCATCATCATGTAAAGATACAATTCCTTCTTCTTTCTCCCTACAAAAAGGACATTTTGGAAGGATGAGAGAAGATGGAGCAGGTTCAATGACTTTTCCCCTATGATACAATTGAGATCTAATTTCAGCATATTTAGAAGGAAACTCTTCTGAATTACCAATGTAATAGCCTAATGAAAAAGGTTCTCCTTGAGGGAGCAAATTATTCTTTCGGATATCGTCAGCGTTAACTACAATTGTCGCAAGACGTTCTAATTGTTGAATTGATAGCATCCTCAAAGGAAATTTGACGATTGAATGTACTCCTCTATTATATCCTTTCATCCTATTGTAAAATAGTGCGAAGGTTATTACAGCAAAATATGCTTCGGATTTTCCTCCCCCAGTATCCACATGAAGTACATGAACCGTATCTAAATTCTCTCGTTTTACTATTGAACTCAACAAAGAGATGATGAAAACAATCTGAAATAGACGCCATTCACCATTGGGATTGTTTTGTTGTAGGTATGTCTGGTAAAAGGTTTCATTCATTAAATTGAAGGCAGATAAAACGTCCTGATTGTTTTCCAATAAATTTATCCCATTACTCAGTTCCTTTAACACCTGTTTAAATTGAATAATTTGGTCTCTTTTTTCAGATACTGAACGTTGTCTCTTCCCCTCTCTTATGAGAAATCCCTTCTGTGGTAGCGTATTTAGTTCTTCGTCAAAATCCGTTTCTAGTTTCCTGAATGCTATAAGTAACTTGTGCAATTCTGTTATTGATTCAGTTTTACTTCTTAACTTGTTAAAACTGAGAATACTATTTTCCAATGAATTTTTTGGTCGAATATTTGGTTGCTCAAATAGTCCATAATGAGTAGTTTTAAATGAAATACCTGGTTCTCTCCATTCAACCTGACAGTTTATTGGACGAAATGAATAGAAATACTTTTGATTATTCCCTTCATATTCATATTCATCAGAAAATTCCAAAACGTGAATATTTTCCAGAGAAACATTCATAACAAAATTGAATAATGTTCTTTCATAGGGTTGTTGGGGAATTGGATCAATACTATTATTTAATGCCTCGATGGAAATAAGAGAAGAAGTATCATCATATGATGATTGATATACCTCAATTGAAGCATTCCATAAATCAAGTGGTATCTTTTTTTCACATAAGGGATCTGAATTAATTTTCTCGACTACAGTATCAAATGGTATACAATATTTTCCCTTTAACGGATATTCAAGAGTAAATTCAAAAGAAAATGATTCCCTTTTCCAATTTCGTCCGATTAATTCATTATCAGAAGATTTAGGTTTATCTATTACTTCCTCATTCGTCGAAGAAGGCGATCTTAAATAATAGACATATCCATTTCCATTGATCTTAATTGAAGATTTTTTTGATAAACTAGATGTTTCTACTGGGAAGACGATTTTATGCATCTGGGCACGTATGATGTTTTCTTTCTCAATTTTGACCTCATCAATGTCTTCTATTTGAGGTTTTTTGGGTGCTAGTGAGCCAATAAAAAAACGATTACTAGGCCTAACGTTAATTTCTGTGTCTAAATCATGTGAACCTGAGCAACGAGCGATGATATATTGTAGCAGATCGCTTACAAAGGCTTTTTGAGAATCAATTGTCGTCATTTTTCTCTCTAATTTTTTATTAAACGGATAAAAAGGTTATTTACTCTTATTCATGATTAATAAGAAATCCTCTTCCGGGATCTCACGCATTGCTACTCGCAAATGACCGGACCACATTGTTTTATTCGTGATAAACTTGAGGTCATTAATAAGAGGTTTGAATTCAACAGGTTCTTTAAAAATATTCACCGGTTTCAGTTGAAATCGATATGGAAAGATTTCATCACCCATCTGTGGAGGGGGGATGAAGAGCCTACTCTGATCTTCAAAACATTTCTCCACTTGGAATGCCCCTGTGATTGCAGAGGGGAGAAGTGTATTTCCATGCTGTTCTGCCCGAACGTAAATAAGGATTTTATCTCCTGGTGCTACCCGAGTTAGAAGACTTTTATTTCGCTTCGGCACACCCCAAATATCATTATTCCGAATGATTTCCCAATTTGGTCGGTTCGATGAAGCGATCCAATAGGACATATACTATCCTTACACTTTGTTCATTAAATGATTATCGAAATACGTTTACAATAATAGTACTATTAAACTATTGAGTAATTGGTACTGGCCTCCTTTAGAACTGAACATGGTAGTTTAAAAACTCACTCCAATTCCAAAGATGATCAGTAATACTTTCTAACATTGCTGGAGACTTGTGACTACTTTTTACTTCGATAAAATTATGCACAAATTGAAAGATATTTAGCGCTGAAATGAATCTATTGAGTTTTTTTGAAAAAGAGGCAGTTTTCCTTCCAAAACGGCTCAATCGTTGTCTGATTTTATTATTGTAGCCCTCAATGACTGAGGTAGAGATTGCTTTACTATCTGGATTTCCCATAATTTTCTCTCGAATGACATAAACAAGTTTATTCTTCTCTTTTACTTTGATCACCTGACCATAATCCAAGCATGGCTCACAATATAATTCAGGTAAACAAATGCTATATTGGACGTTTCCATCAGTAAAAATCGATATTTTGTTTTCTGGCGTTGGAAGTTCCATTCGGTTAAAAAATCGAACTAACATATCTGCACAAGTATCAATATTTCTTTTTCCAGATTCAAATGCTAAAAATAATCCAGAATCCCTTTTAAAACAAGTATAGGACCAACAATCACCTAATTCTTCAGAGTCAGTTGTTAGGAGATTCTTGTTTTTTTTTGAACAAACTCCCAAATTTCATCCATCTCACAATCCCCCGCGGAAATGTCATGAATAAAATAATCGTTGAGTTTTTCAGCATGTTCACCGATTAAGTGATAATATCGAGATATAGTGTCGCGATGGTGTCCGGTAACTCGAGATACTCCTCGAATTGAAGTTTTTTCAGTCGAGTGTTTCGCAATTATGAGAACAGCAGTTCGTGGTAAACGAGAATCATACAGAGGAGTATTTTTAGTTTCAATAAAAAAACGTCGACAGTGATGGCAATAGTACTGTTGATTGCCTGCAGAATTATGCCCATTTTTAGTAATATTCTTTCCATCTTCAATTTGAAAATAAGTACAATCCGGATTTTGACACGTAATCAATATAGGACCACGTTTTCCAACCATGAAAATAATTATATCTAAACTTATATTAATTTTTAGTACATAAAATTTAATACTTTATTTGCACTTAGTATTACCAGCTTGCTAACAGGGCACTACCGAGTAATTAGCAATGATTTAATTAAGAAAACCGATTATATCCTGAATTCCTTCTTTTTGGCCATTCTTCTTTATCATATACAGGTTTTATAAAAACCGTAACAATTCAGGTTTTAGAAAGTAATCAAAAATAGAGAAATCTACTTCTATAGGATTATTCCCCCATAATATATTTGTTTGTCATCTTTTTTCTGATAAAAAATCAAGGGAATTTAGTAAGTATTAAATACCATAGATATCTAATAGATATCTAATGAGAACTGTTCCATTCAATGTTGCTACAGAACTGAAGGTAAACAACATTTGTGGATTTTATAAACGAGAAGTCAAACCCTTTGGAACAAGTGCGAAAGTAGATTGTCCCAAGGAACATTTGGGTAAAACGGTTTATTTGGTTATTCTGGATAATGACGAATAATAGGACTTCCGAAATCAGTGATGAATCTATAGACGATTTACGGCGTAATATCCATCAATTAAAGAAAGAACTTAAAATTGAACGTAAACGCAGAATTTTAGCAGAAAACCAAAAAAATGAACTGAAAAAGGAAAATAAAAAACTCAAAAAAGAAATTGCAAAAATATTGAGTTCTGCACCTTTTCTTTCAGCATCAAGTAAAACAGCTAAAGCAGGAGGAGTTCCGAGTTCAAAGACCTTTTATCGCCGGAAGAGGCAGTGTGAAGAAAATAGGAAAAGTGGAGGTCAACCAGGGCATGAAGGAAATGGAAGGAAAAGACCCGCTTCAAATTCACCATCGATGAATATCCCCTTGGATTCATGTCCTGAATGTGGAACGCATTTGAATGAACCAGTCAACGGGGCGGAACAAACACGCACCATTACGGATATTCCATTTCCAAGGCACATCGTTTACGAAATCCATTATCCGAGGTATTGGTGTTCAACTTGCAAGAAATTAGTACGTGGAGAGTTGCCCTTACCGCCAAACCAGCAATTCGGACCTGCTGTAGCCTCTTGGATTGCTTATCATAGAATGTTAGGATTGACTATAAGGAAAATCCAATCCAGCCTCTTAGAAACATACGATATTCAAATGAGTGAAGCTACCATTCTGAAACTGGAAAGGTGGGTTGCAGATACTCTCAAAGAAGATTACGAAAAACTCAAAGAAAAGATAATTCAGGAGAACAATATCAATGCAGATGAAACCAGTTTCAGAGTGAATGGAGAAAATGGATGGTTGTGGGTATTCACTTCGACAATTGGCTCATATTACAAAGTGGCATCAACTCGAGGACATTCGGTTCCCGAAGAAGTTTTAAAAGGATTTAATGGCGTTTTAGGAAGAGATGCATGGAAACCATATGATGTCATAATGTGTTCAGGGCATCAGTTAGATCTTCTTCATGTGAATCGATGGTTGGAAAGAGCAGAAATAAAGCACAAAATTGAACCGCGAAGTTTATTGACCTCTCAACCAGTCAAAATACTAAGAAAAGGCAGACCTCCAGAAAAATTTCTTGAATTTGTTGATGGAGTTCGTTCGATTCTAAAAAAAGCGGTAGAATATACTGAAAATGATCCTCCACCATCTTTGGATGAACGGAAAAATGCACGTGATAAATTTCAGGCTGAGCTTACGGGCTTGCTTGAACGAAAATGGGTAGATCCAGATGTTATTCGTATTTTCAAAGAACTTCGAAAACGGCAAGATATGTTACTTACTTTCATGGTCCATGAGGATGTTCCAGGGCATAATAATGATGCGGAACGTGCCATACGTCAGGGGGTACTTCATCGAAAAATTAGTGGGGGGAGAAGAACATGGCTCGGAGCTGAAGTATTTGGAGTCTTGCTTAGTATTTACGAAACTTCGAAGAAACAAAAGGAGAATTTCATGCAATTGGTGGGAAGAAAGTTAGGATTTGAAGCACCTGTCGAGAATGGCAATTGTTCAACTTCCTAAAGTTGAGTAGTTACATTTTATCTTGAGGACTCATTCAATAAAAAAGTGGATCTTGTCATTGAAGATAGCATAAAAACCCGGTTAAAAGATAGAATCATGCGGGAAACAGTATTTGCATGAAAGACTGGATTCTTTTTGTGGAAGATATTTTTCATGCATGCGTTGATATCGAATCCTATGTAAAGGATCTCACGTATGAATCATTTCTTGATGATAAACGGACACGGGATGCAACAGTCATAATTTACTCATTATCGGTGAGTCAGTCAAACATATCCCTTCTGATATTCTAGACTCATATCCGGATATAGAATGGCGAAAGATCGCTGGTTTAAGGGATATTATTGCTCATTCATATTTTAATATAAAACCTTCAATCCTCTGGAATATTATCGTAAGCAAAATTCATCCCTTGAAAAATGTTGTTGAGTCCATTCTTACTGAACAAGCAGAAGAGGCATGAATACTGGCGGGTGAGTATTGGCGTCTTTACGTTCTGATGGAACTCATAAATATTACAATCTCATGTATTAATGAGGCTTTGGTGAGAGGTATTAATCATATCTCTTCCGACGATACCTCACCCTGTTCTGCTACCGTCACCGAACCAAAAACCCGGGGGTTTCCAGCACTCATGCAGCATGGAGATAATCCGGTCCGGAGCAGGTCCCTTCCCTTCAGCCCCTGCGGTCGCCATCTCAATGACTTGTAATGAGCCGTCCCTTCAAGAATAATTGATTATCTATCGTCGGGATCCGGAGCACACACTGAAATCTAAACCTGAGCGGACAGGACTCATAGGTGGGAAAATACGAAAATCGGTAACGAAGCGATACTATGGGAAGACCTATTATGATATAGATTATAACTATTTCTCACATAGGTAATCGTATGCTTCATGCAGTCAGACAGCGAGTGACAATCGGGCAGGATGGAACTATTTCACTTCATGTTCCTGATTTAAAACCGGGATCTCTTGCTGATGTAATTATTTTGGAGGCCCCTGATCAGAAACCAAAAAAAGGACTTACATCGTTTATTGGGAAAGGGAAGGGGTGTTATAAATCTGTCGATGAAGTGGATGATTTTATTCGAAATGAGCGAATTTTATGGGATTGAGCAACACTATTTCTGGATCCCGGATTTATCTGGACACCAATATTTTTATTTACGCAATAGAAGGCTACCCGGAATACCAGTCAATACTCACCTCACTTTTTCGTCTTTTTGATGAGGGTACATACAGTGCGGTAACAAGTGAACTAACCCTCGCAGAAGTTCTCATAAAACCAATGAAAGAAAATAAAAAAGAAATTCAACAGTTATATGAAGAACTATGAAGACCATCAGATGTTCTCACTATCTGCACTATTGATCGACAGATCCTTATTGATGCTGCAAAGATTCGGGCATCATCGGATACTATCCTTTTGCCTGATGCAATTCATCTTGCTTCTGCCCGAAACCAAAATTGTTCTTCTTTTATTACCAACGATAAACGGTTACGGAAGATTGATTCTTTTCAGGTAGTTATTTTATCTGAACTATGAAAGAAGCAACTCATCGAATTCTATGAAAAACCGGTTCATTTTAGGGAGTGAATCCTCAATGAGAATGGTATCCGGCTTTTCACCGTTCATATCTTTCACTCCGGAATATCCGCCCGGAATGGAAACGACAGTTCATTTCCGAAAATTCTGTACTAGTTCTTCACCTTCCACATCGGGTGTTCCGAAATATTGCTTCGACTGAACCCTTACTCTGTTCTGCTACCGTCACCGAATCAAAAACCCGGGGGTTTCCAGCACTCATGTAGCATGGGAATAAGCCGGTCCGGAGCAGATCCCTTCCCTTCAGCCCCTGCGGTCGCCATCTCAATGCCTTGTGTTGAGCCGTTCCCTTCAAGAATAATTGATTATCTATCGTCGGGATCCGGAGCACACACTGAAATCTGGTTTACACTGACTGATCTCATTGGTGGTAAGAGAACTGAGGGAAAACCCTCATGAAATTATGATCGGGGATCACCTGTAAATATCCCGATTAATTGCCTGGAGAAAAATGGAAAGGAGAAGAGTAATCAGTTATACGGATGGAATATGGAGGGTTGTTTTCAGTTTCTCGATATCCGATTTATCAAAACCGGTAGCTTTTATCACGAACTCAGTATCCATACCCAGAGAAAGTAGGTTTTTAGCAACAGTTTCTCTCTCCTGTTCCCTCCCTTCTTCCATTCCTTCCTCTTTTTGCTTCCTGCATTCTTGTCACCTGATCAGGAAAAAACATCTCTCTTGCTTCATAGCCTGGATTCCCGAGGAGACATAACGATAAATCCTCATATTTTCTAGGAGTTACGCAGAACAACCTCTAAAAAAATTTATAGCGCATATTTTGGGTTCTGAATATATTCTGAAATTCCAACTTTTATGATTTGCCATTGAGCATCGTACGGAGTAACACTATTCAAAAATTTATTGACTTCGAATCGTAAATATGCCCGAAGTGAGCAATTAATATGATTTCGTTGGATAATTCCCTTTCTAGCTTGGCATTTTTTGACACCACATAGTTCTTTGATAGCCCTATGATAATTCTCGATTGTCCAGCAAATAGATTGTAAAACCAGCCTATCTTCATTATTCATCGGCAAAAAATTGGTTGCCCAATATCTACTTACACCTTTACGATTTAGTGAGTGAAAAAGACGAATAAATCCATATTTCTTTAAATGGACTTCTAATCCCTCCTCTGGTATATTTAATGATGACACTTGAACATTACCTTGGGCATCGGGATTGACCATACGATTTTTCTTAACTCGTGTGAAATAAAACCATCCAAGACGGTTAATCAACTTCAAATTTTCATTTCCGGAATACCAACTATCAAACATGACAAAGGCAGGAGTAAATCCTCTCTTGAAAGCTGTCAAGGCCATTTCTTGGAGATGATCATTTTTGGTCTTATCATCAACATCCTTATCATAAATTCGATAATCAATTGGAAATGAAGTGATTCCATCTGTCCAAATTAAGGTAATCAATCCTATTCCTTTGATTACTTTGTGCTCTTTTCCACTCCACTGGTAATATGTACATTCGATTTTTTTGGAATGTTTTTTATCTAGAATAGTGTCATCCAGAACCAACCAGCCCCTTTTTCTGTCAACATATGCCTCAACTTCAGCCCACAACGTCTCAGGAGTTAGAGACTGTCTTGTTAGGAATCGATTGAAGGTATCATGTGATTTCGAGAATTCAGACGTCGAATAACAATCAGTGACTTTTATACAAGAAACGTCGCATCGAGCTGCGATGAGGTAATTGATATAATCTACATCTGAAGGCTGCTTCGTTATAGGCACGTATATTATAGGCGTCGTCAATATATATAGATCTTTCTATAATAAAATTTAACTGCGTAACTCCTATTTTCTTTGAATTCTAGAATTTTCTTTAAATTATCTAGCGACACCTTTATCTCGTTATGCGTTTAATGCCATACATAACGAGGCCAAGATCAGCATGGCGACAATTGTATACCAAACGGATAAGCGATCCGGGATCACGTACGCATATCAATCGATATCATTCTGGGACAAGGAAAAGAAACAGTCACGTGCCCGACGTACCTTAATAGGAAGATACGATAATGAAACAGGAAAAATCGTTCCAACAGACGGAAGAAACAAGAAAAAGGCAAAAGAAAAGGAAGCCGAAACACGCGGTAAAACAGTTATCAATAGCGCACATCGTTCTTTTTATGGAGCAACATATCTGCTGGATGCAATTGGTGAAAAATTGGGGATTACACAAGACCTCAAACAGTGTTTCCCTGACGAATATAAGCAGATCTTGTCTCTTGCATATTATTTGATACTCGAAGATAGCACCCCATTATATCGCTTTGAGAAATGGGGATCGCTCCACAAACATCCGTATGGCAATAATATTACTTCGCAGCGCAGCAGTGAGCTTTTCGCCAGCATTAATGAAGAAAGTAAACAGCGTTTTTTTACTCTTCAAGGAAAAAGAAGAATAGAGCAGGAATTCTGGGCGTATGACACCACGACCTTATCAAGTTACTCTGATATCCTAAGACAAGTACAATATGGACATAATAAAGAGCACGATAAGCTCCCTCAATTGAAGTTAGCTCTTGTTTTCGGGAAAGATTCTAACCTACCTTTCTACTACCGAAAACTAGCGGGTAATATCCCAGACTCAAAAACAATCCGGCGATTTCTGGAGGAACTGGATATTCTCGGTTATTCGAAGGTTAAACTGATCATGGATAGAGGTTTTTTTAGTGAATATAACATCAATTCCCTATTCCAGAACCATATTAAGTTCCTTATGTCTGCTAAGATGTCGTTGAATTTTATTCAGAACGAATTGGATGAGGTTTACGATACCTTTCGCGATTTCGAACATTATAATGAGAATTATGCCATTTATTATCGAACCGTTCGAACTAATTGGAATTACACGCAAAATCGCCCTTATAAAGGAGATAAACTCAAGGAATCGCGTCGAATATACATTCATTTTTATTATAATATCGATCAGGCAGCTGATGACGAAAAAGACTTTGATCGTAGATTAATCGCATTAAAACAGGAATTAGAATCAGGTGAACGCATTCCACAACATGAAAAGTTATACCAGCAATATTTCACGTATAAGACAACACCAAAGAGAGGAACCCATGTCACGGTTATTGAAGAGAATGTTAACGCTGCAAAAAGAAATTATGGCTTCTTTGCCTTAATCACTAATGAAAAGATGGATGCTATTACTGCCCTTGAACTTTACCGCAATAAAGATGTTGTTGAGAAGGCCTTTGGTAATCTCAAGGAACGCTTGAATATGCGTCGAAATCTGGTTTCTTCAGAGCAGAGTCTTGACGGGAAGTTGTTTATCCAGTTCGTCGCCCTGATCTATCTTTCTTATATCAAAAAACAGATGCAGGAGAAAGCGCTTTTTAAATCCTACACAATCCCGGGTCTATTGGATAAATTGGATGTAATCGAATGTTTCGAACAGCCAGGTAGATCACTTAAAGTGGGAGAGATCGTTGAAAAGCAAGAACAGTTGTATTATGATCTAGGGGTGGCACCGCCTGCCTCGTTATGAGTCGACGGGAATGTAGGTTCATAGAGTCGCCGGGTCTCTTCATCAAGACTCATCATCTGAAGAGAATGGAGTGTCTTTTGAACAGCGGGTTTGCCTTCAGTTACCATACTTATCTCCTCCTCCGCATGTGCATTTAAAAATATAAACCACGATAGAGGGTGTTGCACAACTCAGATCCCCCCATAATTTTTTAACTAAGGTCAATCAAAAGTACTTTACCTTAGTACGTCCAACATATACTCAATGTATAATACGATAGGTCGGGATTTTGAACAACTTTACCTTCTCCCTGAGGATATTAGAGACTGGGTTCCGAGTGATGATTTCTGTCATATATTAGAGGGTGTTGCACAACTCAGATCCCCCCATAATTTTTTAACTAAGGTCAATCAAAAGTACTTTACCTTAGTACGTCCAACATATACTCAATGTATAATACGATAGGTCGGGATTTTGAACAACTTTACCTTCTCCCTGAGGATATTAGAGACTGGGTTCCGAGTGATGATTTCTGTCATATATTAATTGATTTAATCTCAATTCTCGACCTATCCCCATTATATAAGGAATACCGGGAAGACGGCCAAGGTGCGGCATTTTATCATCCAGAAATAATGACTGGTTTGATCATTTACTCATATTTTAATGGAGTTCGTTCAAGCCGTCAAATAGAGAATAAATGCAGATACGATGTAGGATTTAGAATAGTAACCCGCAATTCTCTCCCAGACCATTCCACAATCTCGCGATTTATCAAGAAAAACAGTTCTTTTATTGGACAACTTTTCATTCCAGTATTGACTCTCCTTAATGAAGCAGGATTAATCAATAACGTCCTTCTCGCCTTGGATGGAACAAAACTAAAGGCGAATGCTTCACTTGGATCGAACATGCCATATGAAAAGATTGAGGGAGAAATTCAAAAATATCTAAAGGAAGTCCAAGAAAAAGATGATGTCGAGGATCGTCTTTATGGCCCGGATAAATCAGGTAACGAGGTTCCCGATGATTTTAAGACTCACTCAAAAAGGATAAAACGATTCATTCAAGCAAAAGAACGACTTGAGGCTGAACATAAGGAGAAATCCCAAAAAAAGGAAGAGAAGATTGCCCAAAGGGAGGAAGAGGAGAGAGAGTCTGGAAAAAGGAAACGAGGTAGAAAACCTAAAAAGCCTGCAAAAAACCCTGATGAACAAAGTCTTGCAAACACTACAGATCCTGATAGTTCAATAATGAAAAGTGGGCCTGGTTGTATTCAAGGATATAATGGCCAGATAATTGTAAACCAGGATGGCTATATTCTGGTTCCGTTTTTAAGTAATTCACCCGTTGATTACAGATTACTTCAACCATGTTATGAAAGATTAGAGGAAATTGCTCAATTAACCGGCTTATCGCTTGAATATCTTAATTTACTTACTGATGCTGGTTATTGGAGCTATGAAAACTATCTGTATATGAAACAGCAGGATATTGGATTTCTCTGTTCTACATGCCATGAACCAGATATTTTCAGTATTAGAGGCCTCGAGAGAAGTTTACTTGAACTTGAACGAATTTCCGATCAACTTTTTGATGGCATTTGCAGTATTCCAACGTTAGCATCTATTGGTGATTGGTGTACGAGAAATCTCATTCAAGATGATAATATTCCAACACCCGCTTCTATTGCTAAAGGGATTATGGAAGTGACAATGACTCCGTATGGTGCCAAAAAGACATATTCACAACGAAAAACGATTGTTGAACCCGCATTTGGATGGATTAAAGAAAATCGCAATTTAAGAAAATTGCAGAGAAGGGGAATATCACATTGTCAGGATGAATGGAGTTTGATTTGTTTAACACAGAATCTTCGGAAGGTCTGTTCAAGAGGGGAGTTGAAGAAATTCAGAGAACTGATCCTGCAAAAGAAGCGGCATATTATCTGTAATAAGGGAGTGGGTATTAGAATACCTTATTCAATATTGTCCGATGCATTATCATCTTTGGGCAGAATGATCGGAGACAATTTTCTAAAGATGTTGATAAGAAAAAGTACTTACCAAAAATTTTCCAAATTTTAGTCATGCAACACCCTCGATAGTAGATCTAAAATGTCAAGTTCGAAAAGACTCATTCCGATTTATATAGATTGATCTTTATATAAAGAAGAACAATATATTTACTGTGCTCAATCACGCTCAGACAAAGAGATTGAAACCCTCAGTAAGGCCATAGAAAACCATATTGCCTTAATTGTACAGTTATTTGAATTAGCGTCCCTGCAAAACTGCTTTTCTACAAAAACTCATAACAGATGGGCCACCGCCTTGGAGTATGTTAAAGGCCTTTTAATTAACCCATCAAGGTGTCATTTATCAGCAATTTCGGACAATTGTAGCATTGTAAATAATCAATCCTTCAGTCATTTTCTCTCTCAATCTCCTTGGGATCATCAAAGACTCATAGATTGGATCATCACGAATGGGTGGCATCTCATTGGAAAAAATGGTGCATTGGCCATCGATGAATGTGCCACCCCAAAGGCTGGAGATTTTTCGGTTGGTGTTAATCGCCAATATTGTGGGAATTTGGGTAAGGTTGAGAATTGTCAGGTTGCTGTCTTTATGGCCTATGTAAAGAATGGCTTTCGATTGTTACTTGACTACCGTCTTTACCTTCCTGAAAGTTGGACATCCGACCGTAACCGTTGTGATGCAGCGGGCATACCTCCGGAATTTCAATGCTTTAAAACTAAAGCGGAGTTAGCATACGAACTGATTTGTCAAGCGATTGAAGCAAAGATCAAGTTTTCTTTTGTGGCAATGGATGGATTTTATGGAAAACACCCTTGGTTACTTACCAGAATTGAGAACATAGAAGTTACGTATGTTGCCAATATTGGTTCGAAAGACCGCGTAATTATTGAGAAACCTCAGTATTGGATTCCTCTCAAAAAGGGTATTCGAGGAAGAAAGACATCACTCATAAAAATCCTTAACACGGTTCCAGTTCGTGTGGAAGAGATAAAAAAACAATAGATCGGTGGAGAGTAGTACGAATTAGAGAGTCGACTGATGGATTTCTCGAATTAAATTTTGCAGCCATCAGGGTTTGGAGGATTGATAAAGATGTAAATGAACCGATCCCCGTTTGGCTCCTTATACGTAAAGATCTCGATGATTCAAATGTCAAATATTCATTATGCAACGCTTCCTCTCTCTGTACCTTGAGTAAACTAGCAAGAATGCAGAGTGAGAGGTATTGATTGAACGATCATTTCAAGATGCGATTGATCTTGCTGGGATGGCCGATTATCAGGTAAGAAACTGGGATGCATGGCATCATCACATGGCTCTGGTATTATTAGCAATGCTATGGATTACAAAAGAACAGAAACATTTTCTCAGCGTTAAGAAGAGCATAACACCTCATGATGCTGTGAAAATAATCCAGACCTTGATACCATTAAAGATTAAAACTTCTTTGAAAACGGCTAAAATAATTATCCGAAATCATAGGAATAGAAAAAGTTCTCGCAGATCGAAAATGAAGAAAAAGAACGGACCTCTCATCTGTTAGTACATCGAAGCCAGGTGTGTGTGTGCTGATCAACCAAACATAGCTCCCGGCTTCGCAATATTCTCTAATTTTCTAATCATTTAGCACTTCTGATCCATACTTCTTTTGTAATATCGGAAAATTCGGTAAATAAGATTCATTCAAATTGAAAGTTACCTCTAAATTTATCTCCTTACTCAAAAATCAACCTACTGCCGCGAGTGAACTTGACATTTTAGAGTTATTTATTGAGCGCCAAAATGGAACTGATAGAAATTGGAATTCTAGAGAAGTCAGAAAAACACTTTGTTTCTCTAAATAACGAGAAGAACATGATTCGATGACATTTTTTCATTGTATAGCTACAACTTGTGCTGGCCTATTCGGACACTTCGAATTCAAGATAACTGGAGTGAAGTATCTTCACAGAGAACACCTGCTATGGCAGCTGGTCTAATTGATCATGTATGGTCAATAAGAGAATGGATTAGCTTTCCAGTTGTATAATGTTCTTAGATCACCACCATTCATTTCGAATTTAACAAAAAGGACAAATTACAGAGAGCCTCTTCCGGATGAAATTAGGAGGTGGTTAACCAGTTATTGGTACGAAGTTACCAATGATAATTTTTTCGGGATGCACTCCTTCCAAATTCCCAGTTGTTTCCAAACCTTACCTCTCATCGCACGAGATAAAAGAACATCTCTGCTACTCACCACCTACCCCGACCAGAACATGCCGGTTTCGGGGGCCGTCAAACTCGCAAAAGTAAATACCCTGCCAGGTCCCCAGAGCCAACCGGCCATCTATCACCGGTATCGTGAGAGAAAAACCCATCAGGGAGGCCTTGATATGGGCATCGGAGTTCCCTTCTGCGTGACGGTAATCACCGACAGGCGGAACCAGCCGGGCAAGACCGGCAAGTATGTCACGAACAACGTCAGGATCTGCATTCTCGTTGATGGTAAGACCTGCTGTCGTGTGCTGGGTAAATACAAAACAGGTTCCATTCTGCACTCCGGTTCTCCGGACTTCCTCTGAAATTCTATCGGTAATATCAATGAACTGTGTTCTTGAACCGGTACTGACGTCAATTTTTATCCACTTCACCCATATCGCCTCATCTGTCTTTCAGTGTCTGTGATGTATACTTCCATCGTATTATCTGATTCGATCAGGAATAAGACAGTATGTAATTACTCATCATCCTGTCATTTTACAAAATTTTCAAGAGAAAAGAAATAATAGCGTGTAATTACTCGAATAGCGTGGGTTTTCATGTTTCCATGATATCCTCATCATCCTTATGACTCTGAATTAACGTGCGATAACTACAACCACCAAGGGAAGACATTGACAAAATTCCAACCCGAAACACCCAATACGTATTCAGCTGATAAAAACCCATCAGTACATATAATGATTGAGTTAAATAAAAAAATCAAATACATTATCTATGATTAAAGCAAACATTATATCTCTCATTTTGACTATGCAGGAAAAAAGACCAAACAAAGTTCTTGGATATCGGAATGATATTCATGGAGAACCAACTCAAACTCTCATCGGATCGGACGATAATGAAAGATCTATTATATTCTGTCTGAAATCAGGAGATTCGACCATCATCACATCCCGGGATCTGAATATCAGCAATAACCCATTTACTCCATGTGATGAATCAGTACATCAAAAAATATTCAGGAATATGAAAAAACATCCGGATATCTATGTGAAATTTTTTACTCTCCTAAACGAAAAAATTCCCCGGTGAATTTTATTCTGATCTCCTTTTTTTTCAGATAATCAGAAATCAATGCAATAATATCAGTATTCATGAGACGATACCGAATCTCGCATATCGTCTTGGAATATTCTCAATTGAATGGAGACGATTTCATTCCTCCTTCGAATACAATACATATTCATGAAAAACCGATTTTGGATAAATAAGAGAATATCCATGCCTTATCTGAAGAATGTACAAATTTAGATAGAGATCTTTCTGAACAAATAAGCACCGATCACCGTCATAGCACAGGCAAATCCTCCGATAACGATAAAACACAGAACCGGATTTATCTGACTGACTCCCGTAAGGCCATACCGGATCCCCTCAACACCGTACGTCAGGGGATCGCATGTTGTTATTGGTAAAAGCCAGTTGGGTAGAGAACTAATTGGAAACAAGGCCCCGGACAGACCGAATATCGGAAAGATGACAAAGTTCATGATAAGCTGAAAACCAGTCATATCCTCCATTCTGGAAGCTATTGCTATCCCAAAGGCGGTAAATGAGATCCCGATGAGCACCATAAACCCCAGTGCGATGAGAAAACCGGAGACACTCTGCACCTGTAACCCCAGAAAGAGTGAGATGACCATGATCATAATCCCCTGAATAACCGCTGTCGTTGCACCGCCAAACGTCTGCCCAAGCATGATCTCCATCCTGGTTACCGGGGCGATAAGGGTCTCTTTAAGAAAACCAAACTGTTTGTCCCAGATGATCTGAATCCCGGAAAAGACCGATGTGAAGAGGACACTCATGGCAACCATACCGGGGATGAGAAACTGGATATAATTCTCCCCAAACCCGGGAATACTCACAACTGAATTCAGGCCAAATCCAAGGAAGAGCAGGAAGAAGAGGGGCATGCTGATACTCCCGATAATCCGGCTTTTTGACCGGATATACCGTTTCATGCTCCGGAGCCAGATAGTATAGATGATATCCATATTAGTGCCTCCTCATTTTGAACTGTCGTCGCATCATCTCTTTCTTGTCACTCTCCTGCTCCCGTATCGTCTTCCCGGTAAAGGCGAGGAACACATCCTCAAGCGTTGGTTTGTGAACCGATACAGAGTGAATCGGGATCTGATGCTGACTGAGAAGAGTGATGATATCGCTGATATGCTGCTCGGCATTGTGCAGATGTATCCGGACTTCATCATTATGCAGTTCTACCTGATCTATCCAGGATCCGGTCAGGACCTGTGCGACCGTGTCATAATCAGGAGTCTGAATGGTGATAATATCTCCGCCGATTCCATCTTTCAGGTTTTGCGGACTATCAAGTGCAATGATAGTCCCATGATCGATGATTGCAATCCGGTCGCAGAGCCGGTCTGCCTCTTCCATATAATGGGTGGTAAGAATGATCGTGATGTTCTTTTCTTTACTTAATGTCGCGATATACTTCCAGAGATGGTTCCTGGTCTGGGGATCGAGGCCCAGCGTTGGTTCATCAAGGAAGAGAACAGACGGATGATGGAGCAGACCCCGGGCTATCTCAAGCCTTCTCCGCATTCCACCGGAGAATGTCTTCACAAGATCATCCTTCCGGTCATGAAGTTCTACCAGCTGGAGCAGTTCATCTATCCGCTGTCTCCTGATCTCAGGAGGGAGGCGATAGAGCCGGCCATGGAAATCCATGTTCTCCCTTGCGGTGAGTTCCTCATCCAGGCTCTGATCCTGAAATACTATCCCGATGGCTTTTCTGACACCATCTTCATCCTTTTGAATATCCCTTCCCTGAACGGCTGCAAAGCCGGATGTCGGTTTCTGCATGGTTGAAAGCATGGAGAGCGTCGTTGTTTTTCCTGCTCCGTTCGGTCCAAGAAGGCCGAATATCTCTCCCTGCGTTATCTCGAAGGAGATATGATTTACCGCAGTAAGATCAGAGAATGTTTTTGTCAGGTCGGTTACCTGAATGGCAATGGTCATGATATGGTATCCTGATGTTAACAGTTTATAGCAATATTTCAGGTTTTAAGACTTGATTGATTATTCATAATCAATACATAGAGATTTAGGCCTCTTTCATCGAATTTTTAATCGTTTCATTAATTCGGTTGATTTTCACTCCGATTCTCTCAAGTATCCGGACATATGGGGCCAGTTTTTCTTCTGCAAGGTCCTCCAGGTAGGAAAGATTACTGTCTATCTCGGTCAGAATACTTTCAATTGAACCTGCTTTATCCCATCCCTCTGCTTTAAACATGCTGATCTCTTCAAATCCTGCATCTGTCAGTTCGTATTTTCGATCTACTCTCTTTACTATCAGATTATCATCCACGGCCTTACTGAGGAGTGGGTAGATTGAACCGGGTGACGGTTTCCAGTGACCATGACTCATCATGTCTATCGTATCCATGAGTTCAGCTCCGTTCTTTGGCCCTTCACTTAATATATAGAGGACGAGTAATTTGAGCCCCCCATATCCCCTGAAGTGCCCAAGACGGTGAAATTTCCTCATGAATGCCCTCATATCTTCACGATTGTCTCGCATACGTGTTACCAGCTCCCGGAATAACAGATATCGGTTAGTCGATATCGACAATACGATATATGATGTTACACTATAAAAATATATCGTATTCAGAAACAAAGGGAGAAAAAAAAGCGGAAGGAGAAATGAAATCTCTTCTTTGATTACAAAAAAAAGAAACGAAATTATTAGGTTATTGACTGACAATTACAGCCTTCGGTAGTATACCAACGATAGACCATTTCAAACCCATTGATGATCTCATCAGTCCCTTCAAGTCCCACCGGACCGAAAAAGATAACCGGCGTATTCATCATGCTTCGATTGTGTTGAATGTATAGTTCACTCATCATTACCTCCGATTCTGGTCCGGCTGAAAGATTTACCATTTCAACCTTAACAACAGGATGGTCGGATATGTATTTCTCAAGATATTCATGAACAGGAATGCAGGGACCACATTCGGGATCATAAAAGAAAACTACCGGTGCTGAATTATTTGCAGGCTTTGTTGTGTTTACCATTTCATACAGATCATCGATAGTGAGTTCTGATCCATCTTCAGCAAAAATGGTTGCATTCACCGGCAGTATCAATATACTCATTACCATGAACAGAATTGCAAATATCTTTTGATTGGGGCCGAAATATTTCTTCATAAACAAATCACAGTCCCTATGACATATAAAAATAGTTATGTACTGATTCCATTATTTTCCTTCTGTAAATATCCTGAATTGATCAGTATTCATAACCGTGCAATCCACATAGATGTTATGGAAGAGAAGATATTTCATATTATGAGAGAGTTGTTATACCTAATACAGAGGAAAGCAGGTAAAATTTTGAATTAGGGTCAGCTCACACAAAAAACTTACAATATGAGCAATTATTAAATTGTATCCGGGACCTATACCTCGGTCGGAAAAAAGAGACAGATCCAGAAGGATCTCCTGTAAAAGCTCACAGATCCTGCGGAGTGAGAAGAGCGGTGTCATCGAACCACATCTCCATGCACTCCTTCAGATGGCAAACCAAAATAATGAAACGGTCCGCTGGTGTTCATACCAACGGAGCAACTGGCTGATCCCCGGACATCTGAAATACCGGTGATGGCAGAGAGATATCAAGGGCCTCGTGTAACACCTCATCAACCGTCCCAACCAGGATAAAGGTCAGTTCATCCCTCACATCCGCAGGAATATCAGCCAGATCACGCTCATTCTCCTTTGGAAGAATAATTCTCGTTATCCCGGCACGATGAGCAGCAAGCACCTTCTCCCGAATCCCTCCTACCGGTAAGACTGACCCGCTCAAAGTCACCTCACCGGTCATGGCAAGGCGGGAATCCACCGTCTTCCCGGTGAAAAGAGAGACGAGAGCAGTAAACAGGGTGACACCCGCCGAAGGGCCGTCTTTCGGAGTTGCACCGGAGGGGACATGAATGTGGACATCACTTGCCATGAAATCGATATGGAGAGGACTATGGGCAAACCTGGAGCGGATAAGGCTCATCGAGATGTTTGCCGACTCTTTCATCACATCCCCCAGTTGTCCGGTGAGCGTAAGTTTTCCGGTGCCGGGCATGAACGTCCCTTCAATAAAGAGGATATCTCCCCCGACTGGAGTCCAGGCAAGACCGGTTGCGACTCCAGGAGCCAGAGCCTTCTTTGCAACCTCATGCCGGTGCACCTCCTTCCCCAGGATCTTCGGAATCTGATCAGATGATATCACAACCGGAGGGGTCCATGTTTCAGAGACAATCTTCTCTGATACATACCTGGATATACGGTCTATCTGTTTTTTCAGACCACGGACACCTGCTTCATGGGTATACTTGTCTATGACCAGGCGGAGTGCATCATCATCCACCGTTAAAACCTCGGCGCTGAGCCCGTGTTCACCCAAAGATTTCGGAATGAGGTGCTCTTTTCCGATGGAGAACATCTCCAGTTTTGTATACCCCGGAATCTCAATAAGTTCCATCCGGTCAAGAAGCGGACCGGGTATGGTAGCCAGGGTATTTGCCGTTGCTATGAAGAATACGTCAGATAAATCATACGGGACTTCAAGATAATGGTCGGAGAATGTACTGTTCTGTTCAGGATCTAAAACCTCAAGAAGAGCACTTGCCGGGTCTCCTGAGTATGAAGATGACAATTTATCTATCTCATCAAGGACAAAGACTGGATTTTTCGCCCCTGCTCTCCTGATACCCTGAATTATCCGACCGGGAAGGGCACCGACATACGTTCGCCGATGTCCCCGGATCTCTGCCTCATCCTTCACACCGCCCAGGCTTATTCGGACATATTTTCTACCAAGAGCATCGGCAATACTCTTTCCAAGACTTGTCTTGCCGGTCCCCGGTGGTCCTGCGAGGAGGAGGATGGAGCCCTGCTTGTCATGCTTGAGTTTCATAACTGCAAGGTGCTCAATAATACGGTCTTTGACCTTTTCGAGTCCGTAATGGTTCCTCTCCAATATGCGCCTGGTTTCTCTGATGTCAATACCCGTGGGTTTTGTTGTTACCCAGGGAAGATCGAGCAGGAGATCCAGGTAATTTCGGATAACCGGACTCTCATGCCCCTGATTTCCGCTGGACTCAAGTTTTTTCACTTCTGCTAGGGCTTTTTTCTTTACCTCATCAGGCATTGATGACTGCATGACCCGGTCACGGTACCCGGCATCTTCCGGTGAAGAGCCATTCAGATCTCCCAATTCTTCCTGCATCGCCCGAATCTGTTCACGAAGCATAGCCTCACGATTACTTCTTGCAGACTTCTCTGATACCTTCTTCGTCATCTCAATCCGGAGACTGATATTCTCCTTGCAATCAATAAGAATTCCAAGGAACATGAGATACCTGGTACGGAGCGAGTCAGCCTCAAGGATCTTTTGCTTCTTTTCTACCGGGACTGGTAAGAATGGCATGATGAACCCCATGAGCTGATCTATAGACTCCATCTGACCGGCCGGTCCGATTATATGGTCCGAACCCTGGAAGACATGCCCAATATCAAAGATCGTCTTCTTGATCTCATCGAGTAGTTCCCTCTGCCCCTGTTCATCAATATCCTGAATGTTCGGAATCACCGTACAGGTAGCATACAACCGGTCACCGTTGGGAATGACCGTATCTATCCGTACCCGGTCAAGGGCATGAACCCCAAGGAGGTACCCCTCACCTGTTTTATGGATAAATGAGACTTCAAGAAGGTTTCCAATTGAATACAGATTTTCTTCAGTGAGATTGGAAGGATCAGTCTCACTATGCACCGACACTCCGATCAGATGAACAGTATCAGGACGGCTTAACTCATTGATAAGTACTGTTCCGGTCTCTTCATCCACCAGAATTTTCGTCCTCGTATGGGGGAAAATTACTGTGTTGATGAGAGGGAGGAGATAATTCTCATGCTGATTTTGTGAAATTTTAGAATCTTGTGTAGTCATGGTTTTGTTTAGTTTGTTTTTGCCTAACTATTCAGTCTGATAAAAAAATTTACCTGACTTTTTTCAGGAGTGTGATAAGGAGCTCAATCTCCTGATCATCCAGTGAAGCAATGACCCGGTCAATAACCTTCTGCAGGGCTTTTTCTTCAGCACGGGCAATCATTGCTCCTTTGTCGGTAAGCCGGATATACTGAATCCTCCCGTCATAAGGACAGGATTCCCGGTACACACAATCCATCCGGCTCAGTTTATGGATCATGCCGGTGATCGTTGGTTTGGAGTTTTGTGTAATTTCAGCAAGTTCTGAAAAGGTTACATCCTTATGTTCGTCAATGAGCTTCAGATAGGCGATCTGCTTTATCGTGATATCTGAAAGACAGCATTCAGAGAAGATCCCACAGGAGCATTCAGCTTTCAGCCTGATCAGGTGATCAAATATCCGGAAGAGGTGCTCATGAGGATCATCCATAGTGCAGTACCAGTTAGTTAGGTTTTACCAAACTATAAAATTTGTGCACTACCATTCTATCAGACAGCAATGAACTCCGCTCCCTATGATCAACAAACCAAAACTTTTTGATTACTCTGGACATTTATCCCCCTGGTAGAGAATTATGAAGGTAGGAATAAGTCGAGTAAAATTACTCTTCATTCTGGTTATCGGATGCTTGTGTGTAATCGGATGTTGTGCGCAACCAATGGAAGAACCTCAACCAGGTATGATGAATCCCATACCTGGAGAGGAGAGAATAGATCCGGAACTTATGAACCTCCAGATGATACCCGGACAGATAATCAATGAAAATCCTGAAGGAAAGCCACAGGGAGAGTTTCAGGAGCAGCCCCAGGATTCCATGTATGGCAAAGGAGGGAGCATTCTGGGAGGATCTCCGGGAACATACATCCTTATTACCGGAGTAAAGGGTACCTGCACCGCTGCGAGTCATAAAAACTGGAATGATGTCATGAGTTATGCCTTCCATGCTGGTGAGAACCCTGAAGATGAAAAGATATTCGGGGAGGAACACCTGACAATAACCAAACAAGTCGACTCGGCAACTCCAGCGATCTTCAACACATTCAAGAGCGGGGGGCAGATTAGTACCGTTTGGATGGAAATTGCCGGGACCAATAACATTCTTGCAGCAGTAGTCATGAAAAATGCACGGATTACCGGGTATTCATCCACCGGTGATGCAGCTCAGATTCCAATCGAGACTATCACCTTCACCAGTGGCGATGTAACATGGAATGTTCCCCAGATAAGCAGTGAAGGAATTCAAAAATAATATTTTATTCTAATTTTATCGGAACATCGAAGCTGGCCGATCCAAGTGGATTCACCCCATGCATCGGTGCGTTCGTTTTCACCGGTCCCGGATCATCGATCTGCTGTCCATCACCCAGCCAGTCACCGTCAATATCCTCTTCTGCCATGGATGCCCAGGGCCACTGGGTACCTGTGTTGTCTTCACTCATCGGATCCGAATACAGCAGATGGCAATGATACTCACCTTCTTCCAGCGAACCATCGAATGCATTACAGACATAACAGCTCCAATATGAAGCCCTGAACCGCCTGCCATTATCAAATGAATACCCGGTAAACCCAACATTCCATGATTTACACCGGTTCTCATCCGGATTTGAAATCTCTCCCCTGATAAGATGGATATACCCGTTATCATCAATGACCTTACTCTGGAGCATCATTCTGGCCAGTTCTGTCTCCCTTCCAGCCTCCTTGAACAACTTTTCCTGCGTTGAGGGATCAGCAATATCTTTAAGGTTTAAGGCAATCTGATCAACAGTTGTCCCAAGATATCTCCTCTTCTCCCGGATGGTAATCGTGAAAGGAACACCGGCAGCATTGATATAGCTTCCCTGCAGGTTACAATCCGAATTTCTGGTCAATTCAATATACGGGGGCCAGTCGATCCGGTACTTGTCAGTATTCCCAAACAACCAGTCTCCTTCCTTCATACTGCCGTTAAGAGCTTTTCCCCCATAGACCTGCCCTTGTGAATCAGAGTAGGTATCACAGGCTTCAGAGTAACTATCCGGTACATACTCCCCGTACTGGTCCATGACACCGCCCATGGGATCTACATACTGACCGTACTGATCAAAAAATCCTCCGAAAGTATCATAATCCCGTCCGGTCACCGGATCATAGGATGGAGATGCCCCATATACCGGTAAAATAAGCAGGGATATAATCAGAATGAGGATCACGACGGATGGAAAAATCCAATATCTTCTCATGATAATCATCTGATACTCGTAAGGCTTAGGGGAAAATATTTGTCCTATCCTGATCGGTATGAGCATGGAGATGTAAATGGAATATCGGTACCTCATTCAGGGAATAATCGCAACATGTGTCGGAATTCTTCTTTGGCTGCTGTCTGATAGCATATCATTCCTTGCGCCGTTTCCTCTCTATGCAGGAGTATTACTGACGATAGAGGCTGTTGCACAAACACAAAAAAAGCTTAATATAAATTATTAAAGCTTAATTATATATATTATTAAGATCAATATATTATATGTCTCATCGCTATAACATGATTAGAGGATATGGTAATGAACAACAATTTTTACTCCCTGTCAATGCGATGGACTGGCTATCTGAAAATGATATTACTTATGGCATATTAGAAATTCTTTCGATTCTCGATATTAGTCCATTTATTAATAAATATCGTGACGATGGTCGCGGTTCTGCCTTTTTTGATCCTCGTTCAATGCTTGGAATAATAATTTATTCAATGATTCGTGGAGAAAAATCTAGCAGAAAAATTGAGATGTGCTGCCATTATGATATTGGATATCGGATCGTCGCCAATAATCTTACACCTGACCATACAACGATCTATCGTTTCAAGAAGAATAATTCAAAAGAAATCAAATCCCTTTTTAAACAATTATCTCAAATTATCGTAGAATCCGGGATAGCAAGAATCGGTGTCCTAGCCCTCGATGGATCAAAATTTGGCTGTAATGCCTCTTTATCAGCCAATAAAAAATTAAAATACCTTGAAGCAGAGCTAGGTCGGCTTTTTGATGAATCACAGGAAATTGATGAGTTAGAAAACGATGATATAAATATTCAGGATATGGAGATTAACCGACTACCTGAGCATCTTTCAACAAAAGAAAAACGAAAGGAAGTTCTTAATCGGGCTAAAGAGAAATTAATTGAACGACATGATATCGAATCTAAAAAACAAGAAGAAAAGATTCTGGACCGCGAAAAAGAAGAATTAGAATCGGGTAAAAAGAAACGAGGTAGAAAGCCTTTAGAGCCTAAAAAAGAGCCATCTTCAGATTCAAAAGTAAATCTCACTGATCCTGAAAGTCAGATAATGTCAACCACCAATGGCTGGATTCAAGGGTATAATGGGCAGATTATCGTTTCTGAAAATCAATTTATCCTCGCTGCAATGATATCAGATGAGCAAAACGATAAAAAATTATTAATACCTATGCTAAATGAACTCGAAGACCTTTTTACGGGTATTCATCCATCAATTTCGCCTAATATACTACTATCTGATGCAGGTTATTTCTCATACCCGAATTCTTTAGCAGAATTGGATTATGGCATTCAACTCATCATCCCTCCTTCTAAAGAAAGAAAAATTCCAGAATATTCAGATAATGATGGGTATATCTCACGAATGGAAATGATATGTCGGGCGATTTGTATGGGAGAAATAATCACATTTCCGGAATTGCAAAGTATCGGGACGTTTGTTTGGCAATCTTTTATGAACAGAGAGAAACAAGCAACAACTCAGGAAATTTGTAAACGAGTTATGGAAGTACGTGTGAAATCCCCCACTGGTAGAGAGTTATATCGAAAACGAAAATACATGGTCGAACCAGTTTTTGGTAATATGAAACATAATATGAGGTTTAGGAGTTTCTCTCAAAAAGGGAAAGAGAATTGCGAGGGAGAATTCTTTTTAGCTGCATTAGTGCATAATATAAAAAAACTTATCAGATTTGAGGGTATAGTTAAAATTAAAGAATTTGCTACGAATATTATAAAACCGTCAAGAGGTTCAGGTTTTTCCTATATTTTTGCAAACACAGTATGTAAAGTGGGAATTGATACATGCAGGTTCATACATCAATTAGTCTATTTTGGTTGATAGCTTAAGGGGTAGAGATCGATCATTTGTGATCCTGCATGATATTGATCATTGGTGCAACACCCTCGATAGCCGGCATAATTACCATCATAGTCGGGACGGCTGTTCAGTTGCTCAAAAAATAGAGACAGGGGGTTCTTTTCAGACAGGATTCAGACACGCACGAATCATCTTTTCGAGATCATCGAGATCATAGAAAATAATCGTCTCATCCTCCTGGTAGGGGACGCATGAACGGCCGATAACACAATAGATCTCCTTTCGATATGAAGTACCCCATTTTACGAGAACAGCTTTCTTTTTCAAACTCTGGACTATTTTTTCAACATGAACATTATCCTGCCATTTACACTCACAGAAGAGGATTGTATCTGATTTTGGATCAACGGCTACGAGATCGATCTCCTGCTCCTTATACCACCATCGCCCGATATCTGAAAACCTGACTGGAAAAAGACCCTGTGAGTTGAAAAGATAAAATACATCCAGAATGATCTCCTCAAATCTGCGCCCGATATACTGTGATAATTGAGGGGCAATATTCTCACGATATACATATTTTGATTCGCCCATTTCTATCTCTTTTCGATATGGGTATACAAACCGGAACCAGAAAGAAAACAGATTGTCGTTAAGGAGATAAACCCCCTTTCGACTCACAGATCCGGACAATACGGGAGTTTCTCTTCGTATTAACTGTAAGTCTGCAAGGGTTGCAAGATACTTGGAAACCAGGCCCTTTTCAAGACCACAATCATTGGCAATGAGCCCTATTGTCGTATTGCCACTTGCTATTGAGAGGAGGATTGAATAATAATATCTGGGCTCTTTCAGTTCCATACGAAGAACAAACTCTACATCCCGATAGAGGAATGCATCTTCCATAAGCAGGTTCTCACATACGATCTCTTCAAGATCCAGGAAGGGTTCATCAATGAGACAATACGCGGGCGTTCCTCCAAAAATTGCATAGAGTATTATCGCGGTTCGCAGATCATTCACATACGGATAAAAATCAATGAACCGAAATGGTTTGAGTAATATCTGCCCGGTCCTTCTCCCATAAAGCGGGCTTTTGTACTGCATGAGTTGAGACTCAACAAGCCCGATACTTGAACCTGATAATATCAGATAGAGGTGAGTCTTTCCAAGAGCGGTATCCCAGTAGTACTGTAGAAGAGAAGGAAGTGACGAATCCTCCTGAACAAGGTATGGAAATTCATCAATTGCAATAACAACACGCTTATCGCCACGTTTTGTAAGATATACAAAAAATGCATCCCAGTCAGGAAATGGTGCATGGAGGAGATAATCATCCTGAAAAAAACCTGCCAATTCGGAGGAGATCCGTTTTAACTGCAGATGTTTTGACTCCTCCCTGGCCAGGAGCCGAATTCCCCCTACCTGACTGATGAACTGATCAGTAAGTTCGCTCTTTCCAACCCGCCGTCTTCCATACAAGATTACAAGTTCTGCCTTCTCACTATGAAACCTCCGGATGAGAGCTGATAATTCTGTTTTCCGATCTATGAACATACTTTAAAGTAGTCTACTTGAAAGTATAATAATATCGATAGTTCCTAAATCGCAATAAAAAAGATTAAGGTTATGATTCAACTGTAAATGCTATTGCTTTCTTGTATACCGATGAAACCCCGTCATTGTTAATAACACAGAGATCCAGTTTCCCTGATTTGACTTCATCTGATAGTGGAGCATCGATCTTCACCCGGATCTTTATAGTATTGTGGGTCAAGACCGGTTTTGGCTGATATGAGAACCAGGTCAGACTATCGCCGGCAAGAAGGACCTCACATGGCTCCATGAACTCCCTTCCGGTTATGGTCACATCGCTGGCTTTGTCAGGAGTAAGGACCGGAGCCTCTACCGATATGATAACAGGTGGAATCTGCTTTCCCGTGATCTCGAATGGAACAGTTGCCTTTCCGGTCTTCGTGGTAATGACAAGGTTCCAGGTTCCCTGCTCTGCATCTGACGGAATGTCAATCATTACGACGCCATACTTCTGGTTTTCGGTAAAGCAGTAATTGTACGCCTCAATACCGACGTTGTCTTTCACCAGCGTGACATATACCGGGGATGAAAAATGATCACCATAGATCTTAATTCCCATGGTATTGCCAGCCCCGCCGGAATATGGGTAGATGCTGGTGACATGAATCCCCCGCTCATTGACGATCTTCTCACTCATGCCGGCAAACCGGGGATCTGATACCGGTTCTTCCGGGGTTTGCTTAGGAGGGACCTCCGGAGTCGGCGTGATTTCAGGGGTGAGGGGAATATCAACGGATGCATTCAGGTCATCTTCCGGGAACGGCTTTGACCCGTTCAGGACTGTAATATTGACCACACCGGTTCGCATATCAGACCCTGCACCGGCCCTGATTGAGTACACACCAGGCTGCACGGTTTCAGGGATGGGGACCATTACGGATCTCCTGGTGCTTCTGAGGATAAGACCAGGAACCTGTGAACCGACGCCGATTCCAAGCAGTTCAGAATCAGGGATTACCGTAAAATTTATCCGTTCACCTAAGAGTTTGACTGTATCAAGGGACCAGAGCCGATCCTGAGTGTTCTTTAAAACTGCACCATCTTTCCCGGCTATGGTCATTGCCGAGACATCCAGGTTCAGGGTAAATTCAACCTCATCGCCGGGAGCCACCTCATCAGGGAAGGCAGACAGACTTCCCTTAAGGAGCATGGTGCCGCTTGGTGGAGCAGAATCACCGGTCCAGTTGGTAAATCCATGTCCAAAATTTTCAAAAAATGGCCCGTTGAAGATAATCTGCTCTTCAGAGACTGCTGCATGGGCAGAAGAGGAGAACAGAATGAGGAACAGAATCGTCAGAAAATACCGGTATACTCCATCGAATGCAGATCTCTGTGCATGAATACCCATAATTCCATCGAACATTAAAAAGGAGATTGCAAGTTCCTGAATTTATTTGTTCCTGAAAAACCGGCATATGAGTTTGGCACTAATGGCAGGCAATAGTGATCAGCCTGAATGAATACGCATTTTCCAGCTACACGCCGGATTTTGATTCATATTTCCGCTCGTACAAATCGATGGCCTGCATCCTGCCATTTGCATCGTTCGGACTCATGACAATATCATCTGCTGAAAGACCAAAATAATCAAGCGTTTCCCTGATAAGCGGGATATCCATAAACCCCTCCATATTGCCGGATGAAAGCGACACGATGATCTGGTGTAATGACTTTTCTACCATGGAGAATATCGTTTCACCGTCGTCACCATAGGAGATATCAACCCCTGATTCCTGGAGCAGGTGAATCATCGCATCCATATCGCGATCTGCCGGAGTCTTGTTGTCCAGAGCAGACTGATCTGCCATCCCTGGAGAAGAAGGAGTATCAGCGGGATCACTGTCAAGAGCAGATACCGGAACAGCGGATGCACAAAGCAGTATGATCAGGATACGTATGATAAATTTCATGTTTTGCTATATGAGAGGGAACATTTTTTACCCAATTTTTTAGTTAACCTAGTATATTAATTAATAAATAATCACGATAAGCAAAAAACCTCTTGATAATTTTGGGTCTCCAAACTGTAAACCAGGGAATTATTTTACAAACAGAACAGATCATTCATTATCTCAAGAACCCAATACCCATTCCGGAGAAGAGAGATGAAAAAAACCTATACCCTACTGCTGCCCGGAATCCTTATAGCAGCCATATTTCTCTGCGGATGCAGTGCTCTTTTTCAAGAGCCGACAGTAACCGTTGGATCTGTTGACCTTGCATACATCAATGCCACGGACCTTGGTCTTGACGTTACGCTTGATATAAAGAACCCGAATATATTCGGGGTGACGTTTCAAAAAATCACCGCCGATGTCACATATCTCAAAGATGGAAACTGGGAACCGCTCAGTCATGTTGAGACAGGAACTATTAACATCGGCACTGGTGAAAGTACGGTTCTGCTCCCGGTGTCTGCAAAGAATGCAGACCTTATTAAAGCAGGATTTCATATCCTCATTCAAGGGGAGATAACAATCCAGGTTGAGGGTATTGCACAGCCGTCCTTCTTTGGATTTGCTCCGGAGATCCCGTTCAGTAAAACGAAAACTATCCCCATCTCACTCTGATAGAGATGAGGAATCAGGTGGAAGACTCACCCTGACAATTTTTTTCCGGCAGGGGGCATCCGTTATGAAGCAGGTATTCTGATCCCCAGGCACAGAGCGACTCGAGCACAGGAATAACCGAGGTCCCAAGGGCTGTGAGGGAATATTCTACCCGTGGGGGGACTTCAGGATAGATTTTCCTGCTGATAACCCCGTCGTCCTCCAGTTCACGCAGTTGTTTTGTCAGCATCCGGGGTGATACCATCGGCAACCGCTCGGTCAGCTGGGTAAACCGAAGAGTCCCTCCTTTGAGCTGCCAGATGATGAGGGCCTTCCATTTTCCGCCAATAACGGCCAGGGCGGCCTCAACCGGACAATGATACGGACCTTTTTCATTCATGTATGGTGTTTTACTATTAATTAGAATGCAATTATTTATAATATAATTACTACCAATAGTATAGTAATGATACGTTAGGAACAATCGTGGGAACGAATAGAAAAGGTTCTTTCTTACCCCTGATGTATCCTTGTATCCAATGGAGAAAAGAATGCCAGTAATATCAATTGAAATGGGGCCGACCGCTCTGGAAAAGAAGCAGGAACTCATACAGGCACTCACCACTGCTGCTGCAAAGATCCTAACCCTCCCTGAGCAGTCATTCGTTGTTCTGATTAAGGAATATCCCCTTGATGCCATCGGTGTCGGTGGACAGTCATTGTCACACAGAATCTTATAATCGGAAGATCAGTACCAGGAAAAATCAAAACTAGATATTCACACGTCGAAAGAGTACGATTACCATGACTACAATCACCATCGATCCGTCAAAATGTAACGGATGTAAAATCTGTATGTCCCTCTGCCCCTATTGTATCCTTGAGATGAAAGAAGGAGAAAATGTCGCTTCTCCCAACCCGGATATGATACCGTTCTGCAGCAAATGCGGCCATTGCAGTGCAGTCTGCCCACAGGGAGCAATTGATGTGGATTATGAAGGGGCCGGACCAATTCCCGACTGTGCTTCTGATTCGATTCCATCATTTGGGGATCTGAGCAGACTGATGATGGTCAGGCGTTCGGTTAGGAGTTATAAAGAAAAACCAGTGCCCCGGGAGATCCTGCAAAAAATCCTCGATGTGGTCAGATATGCACCAACCGGCATGAATGGACAGTTGGTTCGCTGGCTCGTCGTTGAAAACCCTGATGAAGTTAAAAAGATTGTTGCCGGCACGGTTGAATGGGCCTGCAAACTGATGCAGACAGATATCGAACACCCGCTCAAACCGATCCTTCCGATGATCATCGATGCATGGGAACGGGGAGAGGATCATGTTTGTCATGGTGCTCCTCACCTGGTGGTTGCCTATACCCACAAACAGAATCCGATCGGGTTTATTGATGCAATTATCGCCCTTACCCACGTTGACCTTGCAGCACCGGCTCTTGGCCTTGGAACCTGCTGGGCAGGAATTGTACAGATTGCATGGAATGAATCACCAGACCTTGTTGCACGGCTCGGACTGCCGGCAGATCATATTCCGATGTATGCCATGATGATCGGATATCCACGGTACAAATTTTCCCAGATACCAAAACGGAATGCTCTGCAGGTCATCTGGAAATAAAATCAGGGATGTAACTGGTCATCAAGCCAGTCTAATTTTTCCTGATATGAAATGCCGGATGCCCCCAGCTGACAATGTTCACCGGCGCAAAACTCGTCGGTAAAGACTAGGTATGTCTTTGGGCATTTCAGAGCCTCATAAAATGACTGTGCCTGACCGCCAATCTTTGAGTCACTTATCCCGTCACAAACAAGGGTTGCTGCTGTGATGTTCTCAATGACACCTTCAAGTGTGTAGGGCTCATAGGTGAGCATCACATCAGCCGGAGTAGGGACATCAAACACATACATTCCCTGAGTCATGGCCCAGTCCAGACTGGTCGAATTCTTCATCCTGGCATACATATCCTCGTTGACATAGTCCTTGTTTTCCCTGATGAAGTCAAACACATCTTCACGTGTTACATTCTGGGGGTCCGGGAATCCCATTCTGAACTGACTGATCTGTTCATTCGCCATGTCATAGATAGCACTGTCGGCTATGATTGCATGAATCCGGTTATCAAACGCAGCAGCCCGGGGGACGAAATATCCCCCCATACTGATCCCCCACATACCTATCCGTTCAGAATCAACATCTGGTCTGCTCGTTGCATAATCAAGAACCGGGCCTACTACCTTCTCCCAGTCATATCTGAAGGGGATCTTCTGAACACGGATCACCTCACCCTGTCCAGGGCCTTCAAAGGTGAGCACATTATACCCTCTCTTCACTCCTTCAAGAGCATTTGAGTAGAGTTCCTCCTGGGTTCCATCATACCCGGTCTGGATTATCAGGAGAGGTTTCTTCTCACCCGACTCATCTGCAGAGTAGAAATATCCTGGGAGGGTGGTATTTTCATAGGGAATCGACACAATCTCCATGTGAACCGGATCAAGTTCCATAGCTGCCCTGAAGGTATCCACACTGTTCTTCCATGAGGTCAGAATCCGGGGGTCGTCTGGATTTCGATGAAGGAAGAATTCAGCAGTCCGGTAATAGGTCTGGGCACGGAGCCAGGCATCATGCGCTGAAACCAGGTGGCCCTGTTCATACGCCGTATCACCGACTTTTTTAAAATGATCTGCGGTCTTTGTCCATTCTGTATACCAGTTCTCATAATTGAGAGGTTTTATCCGGGATGCTGTGGCAATGACCTCTCCCAGATCAGATCCACCGGAGTACATACTGGAAAGGGTTCGTTTCAGTTCAAAATCAAACTCAGGGTCATTAACCATAAAAGGGGAACAGGTTGTATTCACATTGATGACCGGCTGTGGGGAGATCTCATCTGTTGCAGAACAAGACAGAATCAAAAATCCAAAAAGAATTACTCCACCTAACAGCAGATACCGTACAGGAAGAGACATGCCAATATCTTCACAGGGAAAGGAAAAAAATATTGCTGATAAATCCGGATACCAGAGAGGCTGTTTAATAAAATGTCATTTCCGCAAGAGTACAATTTCTATTCGATTAACGTAAATCGCCGATAAAAGAACGGGTTTTTACCTCATTATACGATCGGTTTGAAGTTATGAAACAGCCTCAAAAGGGATTTATAATTATTTACTCATCATATACCGGCGAAGATCAATCCCCCGAATACGACAGACGGGACCATCACGGAGTGCTGGCAGAAATCCGTCTGCAATATACTCTAACAGTACCGACTCACTCTCACCGGCAATGGCAGCAGCTTCTGACACAGTATACAGAATCTCATCCATGACTCCACCGATTGAGTCACGGAGCATCCGGTCACCAGCCCGTTCAGGCCCTGCAAACCCTGACGGAATAAGTTCTTCAGATTCTATTCCGGATTCTGAAAGCGAATACTGGACATCATCCACCGAGATCGGGGCGGGAGGGATGGCACTTCCTTCAGACTCCTTCTCTTCAGCGACGGAGGATTTTGTCTCCTGCAGCACCGGTCTTTGCATGGCCGCACGGGGGTCCTGAATGAGAGCAGGGTACTCATGCCTGATCACATGAGTCGTGGGAGAGAGAGTTGAAAGCCGGGCTATTTGTCCCCGAAGCCATGATATCTCCTCGTCCTGACGGTGTATTATCTCACGCAGAATCTCATGGTCGGTCGGGACGGAGGCAGTTTTCCGATCGCAGGATACAATCCTCGTTATATCATGTTTTTTAATATTGAGTGCCTGGCTGAGCAGATCACCTGCAATATCCTCTATGGACATGTTCTGCTCTGTAGCGAAGTGATTGAGCCGGTTTATAATTTCCGGAGAGAGGGAAAGGGTGATGATCTGTTTCTGGTGAGACATCTTCTCCCAGTCTAATTAATTTCTGAACACAAAAAGTGATCTCATGAGTATGAATCCAGCCCCGATTGTGTGAATTTTAAAAAATAAGCGGATTTATGCAACCTTTTTCTTCGCTCCCAAATATCGTGAAGACTGAAGGGAATTGAGCCGTAATAAGCCGACCAGAAGAAGAGCGATAAGGAAGATACATTGACCAATTACAAGTACCGGGAAGATATTGATCATTTCTGGTAAAGTCATTATGTCAGATATGCGGAGCTCGGTAGATATGGGGCCGGCCATATACATGAATAGGATGATTGTCGAACAGAGGAGGATAAAGAATCTTATAAATTTATTTTTTACTGGTATTGAGAGGCAATAGAGCGGCAGTATGACTGAAAAATAGATAATCAGTCCGGCAGCAATAAGAATGAGGGTTGGAAAGAGGAATATCACCGGATGAACAGAGAGCGATGAGAGGAAAAACCCGACATCGCCTGTTACCTCAAAGACCCGCATCGGAATATAAGAGAACAGGGCACCAAGGTTGAAGATGAGCACCCAGAGGGAAAGTGTCATAAGGCTTTTGTATTTAATTCCACGGCTTTTCAGGAATATCCAGAAACATAAGACTGCTGCCAGAGCATTGAACAGAAGACCTCCGATCGCAGTCATGGACGCTGAACTTACATCTAATCCAGACATATAGGGGATATACTGAAAGGATTCAGAAAATCCATATATGCCAGTCTGATACCGGGTGATGTGTATCGGGGTTGTGATGATTGCCTGCATTGGATCAGGTGTCATGGTGATCCCCATCATCCATGCGGTGGCAAAATGACCCGATTCATGGATAAAATATTCAATAATACGACCAATGATGATAGAAACCAATGTTATGAGGATAAAAGGGACCGGGTTACTCCAGGGTCGGAACTTCATTCTTATTCTTCATATTCGCTGGAAGAAGGTTAATAATTCGTGCTCTGATATGATGAAGCAGAGATTAAAAAGGAACTTTGAAAGATAGAAAGGAATCAAAAAGAGGCAGGATTTAGAAAACCATGACTCTCCAAGAGGTATTATGGAGGGAGACGGTGTTCCAGTATACCAAAGTTTTGTCCTCGCCGGATGGTACTACATCACCCAGAGAGAGCATATCATACCCGGCAAGATAGGTTCCAACCGGTGATGAGGCAAGGTCAGCGATCTTCTGAATCGCAGAAGGATCGGATACCGTGGCAGGCAGAGACCCTTCATGCCCGATTATGGTGCCATCAGGCTGGATCACCAGGATGTTCAGGTCCGTCCCGTTTGTCAATGAATCCAGGGAGCTCTCCACCAGAAGAGCGGGATGGAGGAGCACCGAGAGGTATCCGGTAACTGAGAGCGATGAAGAGTAGACCGGATAAATGATACTTACTGCAAATTCTCCTTCGACAGTCTCGAAATACTCACTCATGCCAGGGGCAGGATTGCGGATAACCGAGGCGACCATCGTCTGGTTTTTGACATTTGAACCAATACTGCTGCTGTATTTTTCAGGATATACTGCAATTATCGTGCCGGAGCGGTCAAGAAGACTTACTTCAAATATGGCAGGGTTGCTCTTCGCTACTTTTTCAAGATAGCCTTGTGCATCAGGACCCTGCAGATTCTTTCCCTTGAGCTCTGCGGCATATGCGGCGATGGCGGCATCACAATCCTGTAATGTCTTTGAAAGAGCGGTAGAAGACCTGAGTTGCAGGGTTGTTATTGCCAGTTCTTCTTCGGGTGACAGAAAAGAGGTTTCTCCCTCATACCAGCTGTCTGATTGTGTAAACCCCTCATGCTTTGTAATCGAGAGGATCCGAAGTGGCTGCCCCCACATCTGGATAGTCATCACATCTGTATCAATGACTCCGGTAATGTCTACCAACAGGCCATCCTGTTTGTATTCATCAGGCAGATCCAATGGAAGATACTGTGCTCCATCCTGAGCAATAAAGCCATAAAAACCCCCTTCAAGATCGATGTAGGTAATAGTCCCGTAGCTCGTGATCTCTAAACCGGTCTCCTGTGCAATACACCCCGCAGCACAGAGAAATGAGAGTGCAATGAAAAAAACACCCACCGATGCCATTGATCGAATCATACATTTTTTTCGGCGGAACACAAGAAAAGAGTTCTGGTATAGAGGTTTATAAGAGAGCACCGGAACCACACCGGCATCAACCGGAGAGAAACGCGGAGAGAAGCAGGGCATAGATACCGGCATGAATAAGGATAAACACGGGGACCATTATGGAAAAGAGTGGTTTTCGAATCTTGTGCCTGAAGATCCTCATCCCTGCATAGGCACCAAAGGGTCCGAAAAATGCCACGGTTATCAGATTCCGTTCAGATAACCGGTACTCTTCACGCATAGCCCGGTGTTTGTCATACCCGAATAATGCAAAGGATATGATGTTGAGAATGAAATAGGGAATAAAAAATATACTATTCATGAAAACGTCCTTTCTTATCTTTCGTATTTTTCATATTTTTTTCCCATATGCTCCATAAGTATCTTTTTAGAGAATTCCGCCCTTTATTATCTCATCTGTTGAGAGAACTCTGGCATAGAGCCCTGACAGGGCCCCCATATAGGCAGCATGGACCAGGGGAGCAGGGACAGTTACTTCCTGAAACGTCAGATCACGGGTTGTACATGCATCATGAGCAAGAATACAGGCAAATCCAAGATCTGCTGCTGCCCTTGTCGTCGCATCGATACACATGTGACTCATCATTCCGGCTATGATGAGATTGTGTACCCCCCTTTTCTGAAGATATGATCCAAACTCAGTCTGCCTGAAACTGTTCGGATACTGTTTTTCGATGATCTTCTCCCCGGCTTTTGGGGATACCAGATCTGATATCTCTGCTCCTTTGGTTCCAGGGAGGAAAAATGTCGCATTCGGGCGTGTTGAGATGTGTCTGATATAAATAGGTTCTATGCCACGGGTCCGGGCAAAATCCAATAAAAGACTAGCTTTTTTCCCGGCGTCAAGACTCTGGTGGCATTCCATGGCACCGCCAGGAAAGTAGTCATTCTGGATATCAATAAGGATGAGAGCAGTGTTTGTCATAATTCCCCCGGATTTGCTAAGATATATTGTCGTGGATGCAGCCCGAATTTCTGGTAGAAGGGGAGCACATCTTCATTTCCGACGGTTACATGGACCCTGATATCGGTGCACCCTTCTTCTTTCATCCAGGTCAGGGCATGAACCATGAGTGTTGTCCCGATTCCCCGGTTCCTGGCCTCATCACACACAAAGATGGACTCTATCTCTCCATAGGAACCGGGGGCAACCGAACAGTAACAATACCCGATATCATCCCCGGACAGGGTGTCGACGGCAAAAAAGATGCGAATCAACCGGTCAGTGTTCTTCTCCAGCAGGTCATTTTTCCGGTCATGAAACCTGACTTTTCTCATCTGCCCGGAGAACATTTTATTGCGGGATATGATGCACACCCTGAGCTGTTCCCAGAGTTTTTCTATCCTGTGGGTCTCTTCTGGTCCGGCTGCATGGATCTCATACTGCACATCAACAGAGTTCTTTAATTTCGACTCCTGCTTCTCCTCTTCTGCCCGGTGCGCAAGTTCCTGAGCAAAGGCCGGGTGGCATACAGCGATATATTCTGCACCCTCAGGCGTGCTGTATCTGACTCTGGATCCTGCGGGGACCAGAACCGCCTGTCCGGATGGCACTAAAAACACCTGACCATCAGTCTCTACCTGCAATGTCCCGGAGAGCACAACCGAATATTCATCAAACTCCGGAGTCTGATATGGCTCTGACCAGCCGGGGGGGCTTACCATCCGTGCAATACTGACCTCCGGTGTTCCGGATACGATTCTTCCCACATATTCTTCAATTCTTTTTGGGGGCGTTCCAGTTGCACTGATGATGCGGGGAGAGGATATGATCCGGACCATAGTATCAGGTCTTTTGTTGTTTCTATATGATTATTGGGAGTGTGAACCGAAATTAAAAATGATGATTCTGATGAACCTGTATCTGTGATAGTCCCTCCCCATAATTTCTCCAAATCTCCGGTGAAGGAGGTCATCTGCCGGTACTATACATCTGGCAACTCTCCTGTTGAGATACTTATTCCAAAACCATACCCGGGATGGGAGGTAATCCGGAATGAAATGGCTGATTCACTTAATAGGTATCAGAATGAGACCTTTCATGATTTAATGCTCACATATACCGATGAGTTCCATCTTTTTCCAGATGATGAACCGGTCCATCTGATATCTATTGCCCCAGATATACCAAAATCACTGGCAAAACTGATGCTGTATGGATTAAAAATGGAGATTATCCTACCGGGAGCGGAGAAAGGGACTCTAATACAGATCAGATACACATGGAAAACCGATATGATTATTCTTGATTTCCAGGCGATGAGTCAAAATGAAAAGGTATATGCAAGAGATGCGACGCTGAATTGGTTTGAGAAGGCTCGTGAGGATATTCATTTGGTATTTGATGTGATTGTATCAGAGACGTTGCGGAAAAGATGTTTATAATAATTCCACCATCTCATCTACTCTTTTCTTAACATCTTCAAATGCTATTGGCTGAGAATATTGTTGTAACCGGGATAATGTAATCGATTTTTGATCTCTGAAATGCTTATTGATATCAGAAGTCCTAAATACGTAAAATTCCCATTGAGCCAGATCAAAAACGCAGACATTATCAGGATTCTTCTCTGTCAATACGCAAAAAATATACAAATCTGCTGATCTCACCTCATGGTCCCCGTATTTGTTTGTACTGGCATCCCAGGGTATTTTTTTGGCAATATCAAATTTTATAAGAGAGGGTTTTTCCATATTCCAGCTTTGCAGATAGCCAGAACTCTTTACTTCAATTTTTAACCCTTTATAACAAAAATCGATGTAATTCCATTCAACCCTTGGTGATTCTGTCACATCAAGAGCATAGCCGACAAGAAATTCAGCAAACAGGGGCCGTACAGTATTACTTAAAAGATCTGAATATGCCCATGACCAGAAATCGCCAATCTTTACCCCAGGAAGACCAGTTATTTCCTGATCTACTGAAATTTTTTTATTCATTCTCATCTATAAGTTACTTTTTGGGGTGGATTTTTAAATTATCGATTAACCCTTGCTTTTTGCTCAATAATAAATTTACAATGGTCATGCCCAGCAGAATAACATTCAATCTCCGTTATTCTCACCGGCTCATTCAGATACCCGGAGAATATCGCAGATAATACCCCGATATCAAACGAGCAGGCACCATGACCGGTAACCGGGAGGTCCTCACACTCAAAACATCCCTGAACAGTGAGAGAGATTGGATCAGATCCACTCAGGGTAACCGATCCAAGACCATGCACTGACCAGAATTCATGCATTTTCTCAACCATCCGAGAGAGGTCGGAATCATACACCAGGGGGGCAAGGACCCTGCCAATCTCCCATCCCGTTCGTTCAAGCACCGGATCAACATTGATCCCAAGAGCCATCGCCTCTGTTCTGAACACCCGGACTCCCCATCTGAAAAAGGATGCAATATCTCCCGGTTCAAATGGGAGTCGGGCAGATACCTCACTTTTATCCTCTCTGACCGGTGCATGCCGATCAAGATTGGTCAGCCGCCCGATGGGATGTGAGGTAAGGGAAAGTATCTTTTTTCTGCTGTCATCTGGATCAGTATGTGATGAGATAAGACCTGCTTTCAGGAGATCATGAACATGGACCGATATGGTGGATTTTGCCTTTCCACAGAGTGTGACAATCTCATAAAATGAATGATCCCGTGACTGCAAAAGCTCAAGTATCCTCTTCTTCACCTGGCTGTCAATCGCCATAACCCGATTTCTGGATGAGAAGAGCTGGATATCATCATCCAGATTCTTTGTATATTCTTCGGTCACTGCTGCATGTACATATAATCCGGAAGGTTCATATTTGTTCGCATACAATAGAATGTTCGTACAAATACTAACGAGTTGAATTATGAAAGCAAGTGCATATAAAATTGCAGAAGGAGTATACTGGGTCGGAACACTGGACTGGGACCTTCGATCCTACCATGGATATACTCTTGATGGAACGACATACAACGCATACCTCCTCTTTGGTGAAAAGACTGTCCTGATAGATAATGTCTATCCAGGGCAGGCTGCACAGATGTGGGGAAGGATTGCTGATGCATGTAGCCGGGAAGGCCGGGATCTCCATATCGACATCATCGTTCAGAACCATGTCGAGAAGGATCATTCCGGAGCTCTTGCAGAGATTCATAAAAAATTCCCTGATGCACCCATCTACTGCACTGAAATTGCAGAAAAAGGACTTGTAAGACATTACCCAACCGTACAGGGAGCAGAGTTCAGGCATATCAAAACCGGAGATACCCTTGACTATGGGAAGAAGACCCTGGCATTTGTTCAGGCACCGCTCCTCCACTGGCCTGATTCCATGTTCACCCTCCTTGTGGAGGATGGAATTCTCTTCCCAAATGACGCATTTGGTCAGCATCTCTGTTTCACCAAGCGTCTTGACAGCGAGATTCCTGAAGCGGTTCTGATGGATGCTGCACAGAAGTTCTATGCAAATCTTATCGTTCCGCTATCAGGGCTGTTCATCAAAAAAGCAACCGAATTGACAAACCTTGATCTCATCAGCAAAGTGAAGATGATTGCCCCGTCCCATGGACAGATCTGGACCGATCCATCAAAGATCATCAATGCATATATCGGCTGGGCCACCGGGACTCTCATCAAACCAAAGGTTACCATCGTCTATGACACCATGCATGGATCCACCCGGATGCTTGCCCATGCTCTCGCAGAAGGGGTCATAACCGGCGGATGTGATGTGAAGATCTTTAACCTGCATGAGGATGAGCGGTCAGAGATTGTGAAGCACATTCTGGAGTCAAAGGGCCTGATGATTGGTATTCCAACCATTAATGACATGCCGTATCCAAGCATCGGGGATCTCATCTATTACCTGAAAGGTCTGCATTTTGACCGGACCGGTGAACGCTATGCCATGACCTTCGGCTCAATGGGCGGAAAAGGCGGTGCTCCGGCCATGATTGCAGATGAACTGAAAACCGCGGGATTTACTGTCACAAAGACCATGGAAGTCGTATTTGTTCCAAATGCCGATGAACTGGAACAGGCGTTCGATGCGGGTTTTGAGATAGCAGAGGCCATAAAAAATAAAGGGATTCCAGCCTGATCCCCTTTTATTCTGGAGTGAGATCCTCAAAGGTATATGTCGAATAGATCATTCCAAGCATCTCAACATCTGAATCAGACGAGGTGCATACCACAGAAGGGTTCTGGTGGACAGCGGTAAAGAGAATATCCGGATTTGGCTCTCCGCTGAAGGGTTCGTCCACATCGGTCTGGATGGTAAACCGGTATGGATCCAGGTTACCAAAGAAGAAATCCTTGTACTCGGTAACCTGTTCAGGGGTGGCATTGTAGGCCCAGTCCGCTGCATCTGCAACAGTAACATCAACAGGAATCCACCCATATTCGGGGAGGTAGAACTCCGCCCAGAAATGCGTTCCCTGATGCCCTGGTACTATCTGATACCCGCCTGGAGCCCGTGCTGGAATGCCGACCGCCCGACATAATGCAGCGAAATAGGTACTCTGGGTTCCGCAATCGCCAAAGCCGGTATAATGTACAAATTCAGATTCCGGAATGGACATTGCAGTGAGATATGCATGAGGCACATTGCTGTAAGGAAGCGTCTGTAAGATATAATCATAGATGAGCCGTGCCTTTTTATACGGATTTGTTTCATCTCCGACGATCTGGTTTGCTAATGCCATAATTTCCGGAGTGACATTGATATTTGGCTGACTTTTCGTATACCGCTGATACAGAGGATCTGATGTATCGTACACCGGAATCGCATCAGGATCGAGATCAAGAATCCGCGGGCTTGTGGTAAACGTGAGCCTGACTGAGACATTCACATAATCGTCCATCATCTTCTCAAGAGGTATCTCCAGGTATACCTCTCCGATGTCACCCGTTGTCACCGGTTCTGATACCACATATTCTTCAGGCTGAACAGATGTCACCAAGATATCTGACTGACTCTCAATACTGACCGGAAGCGGATACCAGACCTGCAAAGTCCCGTTGTCAGGAAGAAGATTTCGGGGAATACTCAACTCTCCCGTTCCCTGGAAGGTATGATTCAGATAGAGCGGGTTCTTCTTATCGCGTGGAGCACTGATAAACGGAGATATCTGATCGAAAAACGGTGATTCACCGAGCGATCGGGTATAGTTCTGACTCAGGGAGGCGTTGTGAAATCTGATATTTCGGGCAATACCTTCATAATAATAGATCTGGCCGTCAGATTCGAACTGGATTGAGGCTCCCGGTTCCAGGAATGCCTCCCGTTCTTCCTGAGTGAATTGAGGAAAAGCCTCCTGAATAGTCTCATCTGCGCTCGTCCTGTTCAGGTTCATCTCGGCAAACAGCCAACTCATTCTTTTAGCCTGGCGGAGAGCATCTTTCTTTTCCGCCTCATTACCGAGTGCAGCAAATTTTTCTGAGGCGTTCATGAAAAGATTATAGGCGTGTTCATAGTTCCCGTCTTTGACTGCATTCTCAGCCAGTTGAAGCATCTCATCGGCAGATTGTTCAGAAGCGCCGATAGCAATTCCCGGTATGACAATCAAAACCGTCAAAAAAAAAGTAATCTCCAACACGCGACTACCCATCTTAACTCCCATATAATTTTCTTTATGGGTCAATGGGAGATTAATTCTTCGAACTGACGACCACACATGAAAACGTCCGAAATTCAGGGGATTTTCAGAGAGAGACCACCAATGTCCTTGGACGGCATCAACACGAAATTTAAATACCCAGTCACCAACTACTCTCCATGCTCACCTTCATCCTGCTTGGCAGACTGACAAATCTTGCCGTTGAACAAACCCGTGAATTACAGGAGAGAGATAAAAGGGCTGCCGAAATAATCAAAAATGCCGGAGGTAATCTGGTTTCGCTCTATTACACCTTTGGTCAGTATGATTTTGTGGCGATTATTGAAGCCCCGTCTCAGGAGATCATGGGACTGATTCTTCTCGAAATCGGCAGGTTCAGCACCGTCAGTTCTGAAACGCTGATGGCAATGCCACCTGAACAGATGTATAGCCTTATTCATAAGTTACCCTGAGCTATGTCAGAGTCCTCAAAGCTCCTTTTTTCATGAACTCCAAAACAAGAGCAGGAGGTAACAGATAACAGGCACACATCAATATATTGAAAGACTAATATTTCAGGTATAAGATGGTTTCAGATGTCGGGTATCTGGTCGGCGCAATCGGGACCTTTTTTGCAATCCTGGATCCGTTCGGAAACCTTCCGTTTTTTATTGCATACACGAATACCCTCAGTGCCCCGGTACGAAGAAAGACCGCTCTGGTCCTCTCGGCTTTCATCTTCGTCGCGATGGCAGTTTTTCTCTTCTCAGGCCAGATGGTCCTGAGTTTTTTCCACATATCCCTCCCTGCGTTCCAGATAGCCGGGGGAATTATTCTGTTTGGCGTTGCTCTTTCCATGATGAGCGGTACTCACACGATAACGATGAACCGGGTCATATCAGACACCGGAAAAGAGATGCTTCTGGAGAAGAACGAATCTATTCTCCCCACAATAATTGTCCCGCTGGGTATACCACTCTATGTCGGACCTGGATCGATTGCTGCAGCCATCCTCTTTGGCAGTAATGCACCGACCGAGACGGCGTTTCTTGGAGGTTTGCTCGTCATCCTTCTTATTGTCATCTTCATAACCATCCTCAACCTCAGCTCAGATTATATCGGGAAGGTGCTCGGGAACCAGGGAATTGAGATCCTAGTCCGGCTGATGGGACTGGTCCTTGCAGCGATTGCAGTCCAGCTGACACTGGATGGGATTACCGGAGCGATCACCACCATGATCCTCCCCTCCCTGTCCGGATAAATTACAGCCTGATTACCATATCATCAGTACCGATGATTACATCCGAGAACTGAGGTCCAATATTCCTGATTGAGAGCCGCTGATCAAGGGTGGTGTACAGATCGGCAGCAAAATGAACCAGTGCCAGCTGGTCCGCCCCTGCCTCTGTTGCAAGACGAACGGCTACTTCTGGGTTTAAATGAGGCCATCCGGGGTTTTCCTGTCCGGGGAGATAAGCACATTCAGTGATCAATAGATCTGCTCCTGCCCCAAGTGTGAGTATTCCCTCGCAGGGTCCGGTATCGGTGCAGAATGCAATCGTTTTTGAAAACTCAAACCGATACCCGAAGACCGGCTGGGTATGGACAAGAAATGCAGTCTGTACCGGGATGCAGAGATCAGACCTGCCCTCCGGAAGCTCAGTGATAGTTACCGGATAGGTCAGTTCATCAATCGGGACGGTGTAGGGATACCCGATAAATCCGGATAGTATCTGAACCCCGGGCGGACCATAGATGGACAGGCCTCCTTCAAACCGGCACCGTGCCAGGGTATGCAGCCCGGATATATGATCCAGGTGAAAGTGGGAGAAGAACAGGAGGGCGGGTTTTTTGATACAGAGGTACACATCCGGGATCTTCGTAAATCCCTCTCCGGCGTCGAGAATGATAAAACAGTCAGGGGTATCAATGGTGATGCAGGTGGTGTACCCGGTTTTTGAGGTGTACCACCCGTTTGTTCCATGAAAAATTACGGTGATCTCTTCCATTATCTCATGAGTATTTCGATTTAAGAACAGATATAAGGAGTGTTCCGGCCTCTACCTGAAATTATTATTTTTGAAAATAGTGAGCTGACCTCAGTAGATATATCTCTGCGATGATCTGCCCCTGATAACCCCGATCACTCCATATGCAATCAGGTAACACCCGATAAATACGATAAGGAGTTTCATCCCGTCCTGGGGATAGAGTATAAGATAAAACCCGATAACAATGCTGAGCACCCCTCCGATGATCAGAAAAAACCAGGATAACCGGTCCTGAACGAACCCTGATGAAAACCCGAGTTGCATGATACCCATCATGAGGATCACGACCCCCAGTAATATTCCCATCAGTGAGACCGTCATGTCAGGGTTGAAGAGAGCAAAAAGACTGACACATACACCGATGAGGCCCAATAGAATGAACGGTACAGAAAACCCTGATCCCCTCACCGAATAACCAATACCCACAATAATCAGCGATATCAGAAAGATTATCGCGGCAAGAAATACCCCGATAATACCTGGGATAAAAGGAGAAAAGACGAGCATCAGAAGACCGATGAGTATTGCGACCACTCCGGCCTTTTGGGATATACCCCTGCTCACCCAGATCATATGCATACAGGAAGGTTGTTCCATCATCAATAAATCCGAATTGATCACAGATCGGTGGAATGATTATTGCAGAGCAATCTTCTGCATGAGAGCCATGATTCCAGGTTTTGTTTTTCCCATACCGGTGCCGGTCTGCCCAGGTCCAAAACCCCCGAACATCGGAGGAGCTTCAAACATCTCGGTATTCATCCGGTCGGTGATCTCATCAAATATCCGCTTATATGCGATACAATGAGGATCAACACCGGTTATCTCCCCTCCGGACGGGGCAATCGCATTATAGGGGCATCCCCCCCGGCAATATTTGTTGTGGGAGCAGGATGAGCAATGGGTATCCACGTAGGCCTTGAAATCATTCATGAGTCTGCCAGGCTTTGACTCATCAAGATCCTTCTGCGTCGGCCGGTCACGGACATTGCCCATGACATACTCATCCATCCCCACGAACCGATAACAGGGATAGATACTCCCGTCAGGACCAATGGCATAGGTGTTCCCCATACAATCGGCAAAGGTGCAGACATTCCCTCTTCTCGTAAAGACACACCTGACCAGGTCATTGATATTCATAATATCAATCTCATGATAGTGGTCAAGTGACTGATCCAGAAGGTAAACCAGGAGATCGCCAAATTTCTCCGGGGCCAGGGCCCACTCGTTCGGGCTCTCACTTCGTAATGAAGGAAGTGCCGGGTGCAGTTTCATGGTAAAGCCCTGATCGATGAAGAACTGCACGATAGATTCCCGCTGTTTTTCAGAGTAACCGGTAAACGTGCAGATAAACCGGATATTCAGGCCATGCTCCCGTGCAACCCGGTACCCTGCCATAGTTTTTTGAAAATACCCGTCTCCCCGCTGATAATCAGTAATATCCTCAGGACCATCAATACTAGACCCGATGGGAATATGGTATTCTGCAAAGATGTCCGCAAGTTCCGGAGTCATCCGCCAGAGGTTTGTCTGAATCGCGAATGAGGGTTTATTTTTCGCAAGACCCTGAGCAAGAAGAGGCAGAGCCTGCCGGTAAAAGTCAGGTCCGGCAAGAAGAGGCTCGCCGCCATGAAATGTTATCGTGACCGGATCATCCCGAAAATCTGAAAGCCAGGATACGACGTCCTTCACAACCTGAATATTCATCACCGGAGATCCTTCTTCAGAACTCCAGCAGTATTTACAATTGGACGGGCAGCCAAGGGTCGGGATAAGCATGATATGGAAAGGGGTTTTCATCAGTCCACCACTATTCTCCTGAATAGGTACTAACCCAACGACCTAAAAATTAGATAAGTCCCATTCGGTCGGCTTCCATCATAAGAGAGTCGCGGAACTGTGGATGGGCAAGATCAATTATCGCAAGCGCACGCTGCCGGGTATCCTTTCCTTTCAGATTGGCCATCCCATATTCGGTTGCAAGATAATGAACATCGGCACGTGGAGTGGTTATTGCTGCACCTGCCTCAAGCCGAGGCACAATTTTTGATATCTTCCCACCCTTAGCCGTTGAATAAAACGCAAGTATAGACTTTCCACCCCTTGAGTCAAATGCTCCCCTGACAAAATCAAGCTGACCGCCGGTACCACTAAAGAGAGAACCTGACAGGTACTCGGCATTAACCTGACCGAGAAGATCAACCTCAAGTATCGAATTTATCGATATCATATTATCATTTTGTGCAATGATTCGTGGATCACAGACATGGGATGCCGGATAACTCTCTATGGAGGGGTTATCATCCATGAATTCATACATCCGTCTGGTTCCTGCGGCTGTGGTAAATACGTGCTTCTCTTTATGCATTGTCTTTTTCTTTCCGGTGGCAACACCCATGTCAATAAGATCCACCATTCCTTCGGTGAAGAGTTCGGTATGGATACCAAGATCCGTATGATCCTGAAGGAAACCTGCAACCGCGTTTGGAAGTCCGCCGATACCAAGCTGAATGGTCGCTCCGTTTGGAATCAGATCTGCAATCATTCGTCCGATAATCTCATCTTCCGGCTTTTTTTCAGGGATCTGTAGCTCAAGAAGAGGAGTGTCATATTCCACAATCCCATCAACATCAGAGAGATGAATCTGTGAGTCACCAAAGACACGGGGCATGTATTTGTTTACCTCAACGATAATTCGTTTCCCGCATCGTGCGGCTGTTGATATATAGTCATTTCCGGTCCCAAAACTAAAAAATCCGGCTTTGTCCATCGGTGAAACCGTGGTGATCACAGTGTCTATATCCATAAAGTCCTGGCAAAGGCGAGGTATCTGGTGAAGATAAGAAGGAACAAAATAGCTCAGACCATATCTGGTCATGGTCCGGTCAGCAACTCCGCTAAACCATGAGTGATGGGTGATCTGATCACAGAGTTCAGGAGAAAGTACGGTCGATTGGGTGTGTTCACGAGGAAGAAATGTGTAGATGTTAATATTCTGAAGGTTTTCAGAGAGAATCCTGTCAGCAAGGGCTTTGAGAAGTGCCGGCGGCTGACATATGGACATACCATATACGATAGTCTCGTCGCTCTGAATTGGGAGGACTGCCTGGTCCGGGGTTTTCAGCAGTTCAAGGTACCGGGAATCTGATCGAGTAAATGCCATGAGTGTATCATATCCAATATACCGGGAAGAGTAATGAAGATGTACCAGGGAGGTGGAATAAATATACCTGGTGAGCAGGCACGGGTTTCTGAAGCGATTGCATCCGGCAAACCCACCGCCATTGATTGGCATATTAACCCGGTGGATAAACCTCCGGTCCAGTCATTTGCACAAGGAGCCTGTGATTATGCTGTACGGACACTGAATTAAAATCGGTGAGCATTCCTTTTTTGATTTTCGCAATCAATGTACCAACTCGTACCGATACGGCAAACTCTCTTTCAGAATTCATTTATGGGGGACCTGCATACGTGTGTTCATGGATCCGATAATCAGCACAATTCAGAAAGAACTGATCGGGGTGATAGACGAAAAGACCAAAAATAGTTACCAACGGTTTTTCAAGGAAAAGGTGAACGCATACGGATGTAAGACCGCTGCAGTATCAAAGATAGCTAAAAAATACTGGAAAATAGTCAGTACAAGAAGTAAACACGAAATATTCTCTCTCTGTGAAGAACTCTATCAGTCAGGATACATGGAGGAAGCCTTTATTGTATCCTCCTGGGTTCCAAACCTCAAAGACCAGTTTGAACCGGAGGATATCAAAACCTTCAGATACTGGATTCTGAACTATATCACCAACTGGGCAACCTGTGACAGTTTTTGTAACCATTCGATGGGTGACTTTATCGAAAAATACCCAGAATCCATAAATGAACTGAAAAACTGGACACAGTCTGAAAACCGGTGGATGAGACGGGCAGCTGCCGTATCTCTTATCATACCGGCAAAGCGTGGAAAATACCTTGATGATGTCCTTGAGATTGCAGATGCTCTCCTGACCGATGAGGATGATATGGTCAGGAAAGGATACGGCTGGCTCTTAAAAGAAGCAAGCAGACAGCATGAGGACACCATTTTTGAGTATGTTCAGGCTCACAAGCGGGAAATGCCACGAACATCACTCCGTTATGCAATTGAGCTCATGCCAAAGGAGAGACGGGCGGAGGCAATGAAAAAGGACTGGAAATAGACAGGACAAAAACAGGTACATCATATAGATTACAGGAGACATCAATAAGAATGAATGAGGCGGGCATGGTGAAAAGGAGGGAGTATTGGTGACATATTCACTCCCGGCCATCTCCTTGTTATGCCTGATATCAGCGGCTATCACTTTTAGTCTTGGGATTTTTGTTTTTGCTCGAAATCCGAAGAGCCATGTCCACCAGTTATTCCTTCTCCTCTGCTGTTCCGGAGCATTCTGGGCATTTTTTGAATTTATGCTGAGGCAGGCAACCGATCCTTCATTTGCATATTACTGGAATATGATCGGGTCAGAGTGGATCATCACCATCCCTGTCGCAATCCATTTTATCCTGCTGTTTACCAGTCATCCATTGAGCAAAAAATCACATCTTCCCATCATTCTGTTATTATTTTACGCCCCTGCCCTCGTGTTTTTTATCTATGATGCGACCCATGCATGGACATACCACTTTACCTTCATTGAAGGATATGGCTTTGATTCATCCCCCAAGCCTTCTCACCTTCTGTATATTCCTGAAATTATTTTCGCATTTATTGTTGCCTTTTTTGCAATAATCACCTGTATCAGGTCATATCTCAAAACACCCCAAATATACAAAAAATTAAGAAGACAGATCCTTCTGGTTCTGATGGGTATCAGTTTCCCATCCGGTGCAGGGCTTATCGGCATAGTGTTCTTCTCAAATATCTCCAATGGACTCTCCGTAGCCGTCGCAATAAGTTATCTTGGATTTGTCATCTGTATCAGTATCGCAATATTACGATACGGCCTGTTCATTGTCTCTGCAACAACAGCAGCGGAGACGATCATCACAACGATCCCAGATGCCCTCATCCTAACCACTCATGATGGAGAGATCATCACTACAAACCCTGCCGGTCTGCATCTGACGGGACTTGGGAGGGGCAATAACCAGGAGAGGCAAATCAGGAATTTTATTCCGGAAACTGAATTTCTTCAGATATTACAAAAGATTGAACGAAACGGATCTGTATCAGACGAGGAGATGTTGTTCAGGGGAGGGTTTGGGCCGGTGCCGGTCAGTATTGCTGCATCAGAGGTAAAGGACCTGGATGGAAAACCCGCAGGTCTTGTATTTATTATCAGGGATATAACCGACCGGAAAGCATCAGAAAGGGCCCTTGTTCAGGCACGAGAGAAACTGGCCCTGATGTTTAAGATCACCAGGCATGATATCTTAAACCTCCTGACCGCGATGACAGGATATTTGTGTATTGCTGAGGACAAGGCTGAATCCCTTGATGCATCGCTTACCAGCGATATTCGGACCTGCCAGGACCTAGCTGAGAGGATTGCAGATCATATCCGGATCACCGGAACATATCATGAACACGAGTCAGGAGAACCGATATGGCAATCCCTGGATTCACTTATCAGACGACTGATACAGGAGATGAGCAATACGGTTCAGATAACAGCCGATATCGAGCCGGTTGAGATACGTGCCGACCCTCTCATGTACAAAGTACTCTATAATATTGCTGAAAACAGCGTCAGGCACGGAGAGAATACAACTCTGATTACCTGTGAATCAGCCATCTTAAACGATTCATTTATCCTGGTTATGGAAGATAATGGGAAGGGGATTCTTGAGGAGGAAAAGTCAAGAATTTTTGAACCGGGATTTGGGAAGAATACGGGTCTCGGACTTTCTTTCTGCCAGGATATTCTCAATTATTCTGGGATTTCCATAAGAGAAACTGGAAAAGCAGGATCCGGAGCACGGTTTGAGATCCTGTTTCCCCCCGGAACCTGGAGAGAGAAAAATACATGACCTGATTAAAATATCGTATTATCCTCAATAAACCGCTCAATCACTTCTATTTCCCGTTCAAGACTGTCACTTAATTCAAGCGCTTTTGCCCGGCTGAGATACCTTCTGGCTTCAAAGAAATCTCCATCCTGTTTACATTCATCTGCATACGTGACCATCAGATCGATGATCTTCAGATTCGGACCAAACGGAATATTCCGTTCATCCAGGATCTCCCGGCCATGAGAGAGGATATACGACACATCCAACTCTATCTGGGACTTTTCTTTGATATATGCCAGTTCACGGGCAGTCTCTGTCGAATCCTCCCACGTGGTGCCCATCAGGTAACAGGTGACGGCACCGGTATAATCACCGGTTTCTATCAGGTAATATCCCATGTTCCGATAGGCATGGGCAAGGTCTTCAGGTTTCCAGGCATACTCAAAACAGTGGATCGTGAGATTGCGAAATTCATCCAGGTTTCCCTCTTCCCGGCAGAAATCAGCACGTGCAAACAATATGGAATCATTGACCGGACTTAATACTGAAAGTGATGTAAAAATGGCACGGGCTCTATTCTTCTCTCCCTTCAAAGCAGCGAGCCGTCCGGACTGTAGCAGGATATCACAGTTCAGATAGGGATGAACCGTAAAATCCTGTTCAGGCGTGACATAGGTGATGTAATATGCATATTCTATAAAGTCCCGAAATGAACGATATTTTCCCCCCTCCTCATCCGGATGTTCAGCATAGGGAAGGATATATGACAATGCTGACTCTGCAGCCGTTCCATCTCGTTCGTCCAGGAGTGAACGGACAGATGCAAGAACTGCCTCTACAATCAGATCAGGGTTTTGAACCCGGGATACGAAGGTCTGAAATTCAGTTTGAGAGAATGATAAGACAGCCAGAGATGCTATAACGTCAGATATCGCCTTCTGACATGGATGGGCTGTATAATGATGCTCCATATCGATGAGGTATTCCATTACCTGACCTTTTTCACCGGGAACATGCTCCCTGATGTGCGTAACAATCCCTGCACAACTCTCTGGTGATGTCATTCTCTTTTCTCCCGAATCTGGTACCTCTCATAGGATTGAACTTCAGTCATGATGATAAATACCTTTCAGGCTCACAAGAATTCTAGTACCTGAACAGACGATCTATTGGTATGCAGCTCCAAAAGCAGGGTATCAGGGTTTTTGGGATCTCCGAGTCCTTTGCTTCTCGGGACTGGTCGGTCCTCTGCGGCGTTGTTATGCGTCGGGACCTGCATATTGACGGGTTCTGCTTTGGAAAGGTCAGAGTAGGGGGGATGGATGCAACGGCAGAGATAATCAGGATGACAGCCGTTCTTGACCGGCAGGACGTAAATGCCATCATGCTGAACGGATGTGTCATTGCCTGGTATAATGTGATTAATCCGGTGGAAATTATGGAAATAACCGGATTACCGGTCATTTGTGTCTCATATAAGGATTCAGAGGGTCTGACTGGTCATATCAGGCATCATTTTCCCGGAGATGAAGAGCGGGTCAGACGTTACGAAAACCTTGGAGAACGTTTATCCATACCGGTAAAAACCGGTTTATCTCTATTCGCCCGGGGATATGGATGCACCGAGCAGGAGGTCAGGCACCTCTGCAGGATCTTCACCCTGCATGGGAAGATACCTGAACCTCTCAGAGTTGCACGCCTCTGTGCCAGGACTGTCATGCAGCAGACCAGGACAGAAAATTCTCCCATATTTTCCTGATAATTCTACACAGTTATTCGATATATTCTGCCCAACCGATATCAAAGGACGTACCTATGCGCAATTATCAGATTCTCAGGAGATAGGAAAGAAAAAATTTTGAATTTAGGGGGCATAGGTAAAAACAGAAGAGAGATACTTAAAGTTATACCGGTAATTGATCAGCTGGAATACAGATCTCTGATTCATGTTACCTGGCTGGTAGAAATACACACAGAACAGAGACTGGCGGTAAGAATATGAATCCAAGACGATTGTTTGTTGGAAACCTGACATATTCCGTTGATGAGAAGCAACTATGGGGACTCTTCTCACGGTATGGTGAGGTTGTCGGTGTCCGTGTCATTGAAGGGAAAGGATACGGATTTGTAGAGATGGAAAGCTATGAAGATGCACGGGCTGCACGAAATGCCCTGAATGAGACCGAATTTCAGGGGAGAAATCTTCTTATTGATGATGTAAGACCGCCGAAACCAAAGACAGGATTCCAGCAGAGACCAGGGGGGAAATTTCAGGGGAGAAGATCCCCATCCACCGGACCGGCCGGAAAACAGGGGAAGAAAGGGCCGGTACAGCAGAGAGGAGGGGCACCACCAGGCAGGGGAGGAGCAGGGAGCGGACGACTACGACAGAGAGAGACTGAGTATACAGAACGGGTATTAACCAGTGTAACCCGGCCACCCCGTGATGATAAGAAAACTGCCATTAGGAAAAAGCCAAAGACATCATCATCAGCAGATGAAAAATCATCGCCAAAGAAAAAGACCCGGTTCTGGCCAGGTGGCAGAAGGTAATCACCTTTTTTTATACGAATATCCTATTCAAAAATTTTGAAGAGAGCCGAACTTCTTCTTAGCGGTGATCAGGAAACCTTTCTGATGAGGGGGCTGCCGGGTTGGTAATATAGCGGATGATAAGCCTGATGACTTCGGGATTCTTTGGCAGGAAAATATGGCAGTACTGATAGGGATCAGCCTGCAGACTAACCGGGTCAGTCGGGACAAGATCAAACTCCGTTCCTGGAAGGTATGAGTCATAATGAGGAATCACCCCATCTCCAAGCCAGGTGGTTCGCCAGGTTTCATCATGCCCGAGCACCCAGGTCCGTCCGTTAAAACTTGGGAAGAATGCCGGATCTCCGGTCCGGTTTGCAGCAAGAATGTTCCTGTACCTGATGTCAGGCCTGATTCCCGCATTGCATAATTCTCTGGTCTCCCGGCTTCTGATCCGAAGACCCTGAACATTGACATCCTTCTCCGGTTCATATTTCTGCGGGACAAATTCACCAGAGAGGACATCTATGACCTCTGGTCCATGTACCGGATCATTAAAAATCTCGGCCATTGAAGAGCCCCGGTTTGGGACCCCTATCTCGATCAACTGGCGAACCTTCTCCTCCCTTTTTTTCCCGTCAAGCACTTCGACATAATACCGGGTGACATAACCACCCATAGAGTGACAGACAATGTCAACCGGTCCATGATATCCGGCTACCCTTCGTTTCTCATGAAGGAAGGACCTGAGCTGGTGAGCGATTTGTGAGATCGTCGATTCATATAGACCAGAATAATCAAAAAGCCAGATCTGTTCAGATGGGATTCGAACCTGCTCAATAAGTCTTCTCCAGATACCTGGATGACTCTTCCACCCATGCACCAGCACCAAGGGAATGGATTCCATGATTAATCAGTCTGCCTGGCAGGACAGAAGTTACAGATTGAGAAGAATACATCCTTTTCCTTGTCACGAATGGGGCAATAGTACTCATTACCCCGTTTTTCTACAACCTGACCGCCAGGAAACGGCATCCCAACCGGGTGACCGGGGAGGTCTTCAACGAACATCGTATATGCTGCAATCAGATAGTAAAAAAGCCGGTGCCTCGGGCTCCAGATCTCCGGGTTCTTCCACATACCCTCATCCCATGCCATACACCCGTCAGGTATCATCCGGCAGTACGAGAGAAAGAGCTCAGGATCACGAATCTGATCAGTACATTTCCTGAAATAACCACTTCTATACCTGGACAGGAGTATGTGGTGGGCACCGAATATCTGGTCTTTGAAATAGGATCTGATTTTATGCCGGTAATGTGCAGGTAGCCGTTCAATCTCAAGATGTAATCTCCCGCCGATCACCTGCAGCTCAAATACCGAGTACTTCTGAATTTCTTCTGCAACGATAGTGCCAAGTTCACCTTTGTTCGCCGCTCCAGCAAGCCGTGCGACGATTGATTCTATCTTTGATCGCTCTGGATCTGTCATCCCACAGCAGACCCGTTCTGTAATCACTGATTATACATGAAACCGGAGATACAATATAGTTTCATGCAACGACCCTATTGAAAGCAAAGACTGAAGACCGGTGTCCATTACTATAACCTTTCCAAGAAGACATATAGGAGATGGAACCTTCGAATATTCTTGCTCTCATCATACTCATCAGTGGAATTATCGGCATCATCATTATAAAAGCTGTCGGAAATCTCCTGAAATCGCGGGCAAAAAGAACAGAAAGTGTAATTGATGACATCATTTTATCCTCTATCGGAAAACCCCTTATCCTGTTCCTTATTATCATCACCGTCTATTCTACTCTGGCAACGAGCACCCTCATACCTCCTGAATACACCTGGATTTTGGACAACAGATACCTTCTGGTCTGTATTACCATCCTTGCAACCTGGATCTTCTGGTCATTTGTAAAGAATGTTGCAAACCAGTACGAAGAGTACATACTCCAATCAGCGACAAATGAAGCAGGAATCAGGTTCTATCATTTCTTTCGATCGACATTCAGTTACATTGTCTGGATAATCGCCGGAATCATTATCCTTAAGATACTCAATGTTGATATCACCCCTCTTCTTGCTGCCGGAGGTATTGTGGGAATTGCCGCAGGTTTTGCAGGAAAGGATATCCTGGGTAACTTCTTTTCAGGGGCACTCCTTGCTGCGGATCAACCGTTTCGTATCGGTGACCGAATCCAGGTGCAGGACTATATCGGAGATGTTATTGCCATAGGGCCCAGGAGTACAAGAATTCAGACTCTTGACAGTCAGCTGATAACCATTCCGAACTCCATCCTCACGAATGATGTGGTGATCAATTATGCCGAACCGGATCTGAAGATCAAGGTGCGAGTAAATATCGGAGTTGCCTATGGCAGTGATATTCAAAAAGTAAAGACAATACTTTTCAGAATCGCAGATGAGATCATTAAAACCGGTCTTTGCCTGGGTGATCCAAAACCTTCCGTATTTTTCCTTGAATTTGCAGAGTCGAGCCTGAATCTGCAGATGATTGTATGGACAGAAAAATACACGATGACGTATGAGATTCGGGATTTTATAAACTGTCGTATTCAGACGGAATTTGAGAGAGAGGGGATCGAGATTCCATTCCCCCAGATGGATGTACATATGAATAAATGAGAGGTAAATTCATATACCCTGTATCATTCTTAAGCACGGGAGATGAATACTGTTTATGGAACTCAGCCCCATGGAACTTTTTCAGAAAGAGGCCCCGGAATGTGCAGCAGCATTCAATAGTCTGATTCAGGCACTTATTGCAAGAGAGGGATTAGACCAGAAGACAAAGCAGCTCATCTATATCGCCATGAAAACGGCTATGGGCGATGACCGGGCAGTCCGGGCTCACCTTCCAATGGCAAAAGCACTTGGAGCGACAAGAGAGGAGATGGTTGATGCAGTCCTTCTGACTCTAACCGTCAGTGGTATATCAGGTGTTTTAAAAGTCCTTCCTCATATTGTTGAGATGTATGATACAAAATGAGCATCGGAAAGGCTGAATATCTCCGTACTCTTACGGTCTCAACGCTTCAGAACAGATCGGTACCAGTCGGTACAGAACTCGATGGAAGCTCCCCTCCGTCCATCTTCATCGGAAGTGCCGGTTACCCGAGGGTCTATGCCGGCCCTCTTATCACCCCCGAACATGGAGATACGGGTATATATGACACACCGGAGTCATGGATCCCGGCACAGAAGTCACAGGAGGAGATTATCGGATACCGACTTAGTCTGGTGCGGGGAAAAAGACTGGTTGAGACCACCGATATCCATAGCAGATTTGTCAGCCAGTTGCAGGAGATCGTACTGTCAGACACTTCTGTTGAGAGTGAAGCTGCATTTCTCGAAGTCCCGACAGGTTTTTCATTAAGTGAGGAGCATGCACCTTTCGGACCAAGTGCATCAATAGATACACTCTCATGTGAACCGGTGAGATGGAACCACCACCTTGAACGGGTCTTTTATGACACCGACCTGCTGGCACGGGATGCTGTGATAAACCTCCATCAGGAGAAGGTTCCATTCTCTGCAATTCAAAAGGCATTCTCTGCTGGAACCATGGGAAACGGCAAGAAACGTCATCTTGTCCCGACCAGATGGTCTATTACGGCGGTGGACAGCACCCTTGCCGATTCTCTCTATAACCGGGTGAAACAATTCAGTCCCATTGATACCTGGCGGGTTCATGAATTTTCAAGCCTTCATAACCGGTATGCAATCATCCTTACCCCGACCGGGTGGCAGTATGAATGGACCGAGGCTTTTATCAGGGTTCTTGGAGACGAGAAACTGGTATTTTCAGACTCTGAAGTAAAGCGGCCAAAGACAGAATACTCATCTGTCGGTGGTTGTTATTACTCATGTAAAATGGCGGTGCTTGAAGCACTCCTAAAAGAACAAAAACAGGCCGGAGCAATCGTTCTCAGGGAGGCAACCGAAGGGTATGTGCCACTCGGAGTATTTAACGTCCGCGAAAATGTCAGAAATGCGATGCTTACCAGGGGAAAGGAGTTTGAATCATTTAAGGATGCATTCTCCTATGTGTCAGGGACCATGACATTGGAGCCTGAGTACTTCATAAAATCCGGACGTCTGCTCAGGAGTCTTATGAAAGAACAGCAGACTCGTCTCTCTGACTTTACCTCCTGCAAAACTGAGCACTCTGATGGGGACAACTATGATAAATGATAAGCCTCAAGAATGTATAAAGACGTCCTGACCCAAGGTTTAAAATCACAAGATTCGGAGAGAGGTCACTTCCTGATGACGGAAAAGAAGAAGATCCTGATCATAGACGATGAAGCAGTCTTTCGGAAAATATTAAAGGAAAACCTTTCTTATTGTGGATATGTGTGCAAGACTGCAGAATCTCCGTCAGAAGGAATGCGATATTTAAAGACTGATACCTTTGATCTTATCCTCCTTGACATCATGATGGAACCGCTTGATGGCTGGGACACCCTTGACCTGATTAAAAGTCTCACTTATGGCTATGAAACCCCGGTTATCATGGTGTCATCAAAGAAGATGGATCTTGTCGAGGTTATCAGGTATGGGGAACGGTTGTATGGATATATGGCAAAACCCCTTACACGGGAAGAGATATGTGCCGGTGTATACTCATTTTTCCGCTGGTATGAATCGCTGCATGAAGCTGCTGAAAAAATCAGTACCGATTCTGTACCACCGGAGGACATTGCCCTCTGGCTTGATCTCTCACGGCAGGTAAGAGTGATTACCGACCTTCGGGCAGAGGCAGCTATTATCTGTCTGCCGGATTTGAACCGGACCGAAGAAGAGTGCAGGGATCAGTTAAATGCACAGGTTGATCAGATGATCCGGGAAAAACGCTCGAAACTGGAAGAACTTGAGCAAAAATATCCGGTTTTGCACACAATACCCCAGTGAACGGGAGAGAAAAAAAGATTTAGTATCTTCTGCGGTCGCCACCATAGCCACCGCTGCTTCTTCCACCGCCACCATAGCCACGGTTGCCACCAAATGAACCACTTCCGCCAAATTCACGGCGTGGCTGCATTGGACGTGCTTCATCAATCCGGAGGGTCCGTCCACCAAATTCGGTCTGGTTCAGAGAATCCATTGCGTTTTGTGCCTCTTCAGAGGAACTCATCTCTACAAAGCCAAAGCCCTTCTGCTCGATAAGTTTCACATTTTCAATAGTACCGAATGGAGCGAACAGTTCTCTGATCTGGGTCTCGTTTGCAGAGTAGGGGAGGTTCCCAACGTATAATCTCTTTCCTTCCATTATCAATCACTTTTCTTTTGCATCCGTGTAATTGGCAGAAACGGATCCTGGGATCCTCGCTGCCAGAGACATAACCGAGAATAGCGTGACACAAAACACTTCAGACCGAAGGATGCTCAGGGACTATTTCAGAATTGCTCGAACGTCTGCTATACAATAATTGACGCAGAAGTATATCAAGTATCACCAAAGGTACGGATTTACCGGTATCCTTCCCAGCAGGCTTCACAACCGATAAATGAATCATCATCCGGAGAGGTAATACTGATCATCCCCCCTGCCTTCTTCATATTATTCGTGGTATTGGTATCATGGGTGAGATTGTCAGGATCGATCATGACGGAAAAGACATATCCTCCGTACTCAATCGTGTCCGGAAGTTTATATTCAAGGGTTATTGTCTGCTCCTGTCCGCACATGAGTGCCGGGAATGTGCTGATTACCGGAAGCAGCAGATAACTCCCAAGATACCCACTTACATTTACCATATCGCCGGAAGTGTCATTCATACCGGTATTTTTTACTCCCAGTGATGGATGTATCACTCCTCCCCGGTATGTTGTGCTCTCATAAACCGGTACATCAACAAACCTCACCAGATAATCAGGACCATCGCTGGCAGAAACAGACACAGCAGGATCATCATGCGTCATAGTATCATCCGTTATTATAGCATCTGCCGCTCCATAACCTGAAAAAAACAGGATAAGAAGTATAAAAATGAGAAAGCCGGATTTTTGGATCATCATATCATACAGGTATATCGTTACGGGTCAACAAATTGCCGGTACATTAATACAGGTAATCACAGGCATAGGGCATTGACCAGTCAAACATCTCCATATAATAGGGATTGGTTAGAACCAGAAGATTCATATCATCCGATGCCGTCAGGTTCATTACAGCACCAGGTGCCACATAGATGATGTCATTCCTGCTCACGGCATACTCATGGCATCCCACTGATATATTCCCTGAGCCAGTAAGGACGGTTATCAGCTGGTACCTTCCATCTATATAGTGATCCGGAATACCTGAGCCGGCATCAATTCTGGCGGTCCCGAGATCATAGGTAATATCGTACGGACCTTCACGGGGATGGACAAATCGTGAGAACCGGAAAGTCCTGTTTGTACCAGAATCACCCAGTTCCAAGGCTGGAATCATATCCTCATAGACAACTTTTGTCTGATTCAAGGGTTCCTGATGATTGAAGATCTCTTGTATGGTTTTATTCTCATTAGATGAATGTATTTCGCCAGCTGGTGATGCCCAGTCAATCACTGAAATGAACTGAAGAGTATCATTTGCGGCATTTTCAAACCTCCGAATGGTCTGGGGCGGGATGTATACTGCCTGGCCACGTTCGGCCAGAACCTCTTCATCATCGACGTTCAGCCTGAGTGAACCCTCTGTAATATAAATGACCTCAGGAACCGGAAGGATAGCATCAGGTGAGAGAATACCTCCGTCCTCTGATGTGAATACCTGCACAGACAGGTTTGATCCAAGGGATAACCCTCCCATCCGGTCAAGAAGTGAGACCACATCGAATATCGTGGTATACTCATCATACCTGACCTCATCCCATGCATCACTCGTGATCAGAATCCCTTCAGAGCCCTCCCATGATCCATCAGCAAAGCTGATACCGGAAAATGAGGCGATAAACAGAATATTTATGAGGGTTATTCTGAAAAGAACTGACATTGCAGACATACTATCAACGTTGCCCGTAAAATGTTATCATGATTTTTATCTCATGCTCCTGTCAGATGAAGGGGCAGGTCGCCATCATCACATCCAATACAGAGGATTTATCAGAACCGACTACGGTGAAGGACTCTGTCAGCCCCAGCAACAGAATCAGGAGAATTACCAGAAGAGGTATGAGCACCATGACAATCAATATCGAGTGGAGATATGACAATCCAGAACATACCTTCAGTCTTTGAATAAGAATGAATAATGACCAGATAAACCCGATGATGCCGGCAACTGGAATCCAGCCGGGGAGTAATGCCGGATTTGCTGCATACATCAGTACAGAATTCCCCAGGGGTCATCTTCTCATGGTATCAGAACCAATCTCTGGTGCTGACTCATGTCAGATTTCGGAGCCATATTATGCAGAAAAATCATGCATTATGTTCAATCTTCTCTCTGCTCCTTCTACTCATGGTGTGCATCCCAGGTGGGGTGCTGGCAGAAGGACCTGATGAAATAATCTCTGAACCCGAAGAAACTCAGACGCCGGTACCATCCGATCCGATTCTTGGTTTGATCTACAATGGCACTGTTGATGTAAAAAGCTCAATATCAGTAGTTGCTGATTCCGGTATATCATATACGATACCAGGGAACACCCCGATTGGAGTGCTTGAGGTCCTGATGAACTCCGGAGCAATAGAGGAACTCTCCATTGGCGATGAACTTATGGAAAAGAAGGGTACTCTTCTTCTATATGGAATCGGCAACCTCTCATCAGGAAACGGGAATGGCTGGTTTGTAAAAGTGAACGGTGAGCGACTTGAAGATGTCGTTCTTGCTGAAACCATGGGTCTTTCACGATATACCCTGAAAGAAGGAGATGTTGTTCTGTATACTCTTGGCGATCCAAAAGGGATGGTTTCCGAATCGAAAGCATACCTGACCGTGACAATCGGGATGGTGGATGAGGCTGAACCTGAACCGGTGAAAGAACCATCAGCTGTGAATACGTCTGAAGAAAATGATGAGAGTGCGGAGATTACTGATATTAACACCGATACTAAACCTCAGCAATCTGATGACGAAGCTGAACACGTTTCAGATGAGACCCCTGAAGATCAAAAACCTGAAAAGACCACGAGTGGAGGTCAGGAAGTAATATACACCGGTTCTATGTCATTACCATCCGGAACCATCACAATTGAAACAACCGGCGGAGATTATGACATCAATGCTGCAACTCCGCTGGGAATATTACACGAACTTCTGGAAGATGACAAGATATCCGATCTGACGGTAAGCGATAAGGCAATGAAAAAGGGGGGTATTCTGATCCTGGAAGGAATAAATGATTATCAGTTTACAGGCGACAAAACCTGGTTTGTCCTGGTGAACAATGTCCTCTTAAAAGACTATCTCTATGATGAAGAAGGTCTGAATATCTATAAAATCAAGGCCGGAGATGAAGTCGGATACTACTTTGGTGAACCTTCAGAGCCTGCTTCTGCAGCGCAGGTTAAACTGGTTATTACCATCGAATAAATTTTTATAAAAAAGTAAATATGAAATATCCCATACAATAGGAACAGGCGTTCAGCAGTATGCTATACAGGATTGCATCTTTTATGGCAAGATAAAATGCCAGTTTCAGAGGATATATCTCACAAACCACCACTCCGGATTCAAGGAGAAATAGGGGGATGTCATGAATGAGATACAGATAGTTTATCGCCGGATTGGTCACACAATTGATAAGCAGGATAACTACACAGATTTTCAGATATGATTTCCTGATGAGAAGTGAGAGAACAAGACATTCACAGATAATTGTCAGAAACAGAGCATGAATAAAAAGGGGAATAAGATCCATACCTGAAGAGAATCAGGAAGCTGCCGGGGGAACCGGTTCATCATCACCTGACATAGGGACCTGTATCACGGTCCCATCCCTGTACCCGAATAAAGCAGCATCTTTTTTCACATCAAAGCTGGTTTCATTCAGGGCTGTTATGTTCAGGACAACAGTGACATTTTCAATCTCCAGATCATCTTCAAAAAAGGCCCCTTTTGGCAGACTGATGTTTGCCGTAAGAAATGGGAGGCTTGCAAGGTACGAAGAAACCCCACTATCACGTGTTTCATCGGTGAGCGCATCACCGGCATTTATATCGGCAATGGTATCAGGATCGATATCTGCTGATGGAATGGCATGCAATACAAATCCATCCAGTTTATATCCTCCCCCAAATGTTCCATCCTGTATGATAAAAGGATACTCCCATCCCCAGATTGCACTGCTGGTAAGGAAGATATAGTCTTTGAACTCCTCGAAATTCGAGATAGCATACTGATAGAAATAGGTGGACACCCCTTCGACCGCCACATCCGCTGATGCGGTAGAGAACAGAAGACCGATAACCAGGATAAAGATAATCATCCGGTACATGATTATACACCAGATGTATACTCAGTCGTTCAGGACATCATCCTTCCGGTGAAAAATTTATAAAAGGGCCGGGTGATCAATGAGGAAGACACGAATCCGTTTATCAGAAATATCAGCCCGATCTCCTGCCATTATGCCTGCCGATACATATGAATTGGCACTACTCTTCTCTCCCCGCTCCATGAGTGATGCAGCCTGTTTGAAATTATCGGCAAACTGGGTCATCCGGTCAATAAAATCATAGTAGTTCAGCCGGACATAGTCCATCTTCTTTGGAAATGTACTGCCATCATTATTATTCCGAATCAGGTGACGAAGGTCATCAACCCGTGAACTGGTAAGAGCAGGATCTTCCGCTTCCCATGCACTCAGTACCTTCTTCTTACCTTCCTGAATCAGATCCAGTTTCGTAAGGACAAGATCGCGAAATGCCAGGTTCGGATCTGCAGTCGGGGTAGGCAGAGGCTTTTCGGTTATGACTGGCTGAACTTGTGTCTCCGGTAAATCAGGCTCTTTTACCTGGACAGGCTCCGGAGTCTGATTCACCATTTCTTCTTCCACTGCTAAAGTGGGTTCTGTCGTTGGTATCTCTATGACAGGTACTTCAGGTCCAACCGGAGTGACGGGAGCCTGCTGAACACACCCGGCCAGGAGTACCCCTGCAAACAGAACAAGAATCATGATGGAATATCGTACCATACACTGATCTTGACGTCATATACCAATATGGTATCTTAATATTCGTTTTCACCAAAACCCGTGCGGAGGAGAGAACTATAGGATCATGTGGGTGACAACCATCCATCCCCTGACAAGAGGAGATCCTGGGACATTTCAAGGATATTTTCAATGGAAGAGTGAGACCGAAAATCGAACTAATGCCCATGAAAACAAAATATGACTGTATAATGGTCTTCATGTGGCACGCACTTCTGCCCATGACGGTTAAAACAGCCATTGTCATGATCCACCTGCGAAAATATGAGATTCGGAATAGACCGGTAATACTCATTCAATTTTTATTAATGAGCCATGTCACTCTGAAATTCGATTTAACCTGACGATATCATCTGTTTAATCATGACTCACCGATGCAGGGAGTTCAGGGTGATCTGATTTTCTTATGAGGTCAGAACAGGGAACAATTTCTCCCTGAAATTTATTGAATGATTTTTATTTCACGATTACAAGAAGTAAACTTTAATTGTACAACCGATGACCCTTTGGATCAGAGGTACTCGTGACGGATCCCCCGGAGCGGTGCCTCGCGGGTTCGGGGCCGGTTACATCCGCTATAGCCCATCCGCAAGGTATACAGAGCTGGATTCCGGAAAATATGATCCACCGGTGATTTCACCGGTATGCCATTACAACTGTTGCAACGGATCGGTACTACTGGTGCCATCCGGTCTGCACACATGGATCACCTACCAGACACATCAACCCCACCAGACAGCACTAGGTAGAGTCGGAAAACCCCCCGGCATTCTGTATACCATTTCATCGGGCATAATCATCATTCACATCCCCCCTGACAGCATCCCATCAGGGCACCCACCGGCCCCGCCCCGATATTATCTAACCATGTTTCTTTTGACTTTTTACCAACACTATAAAAGACTCACGTTTGGGCATCCTAAAAGATAAGTTATTACCTTCTCTCGTACCAGTATCAACAAGAGATATCAGGGCGGTGGGGATTATGGGATTTTGGAACAGAAAAAAATCAGATGCTGATGCACAAACTACCTGTTCAGAAAAAAAGCAGATTGCAAAGAAGCCTGAAAAACCGATCGTAAAACCAGACCCGGCCTGCCTACCCGTGAAAAAAGTAAAGATCCCTCTGAATAAAACGACTAGTGAGGTTAAATTTGTTCAGAATTCCATCGTTTTTCCCTGCCCCATCTGTAGTGAATTAAATACCGTAGACCTCTATGAACTGGATCCCATCCTGGGAGGAGAGACGATGTGTATGCATTGCCAGGACGTCCTGCACATACCAGGCGGGTATCAGACCCGTTCAGAGGTTCCAAAGTTAAAGGTATATGCCGGGCTTCCCGTGGCAATACGAAAGTTCCCGCTTTTTTACTGGAACCATCCGGTCATTCATGAACTTGATGAGCAGGGTATTACCAGGATCATAATTCAGTACGGCCTCTGGGGATTCTGCCAGCGGTGTCATCATCAGTTCAGTCCGGCAGTCCTGATAAATCTTCCTCATACATCAGGAGAGATCGTCGATTACCGGTCACTCAGTTCGGAAGAGATGATGGAGATGAAATCGCTCAGGGCCGGAAGTTGTCCCTTCTGTTCACACCGGATTTTACTGGTCATCATCTCTGAAGTCCCTCATTATGTCATTTCGGCAAGTGAGAACCTCTCCCACCGGTGGGAAGAGGATTAATTTTCTGATGACAACCAGTCGTGAATTAATCCATATGCGATACTGTCATGTCCCGGAAGGTGCGGCATCGTTGATCTTGTAAACCATCCGGCATCTTCTATCTCCTTTTTATCAGATATAATCTCGCCTCCGGCATACCGAGCGGTAAACCCGATCATCAGGGAGTCTGGAAATGGCCAGGGTTGTGAGCCAAAATACCTGATATCAGTAACCTCTATCCCGACCTCTTCCCTGACCTCCCGGTGCACTGCTGCTTCAAGCGATTCTCCAGGTTCAACAAACCCTGCCTGAACACTATACATCCCGGGAGGAAAATGAGGAGACCGGGAGAGGAGTATATTCTCTCCATCGGTAATCCGGACGATGACGGCAGGTGAAAGCCGGGGAAACACAACCCTCCCACATGAGGAGCAGACTTTTGCTATCTCATCATGTTTCATGGAGGCCCTGCTGCCGCAAAACCCGCAAAACCGGGTGAGGAGATCAAAGCGGATCAGCTGTACCCCGCGACAAAAAAGACCGGGCAGATTACCAGATACATGCCCTGCGATTTCCCGGAGGGTATGTGAGGTGTAGCCAGGGGGAACATTGTCTGCCCGTATCCCAAGAGCTACCCAGGCTTGGTCATTATAATTCCCCATAGGTATCCTGCTGTGAATCTTTTCCTTTATTTCATCAGGGATTTCTGAAAAGATGAATCCTTCCGACCCCTGCAGAACCTGACCATCAGTCCTGATAAGAAGACAAGAGAGTGATGATAAAGAATCCCCGTGCAGGTTCATCAGGGGGATTACATACGATGGGTGAAACATGAAACCAGTATCTGATTGAACCTGATTTCATATCATATCCCCCTGCCTTATGAGTCTTTTCATGTATGAGAAGATACTGACACGGCGACAAACCGCTCAATAATCCATTCATTCCGGACTTCCGGATGGAATAGCACTCCATACCAGGGATGTGTGGTATGTTTCACGACCTGGGCCGTGGAACCAGAAAGAGCAAGAGGAATCCATTGTGAGGTAAGGGTGGCAGTATACTGGTGGAGAGCATATCCTGAAAACTCCTCTCTTTCATTCATCAGGATATCTTGTCTCCCCATTTCTGTGAGATAAATGGGAGTCATTCCGATCTCGGTACAAGACACTATCTCTCCCCCGGTCTCTGAGAGAAGCATCTGCATTCCGGCGCAGATACCCAATATGGGGCCGGTCCACCCGTTCAGAAGTGACATCAGGTGGTGTGATCTGTACCAGCTATCAGCAAGAGCAGTCCCGCATATGATGATCCCAGTACAGGAAGAATGGATCGTTGCCGATTCAATCCTGACAATACGAGTCTCATGACCGAACCGGTGCACAATACGGGATATCGGAGAGACAAATTCATCAATAAGAACCGGAAGGTCCGGGTTTGTAATATCAAGAATCAGCATCATGATCAGACCAGTTCTGCTTGGGTTATCACGTATCCTCCGGCCCCATGAAGAAACCAGGTTTCTGCATCCATGATGGTAATCCTCTTTTTGAAAAACGGAGCATTACAGACAAAACTCTCATACTCCCCCCCCTCCCCGGCAAGTGAGACATGGTACTTCTTGTTTATCTTCTTCATTCGCTCAAGAAAAGAGAGATCAAGGGGTATTCCAAGCCAGGTTTCATCTAGGGGTTCAGCAAACACCCCGGCAATAATCACTTCAAATCCGTCTGTAATGAGAGAGGAGAGGTACTGCTCCTGATCACACAGCCAGAGAGGGGAGAAGCACCAGAGGTTCTCCAGGTGGCAGATCCGTTCGATCCGGGATGCCTGGTATACTGACTGGATTGCTCCGGTCACTATACCCTCAAGACCATACTCACGGGCTCCCCGCTGTATAGCCACCGTGAGATCATAAAGTTCCTTCTCTTCGAGGCCGTCCGTCTCCTGAACAACGAGCGGAATGCCAGCAGCCTCTGCCTGAAGCCGGGTAAGCCCGATATTGGGAGTATGGAACATGTAACTTTCGGGATTGCGTGATTGTATTGTGATAAAACATGAGATCTCATGTCCGGTCTGAATCATCCGCCAGGCAGCGTACAGGGAATCCTTCCCTCCGGATATCAGGGCACCGATTCTCATGCCACACGCTGCATAAGGTAAAAGACATACCCGTACGTACCCCGGTACTCTTCAAATATCCGTATTTCATCTTCTATTATTGCCAAAACCTCTTCCTGTACTGGTGAGAGTGACCCATCCATGCGAATGCGGGCAATATTTTCTTTTTGCGGAGCGTAAAAGGCATCCCATGCAGATTCAGGAAGAAGAAAAGAGCCTATCCAGCGGTACCCCACCTTTTCGATGCATTTCTGGTTATCCAAAACTGTCTGCATGGAAGGGTACTCCCGGTCCCAGAACTCCTTGACAGGAGCCGGGGGATTTTGAATCAACCAGGTCATCTCGGAGACAACCAAAAATCCACCATTTTTCAGATGATTTTTCCAAAGAGAGAGGCCGTTTTCAAATCCTATGTTATATACCGCTCCTTCACTCCAGATCAAATCAACGGGAGTAGGAGGCGAGTATGATTCCATTCCGGTACAAACAGGAGTGATGAGGGGTTCAGGATTGATCTTCTTCATCCTCTGAATAAGATGGTCCAGAAATATCTGGTGCAGATCAACTGCAGTTATCTGACATCCGGCCCTGGCAAGTTCAAGTGTCTGGGCCCCGCTCCCACATCCCATATCAATGGTTACCGGACGGGGAGGAAGACTGGTAAGAAGACCGAAGGTATGCCGGGTGATCCGGTCATCGCCCGGGCCCTGACGGGGAAGATCTGCATATAACTCTAAGAAAAACCTGAAGGCCTCTTCGTTCTCCATCAGATCTGAGAAGTTTTCCATTATTTCCGCCGAAATCCGATTTTACTATTGTCCGAACAGGCCGGTGATTGCCGACCACATATTCGCAAAACCGTCCCCAAGGATCACATTTGGATCAATACCCAGGATGGGGAAGATGAATATGAAATATGCGAAGGTTCCGATGCTCGACCCGACATTTGCAAGTGCTGCAACAAGGACTACTTTAAAGAGCGGAATGGTACGCATCTCCATGATTGATTCCGCTTCCATGATCTTTTTGATATCAGAACCCCGTGGTTTTCGAATCTTTGCTTCTGCAATCGCTGAAAACCATCCGGCTGCGATAAGGGGATGAAGTGATGACAGAGGACTGACAACAAACCCCACCAGACCGGATATCGGGTGACCTCCTGCAAGCAGAGTGAATACGAACGTCAGAACACCATGAATCAGGACCCAGTATACCAGAGCCTGGAGAAGTACCTCGGTTCCGACTCCTGAAAAGACAATGGCCAGAAGCAGAAGGCCGAATATGGCAGTTACCACAATACCAAAGATCAGTCCCCACGGGCGGGATTTCATCTGTGAGGTAAGACTGTCGAAAGGAGGAAGAGTTGCCGGATTTTGCAGGTACTGCTCAATCCCCTTCCGGTGTCCGGCACCAACAACGGCTAAAACCCGCTCATTTGCTGATCCCAGCCTGATAAGATGGTGAGACATGTATGCATCCCGCTCACCAATCAGGGCCATGGCACCACGGGGAGAATATTTGTAAAACTCCTCCATGGCAGCCTCTACTACATTCTCCTTCTTCAGTTCCTCGATGTCGATAAGATCCCCGGTCTTATCAGCAACGGCTATTGATCCGATAAGGGCATAAAACATCTTGAACTTTTCAAATAAGGACATTGATGCCCAGAACCGGTGGAGTGTCACCCGGATGTCCCGGTCGATGAGAGCAAGTTTTACCTGTCTCTCTTCTGCAGCGTTTATCGCAGCCTTCATCTCAGCCCCTGGCTCAACCCCGACATCCATACCGATTCTGCGCTGTATGTAGGCTAATATCCACTGAACCAGGAGCTGGGTGAAGTTTTTGGCCTGAAGAATGTCTTCTATCTCCGGGTTTTTCTGCTGCTGTTTCAGGGCCAGATATCGTCCCTGGTCAAGCTCAATTGCTACCACATCCGGCTGCCATTCATCAATCGCCTGCTGTACTTCATCGACACTGTGTTGCGAGACATGTGCCGTACCGATTATACGGATTTCACCCATAATAGTCCTTTATTCCTTCTGCATCAATCACAACCGGCCTTCCTGCCGGAATGGTTTCTGACTGTATTATCATTCGGATTTTCTCATCCTGTTCCCGTTCGTATGCATATCGTCTACAGAGATCAAAGGCGATAATCACTGCATCGGGTGTTTGGAAATCCTGATCTATCCCTTCACACGGGTAGACAGAAAGCCCGTTCTCATCAAGCATAAACGGATAGGTGCGGCATATCCAGGGTCGGGTTTCATATATCTGGCAGGTTGATCCGTCAAGAAACCTACATCTGTCCCCAATCCGGCGAAGTACCCATCCAAAGGTATAGTCGCGATCTCCTTCACAAATCCGGTCAGGATATGGCTCTGCAATCTCTTCAAATGAAAGACCGGTTGCTTTCATTATCCGGGTGATCTCCTCCTGCCCGACCATGACCAGATTAGAACCTGGTTCAGTCTCCCGGCAACAGGAACCGCACCGACGGCAGGAAAACCCCGTGCCACGGATCTGTTCAGCGAGTGAAACTGAAGAGGTCATCCTTTGTTCTGACCCGTGCATATGGAAAAGAAGTTCTCAAAGACCCGGTGGCCTTCAAAGGTATGACTTACCTCCGGATGCCACTGGATACCAAATATCGGCAGATGTTTATGGGCGATGGCTTCGTTGCCGCATATTGAAGAGGTTGCAAGCCGGTCAAAATCACCAGGAAGGGTGACGACCTCATCGGCATGGGATGCCCATACCTGCATCGTTTGTGGATATCCCTGCAGAATTCCGTCATGGTCGGTGATGGTAACTTCAACAGCTCCGTATCCGCCTTTCTGTCCGGACTGAACCGTCCCGCCAAACTCCTGCGCAATCACATGCAAGCCCAGGCATATGCCAAGAACAGGTTTTCCAAGACGAACATATTCATGGGACAATCCGGCGCGGGAGATATCAGGGCCTCCGCCAAGGATAATTCCCTGACAACCTTCACGAACCTCGCTGACAGGGGTGGTATTTGGTATCAGTTTTGCATCGATATCAAGATCCCGAAGAGCTCTCAGGATAAGATGATTAAACTGACCATAATTATTGACCACATATAAAGGGAGCATCTGCCCTATCTATTAGACCCTTCAGTAGATATGCATTCAGGGACTGTACCCTGAAACAAAAGAGATGATCGAGCGGGTAATCTCCTCCGGACTATAGCCAAGCAAGGCTGCAAGCATCATTGCTCCGCCACATCCCATACCTTCCTTTACTTCACCGATACAATAACGGACAAGACCGGAGTGTCCAATCTCACCAAAACCGGGATCAACATAGGTTATCGGAACTCCGATATCCTGTGCTGTTTTATCGCAACTTGCTGCATGATCATCCCTGACATATACGGTCGTGACAACCTCGGGGAGAGGGTTTCCGAGGGCCTTAATAATAGCCGCTACGGCCAGCATCTGTGTCCCGCCTGCAAGAATCAAAGTTCCGGGAAAACCATCAGCAAGTCCTGCTGCAACGGCCATCATCGGATCACCCGTCTCCCGGATGATATCCATGGGATCTGGAATTGATCTGCCAATACGCCGGGTCACTGCAGCATATATCTCTTCCTTCATCGAGTCAGGGCTGGTAACTGACGCGCTACTCACCTTTGCATCATATCCAAGGCTTCTGAGAACACACAGAGCGGTCGTGGTCCCACCAGGAACACATTCACCGACAACAAGTAGATCATGGGCTGACAGAAGTTTCCCGATACGGACCCCCTCTTTATACAGGCGTTCTGCATCAGGGACTGCAGGACCATCACGTGGATCCCCGCCTGCCTGCCCAAGAAGATCCAGAACCGGCACAGTAGGGCGGTGAACAAGGCCGGCATTTATAAACAGGGGGGAAACCCCAATACGGTCAAGAACAGCCCTTGTTATTGAAGCCGGTGTCGGACATCCGGTAGGTGTGTTCGGGGTCGCATCTGTACTTGTTATGATCCCCTGCCAGATGAGTTCGGCATCAAGGACCGGTACGAGAAGAGAGCCCATCGGATTCGGACCGGCCCCTGATAATCCGGGAACGGTTGAAAGCATCGTATTAGCCAGTATACCGATAAATAATGGCCTTTTTGGTGTTATCGAATATGGACGGGAGAGAAAAACCATCAACATCCGTTACTCTGAATCCACCATCAATCTCTCGCTCCCTCCCATACGCCCATATCAGAAGGTATCCAAACGATCTGAGTAGTCATGTTTGAGGCTATCCGTGCCCTGCTCCAGTTCACCACCGTCCTTCCCCTTGGAAAAACAGCCCCCTTCGAAGCATTCGCACATAATACCTGGCTCTACCCCCTGGCAGGATATATCACAGGCGGAATGGGAGCGATCATAATCCTCCTGCTCCCGGCTCCTTCACTCGTTCTGGCAGTAATGGCAATCGGAATGGTGCTGCTGATATCCGGTGCCAATCACCTGGACGGCCTTTTGGATTTCGGAGATGGGCTTATGGCACATGGATCCCAGGAGAAGAGGATTCAGGCACTGACAGATCGGCAGATCGGTACCGGAGCTCTGACTCTCGGGATGATGGTAACTCTCCTGGCCATCGCCTCGCTCAGTTCATTCCCTGATATTCTGACTGCTGCATCAGCACTCATCTTCGCAGAAACAGGGGGCAAATGGAGTATGGCGATACTGACAATATTCGGAAGACCATTCCATGAGGGACTTCATGCAACCCTTCATGAGAGAGCAAAAATCTGGTTTGTCATCCCGGCAACGCTGCTTCTGATTCCTGCTTTTCTGCTCCCCCTCTCCTGGGAGGCGAAGGGAGCTGCTGGAATTGGACTGATCCTGCTCCCCTTTGGTATGAGATATCTTGCCGACCGGTTATTTGGGGGAGTCAACGGAGATGTGACCGGTGCCACCGGAGAGATAAGCCGCTGCGCTCTTCTGACACTACTTGTCATCACCCTTTTCTGACACCCCTGCGATACCCCGGAAAATTACGTCTATGACTATCAGAGTCGTGATTTGAATCGGGGAGTATATCCGTGACCTTTTTCATCATCGCATGCCACGGCAGACCCGTCCCGGACCAGACTATTGAACTGCATCGCAGCTTCCATCAGGATCTCAGGCGGAACTGAACCACCTTTTATCTGAGAATACGCAATCTCGTAAGGAGAAGGCATAACCCGCGCCCCTACCTGAATCCCTTTACAATTCATGCAATATGAGCACCTTGTGTGCACTGGCAGTTTTCCAGAGGCGCATTCGACATAAGCCCGGTCAGAACCTTCTTCCCTGATAATCGGAATAGACTTCATTCGTAATCTGATCATTCCCCTGAAAACCTATTAACCACTTCGTTTCCCACCTGATAACAGAATTTCAGGCGTTCATTCTCTATGAGATTCATAGTGAAAAATATTAAAAGGACTTCTATCAAATATGTAATACTCGCATAACCGGGCTGTGCTTTGCAGTTCTGATATCGTGCGGAGGTATTGGAGGATTTGTATATATGGCAACTGAAAAGCCCCACATTAACCTCGCTGTTATTGGTCACATCGACCATGGTAAGTCAACTACCGTCGGCAGACTGATGTACGAAGCCGGAGCCGTTCCGGCACACATCATTGAACAGTACAAGAAGGAAGCAGAATCAAAGGGTAAGGGTTCATTCGCTTTTGCCTGGGTCATGGACAACCTGAAGGAAGAGCGTGAGCGTGGTATCACTATTGATATTGCACACAAGCGTTTCGACACCGACAAGTACTACTTTACTGTCGTGGACTGTCCAGGACACAGAGACTTTGTCAAGAACATGATCACCGGTGCCTCACAGGCAGACGCAGCAGTCATCGTCGTTGCAGCACCTGATGGTGTCATGGAACAGACCAAGGAGCACGTCTTCCTGTCCAAGACCCTCGGTATCAAGCAGCTTATCGTTGCAGTCAACAAGATGGATGCAGCCAACTATGATGAAGCACGCTTCAACCAGGTCAAGTCTGATGTCGGTGCTCTCCTGAAAATGGTCGGAACCAACCCTGACACCGTCAAGTTCATCCCGATCAGTGCATTCGAAGGTGACAACATCACCAAGAACTCTGACAAGATGCCCTGGTACAAGGGGAAGACGCTCTTCGGACTCCTCGATGAGCTCGAAGTTCCGGACAAGCCAACCGAAAAGCCGCTTCGTGTCCCGATTCAGGATGCATACTCCATCTCAGGTATCGGAACTGTTCCGGTCGGCCGTGTTGAAACCGGTATCCTCAAGAAAGGTATGAACGTTACCTTCATGCCGGCAAACAAGTCTGGAGAAGTAAAGTCCATTGAGATGCATCACGAAGAAATCCCACAGGCAGTTCCAGGTGACAACATCGGGTTCAACGTCCGTGGTATCGGTAAGGACGATGTCCGCCGTGGTGACGTCTGTGGTGCATCTGACAACCCGCCGGCAGTCGCAGAGGAATTCACCGCACAGATCGTCGTGCTCCAGCACCCAAGTGCAATCACCGTCGGATATACTCCGGTCTTCCACTGTCACACTGCACAGACCGCCTGTACATTCACTGAACTCGTCAAGAAGCTTGACCCACGTACTGGTCAGACCCTTGAAGAGAACCCGACCTTCCTGAAGGCCGGAGATGCAGCAATCATCAAATGCCACCCGACCAAGCCGCTCTGTCTTGAAAACGCCAAGGAATTCCCGCAGCTTGGACGGTTTGCAATCCGTGATATGGGTCAGACCATTGCTGCCGGCATGTGTATCAACGTTGTCAAGAAGCAGATGCGCTGATAGAATTCGGTGTTATCATGCAGAAGGCCAGAATCCGACTCACCGGAACCGACTATCAGAAAGTAGAAGAAGTGTGCGAAAAGATTAAAGAGATCGCTGAGCGGACCGGTGTCAATCTGGCCGGTCCTATTCCCCTTCCTACCAGAAAGCTGGTAGTACCCATCAGAAAAAGTCCGGATGGGGAAGGGACAGCAACCTGGGACCGCTGGCAGATGCGGGTTCATAAGCGTCTCATTGATCTTGATGCTGATGAGCGTGCTCTCCGTCAGCTCATGCGTACCCAGGTACCAAAGGACATCGGTATTGAGATTGTCCTTGAAAGCTGAGACAAATATGGGTGGCTTTTCATAATAAGCCGCAATAATCCCAATATCGTCCACAGTACCTCCTCAGGAGGATACCTTTCTTTTCCTATTTATTGGGCGAACAGGGAACAGATGTAAATATCTACTGGACGCATTTTTTTCATACAAATATACCTGTTCTATGGAACTGTACGGTATACCTTCCGAGGCAGAATAACAATGAATATTCAGGTATTACGGGAACGATATGCACAATGTTCTGGTGCACAGATCTTCGGGATCATTTTTCTTGCAGGTCTTCTTCTCCGGGTGATCCTGCCAAATCTTAAATTACTCCATCATGATGAGGCCATCCATGCATGGTTCAGTTATGAACTCCTGACCAAAGGAGTATATCAGTATGATCCCATGTATCATGGGCCATTTCTCTATTACATCACTGCAGCGTTGTTCAGGATCTTCGGAGATTCTGATCTGCTTGTAAGACTACTCCCGGCAGTGTTTGGGTCGGCCATAATATTCCTCATATACGGGATATACAAAACCGGCTGGCTCTCGAAAAATCATGCGATCTGGGCAGCACTGTTTTTTGCTTTTTCGCCGGATATGGTATATTTTTCTCGATTTCTGCGTCATGATATCTTCCAGTTATTCTTCACCGTTCTGCTGCTCCTTGCAATCCTCGCATATATCGAATTTAAAAAACCGGGATGGGCATTTCTGGCAGGATTTGCTGCAGCATGTGGTATGTGTCTGAAAGAGGACATGCCGGTAGCCATACTAATATTTGGAGTCTTTTTCATCGCTCTCCTCTATTTCCGTCGTATACACCTTCCGGATACCTGGAAACGGGATCTCATTGGTACGGTTCTCATAGCGGCGGGTATAGGATTTGTCTTCTATACCTCATTCTTCAACCATCCGGAGATGTTCTTTGAGGCACCATTCAAGGCTATTGAACACTGGACATCCATGCATGACCAGTGCAGGCTGTGTGGTCCGCCATACTGGTACCTCATCATGCTCATTCTCTATGAAATCCCTCTGCTTATCCTGGCTATATACGGCATCTGGCACTGGGGATGGAAAGACAAGGGACTGAGTCTGTTAAGAAATGTGGATCCTAAAAATCAAGGACTTTCTGACGAAAAAACTTCACTCCTGATGATCCTTCTCATCATATGGACCGGATGTACGCTGGTTTTTTATGGGTGGGTAGGAGAGAAAGTTCCCTGGCTTTTGATTCATCAGTTATTTCCGCTCATATTTCTCGCATCCTACAAGATAGAAGGGAAAAAAGTAATCGCCGGAATTATCACCCTTCTCTTCCTGGTGGGAATGACGATGCATGTCTGCTTCACACCTGTTGATATCAACGAACCCATCGTTCAGGTTCAGAACTCTGAGGACATGCGTGACGTCATGGCATTGATCGACACTGCAAAGACTGTAGTTGTGGCATCCGACTCCTACTGGCCGCTTCCCTGGTACTACCGGGGTGGAAGATGGGACAAGATCCTGTTTTATGGCAAAAAGGTTGATCCGATGATGTGGAGTGGGAAGGAACCGGATCTTATCATCACCCATGATACCGACAGTTATGCATCCCTGCCCGGATATGAAAAGAGAGCGTATCACCTAAGCTACTGGTTTTCCTTGTATGACAACCAGCACCGGGCTCTGGAGTGGTACTTCCTCCGGGATGGAAAGATGGGAACGGTGAATCTTGACGTATTTGTCAAGGTAAATAATACTGACCTAAATTAATCTACTTCAGCCTTTTTTGTCGTTCATCGTCTGCTTACCAGCACATATTCACGCTGGTCATTCAGTAGGGATATCCCCCTGGCATATGCCATTTCATTGGACTTGCGGGAAATGAGCGATACTACAGCACACATTCTGATGTTGGAGAGAAATTTTATCCCTCCAAAAAAATTTAGGAGGGTTACAGTTATTGTTAAGTCCAATAAAAGATACGATCCGGGTCAATCAATTCAAATTATAAGACAAAAAAGATAATTAAAAGAGCTCATCGTACTGATGAGCAGTTGACTTCTTCTTTGGTTTATCACGGGAGCCGAAACTGCCACCGCCGCCCTTTCCGCCACCTTTGCCGCCACGGTTCTTCATGATTCGGAAAAGAGCAAACCCAACAATTGCAACAACAATGATTCCGATAATATAGGGGATTATCCCAGACAGGTCAGGGAATTGGAATCCCTTGGGAGCGGCCTCAAGTTCTGCATTCAAATCCTGAGTTGCCGTGAATACTTCATCTGCCTTCTGATATGCTTCTTCAGCTTTTTTCCTGGCTTCAGTGTATTTACCGGCATCATAGAGCTCTTTTGCATCACTCGCGTCTTCTGCAGCAAACTCACGCTTGGTTATAATAGGAGCAAGCCGTGGATCACTTCCGAGTTCTTTTTCGGTCTTGAAGTAATTGATCCACTCGTCAGTCTTGTCTATGGCTTCTTTTGCATCTTTAATTGCTTTCTGGGACAGACCCATGTCAAGCATCGCATAGGCATCCTTGATGTAGGTATTTGCATTCTTGATATAGATCTGGGCATTTGAATAACTTGCACCGGCTGCTGAATTCAGTGAGGTTAATGCCTCCTTTGCCTTTGCTTCAGCCTTGGAAACATCTATCCCATCAGCTTTGTTCTGGGCAATATCCTTCTCAAGTTTTGAGTAGGCATCTTTTACAGTTGAAATGTCGCCCTTCAGCTCCCCAGGATTCGTAACAAATGCTGTGACATTCTTTACGGTCTCTTTCACCCGGCCTCCGGGGGTTGCCACGTTCACCGAAACAATCTCTATTTCTTTGGAACTGTCAACCTTTGGTGCCATTCCTTTCAGATTGACTTTGACACTTTCATCGACGTTCTCATAGGAGAGTTCCCATCCGGAAAGATCAAGTTGTTTCTTACTGACCGCAGGTCTGGGATTTTCCACACCATCAAGAATGATGGAGTATGTCCAGACCGGATTTTCAAGTTCGGTTTTTAAGGATATACTCTCATCACTGGGAAAGGTCGTGCCCCCTATCGAGACAAAACTCAGCTGGAGATCTGCAGAAACATTCGATTTACCGGATTCAAGATCTCCGGAAGGCTTTACATTCACATGACCGACTTCAACACTGGCCATTGCCGGAATAGCAATGAAACAAAAAATGATACTTAAAAAGATGATTAATGATCCAGTCTTCATAACTCCCTCACTCAAAGAGTGGTTCAATACTCTCATCCAGTTTCAAAACATTCTCTTCATCAATTCTTTCTGACGTGGCTTTCGTCTCCTTTGCAATCTCGAGCAGATTCGTGACACGTGGAGCATCTGCAATGGATGCTAAAAGAACGACAGCTGCAACATACCTGCTCTGGGCCGGATAATCTCCGCCTCGCACCTCCACACCGGCGATATTCTCCTCAACCCAGCTTTTGGCTTTTTCAATCCCTTTCCGGTCAAGATCATCAGGCGGTCCGGCAACCAGAACAAGAGCACGACTTGTGGTGGTATATTCACAGGGCAACGTAAGCCGCCCAAGCATCGCCCGTCTGACCAGAGACAAAATCCGTGAGGTCTTATCCTCACCAAGCAGTTTATCCTCAGGACGTCGTTCTTCTATCTGTTTTCTTCCGATGATCCGATCAAAGAAACTCCGGTCCTTTTCAACCGGAGCAGAATTGATAACTTCACTGATGGCATATCCGACAGAACTGATACCTCCACCCCGAAGGGTATTGATAATCTCGCTGGAATCGACGACCATCTCACCGATACCCAGCTGACCTATCTCACCTGCACGGAACAATAACCCAAACCTGCGGACTATCTCATCATTCAACCGGTCAAATGCGCCCTTGATACTCTCGCCTTCATTTTTCCAGGCGCTGTTGTCAAAAAGAATAACATTATCTGCTTCTTTTACCAGAGTTGCAAGACTTCGTGCAGCATTATAGGAATATAACCGTCCTTCTTCCGGAGCGGGGAGAATCCCCAGAACATAGACCGGCTCTTTATAAATCTTTTTCAGATGCCGTGCAAGCACAGGCGAACCGCCTGAACCTGTTCCGCCACCAAGTCCTGATACGATGATGAATGCTTCAGTATCGCCAATACCTTTGCGGTCAATAGCATTCATGATGATATCAATCTCGTCAAAAGTAATCTGGGCACCGGTATCATTATCGGTCCCCACGCCATGACCTTTGACGCTCGTCTGACCGATCAGGACACGATCCTCAAAATTGAGGTGTTGTAATCCCATCAGATCAGTTCTGGCTGTATTTACCGCAATAGCACGAAAACTGCTGCCATTGGTTCTATTGTCAAACTCAATGAACCGGTCAACAATTTTGCCACCAGCCTGACCAAATCCTATAAAAAACACTTTCATGGAGGTACACCAGTTGTATGAAATATCGGAATTCTGATTATTTGGTACATCTTTCCTTTATACATTCAAAAAGCTTCTTCAATGAGCAGGATGGGAATATCTAAGGGATTATAACAGAATATGCGGATAGCAATAATAGGAGGAGGCATATCCGGACTTGTTTCGGCATACAGGCTTTCTAAAGACCATAAAATTACAATTTACGAAAAGTCAGCAGAGATAGGGGGGCTGCTCTCATCATACCACCGGAAGGCATATTCCATTGAGCGGTACTATCACCATTTCTTCTCAGGAGATCGGGCATTTTTACACCTTTTAGATGAATTGAACCTATCTGATACGATACTCTGGCTCAAAGGGTCAACCGGTACATACCAAAACGGGACCATCTATCCCCTCACCACCCCCCTCGAAATACTGCTCTATCCTCACCTTAGCATATTTGAAAAATTCAGGCTCGCATTATTCACCAAAAAAGTCAAACACTTTGATCTGTCACACCTTGACACCATAAGCGCAGAGAAATTCCTTACAGAGCAGCTTGGAGAGAAAATTTACCGCTCATTCTTCAGGCCACTCCTGAATTCAAAATTTGGTCAGAATGCAGAGAAAATCTCTGCCGCATGGCTTGTCAGCCGGGTGGCCATCCGTTCGGACAGAAGTCTTGGGGGAGAGCGGCTCGGATATCTTGAGCGGGGGTTTTCATCCTTCATCGAAAGTCTTTCAAATACGATAACCGGATATGGAGGAGAGATAAGAATAAACACACCGGTTACCAGCATACAAAAAGCCGGGGGGGAATGGTATATAAATGATGAACCATTCGATGCCGTCATTGCAACCATCGCACCCGGTCTTCTGAAAAAAACCGGTCTTGATATTCCGGATATCCCCTACCAGGGAGCGGCCTGTCTGACCATGGGGCTTGTCCGTCCTGTCACTCAGGGTATTTACTGGATTAATCTGTATGATGATGCCCCCTATGGAGCTGTCATCGGACATACCTGTTTTGCCCCAAGAGCATGGTATGGTGAGGATATCGTCTATCTTGCATCATATTACACCGGCACGCCGCCCACCGACCTGAAGGAACGGATGATAGAAGATTTCCAGAGAAAATTTTCAGTCAGGAGTGATGAGATACTATGGGCAGAAATGACTAGAGACCCCTATGCCGGGCCGCTGTATCTTGCCGGGTATAAAGAGCAGATGAACATGATATCAGTTCCCGGACTTGTTCTTGCCGGTATGTTTTCTGAAGAGAACTATCCGGAGCGGAGTATTGAGGGATCGGTTCGTGCCGGACTCAGGGCTGCAGAAGAGATCGTCAGGATGGAAAAGAATCCGGAAGTGACCTGAGTGACAATATCAAATCCGGTAACAGTTGTCATTCCGGTGTACAACGATGTTCATGCCCTAAAAGAGGCGGTACCACGAGTTCTGCAGACGCTATCCTGCATTGCTACAGAGTTTGAACTCATCATAGCCGAGGATGCCAGCACCGATGGATCTGCTGAATTAGCAGCAAAGTTTGCCCGGGAGAGCCCACAGGTCATCCACCTTCACCGGGATGAGCGGCTGGGGAGGGGATCGGCCCTGTCTCGTGCTGCCTCAATAGCCCGTGGAGATATCTTCTGTTATTTTGATGTTGATATGGCAACCGACATCTCCCATCTTGAAGAACTCCTTGGCCGAATTACTGAAGGGTATGATCTGGCAACCGGTTCACGGCTTCTTCCGGAGAGCAGAATCATCAGAAGTTGCAGCCGTGAGATTAAAAGCAGGGGATATAACTTCCTGGTCCGGCTTATTCTGAAAAGCACCCTCTCTGATCATCAGTGCGGATTTAAGGCATTCAGAACCGAAGTGCTCAGGGACCTTCTGCAGGAGACGTGTGATACCCACTGGTTCTGGGATACCGAGATCCTTGTACGTGCCCAGCATAAAGGGCTTCGTATCGCAGAGATCCCGGTAATCTGGACAGAGGGACAGGGGACGACAGTCAGATCAGGTGATATCTGGAAGATGGGACGAGCAATTCTCCGACTCTGGTGGCAGCTCCATGTATCGTAAACTCTGTGCTATCATCTTCTCTGTTCTTCTGGCAGTAGGAATCCTGGCCGTCATGGTCATCAGAGTCTGGAATGACCTGGCCGATGCACTTGCTTATGTAAGACCGCTCTATCTTATCCCGGCATGTCTTATCTGCCTGTGTGCCTGGTTTGTCAGGGGAGGGCGGTACCAGTCCATCCTCTCGCGGATGCATGTATCCATTTCACTCATCTTTTCAACGGCCTGTATCTACATATCACAAACGGTAAACCTTATCGTCCCAGCCCGGCTTGGAGACCTGATCCGGGTGGTCCTGCTCAAGCATGATTATGATGCAACCATCTCCCAGGGTCTCTCCTCCATCATCGTGGAGCGGGTTTTTGATATCATATCGGTAGCAGTCCTGGGCCTTTGCGCAGTGGTCTTTGTGCTGAACGCCCCGTCCTGGGTTCTCATGCTGCTCGTTCTTCCGCTCGTGCTTGGGGGAATCTTCTTTCTGGTTCTCATCCTCACGGGCAAAGTTCAGACTGACAATAAATACATCGGGTATGTTCTGACGATGATGAATGAGATGCGGAATGCATCCCTGACTCCCCGATCCGCATGTGTTCTCGCAGTTACATCACTTGGTATCTGGATACTTGATACTGCCATCTGTTCCCTTGTTGCCCTTATGTTCGGGCAGGATATCCCTTTTTCAATCGTCCTGCTTGCAGTAGTTGCAGGAAACCTTGTAAAAGCAGTCCCCCTCACACCCGGCGGAGTCGGGACCTATGAATTTGCCCTTGCCGTCATCTTTGAACTGGCAGGGACAAGTCCGGCAGTATCCACCCTTATCGCAGTCATCGACCACCTGATTAAGAATGGTATCACCCTTATCGGAGGGGCGATCTCTATCATGTACTTAGGAGACTGGGTAATCCCCGAACTCTCTGAAAGTATTAAGAAAAGACTGAAGGATGAATCATAAGGCATGATTGAATCAGGACAGATTATTGCGGTATTATCCTGGCTCTTCCTTCTTTTCCTATTCCATCTCTCTCTCTATCCCTTGATAAAAGAATACCTGCCCAAAATTGCGGTCCCCGTATCCTGGACTGCGGGATTTATCCTGACCGCTCTTGCAACCTGGTATGCAGTCTTTTGTGGTCTTCCTCCCTATACTGGTCTGATCCCGATCATTGTTGCATATCTCTGCACCGGAATATTTCATAAGACGGGACATTACAAAGCCATCCCCTCAGAATGGCGCTACTACCTGCTCTTTTTCGGCGTGTTTCTTGCCATGCTCGTCGTCAGGGCATACAATCCTGATATCAACGGGGCGGAGAAATTCATGGACCATGGATTTCTTGCATCGATTCTCAGAACGCCCCTGGTTCCCCCTCTTGACCCCTGGTTTGCCGGAGGGTTTCTGAATGTATACTACTATTTTGGTCACTGGATCATAGCAACACCGGCGATGCTCACCGGGATCCCCTCAAACATCCTCTTTAGCCTTGCTCTCCCCACAATCGCCGCACTTTCTGCCGTCAATCTCTACGGAGTGGGACACCTGACCCTACGGCGTACCAGATTACTCCCGGTACTGGCATTTTTTGTCGTAAATCCGTACTTCATCTACCTTGGCCTTACCGGAACCAGGGCCTTTACCCTTCTCTGGGATAGCAGCAGAGTCATTCAGGACACTATCAACGAATATCCACTCTTCTCATTTCTGTTTGGTGATGTCCATGCCCATGTCCTTGGTATCATGGCCCAGTCATTTCTGGTTCTCATGGTAACCGCTGCGTTGGTATGCTGGAGAGATGGAACCAGGGCACGTATCTTAATTCTTCTCCTGACTGCACTCGGGCTTTCGGTAATTCCGGTAGTCAACAGTTGGGATGTCCTGATTTGGGCACCGATGATTCTGGTAACAGGCTTTTGTCTGATTGGACGTGAATATAGAGGGGCACCAGCCCTTACAATTCAGGTTGTTATGCACACTGTGCAGACAATGATCCGGGAGCGGGGGGGACAATGGTTCCAAAAACCCGTGATTGCTGCAGGATTTTATCTCCTCCTTGTTCCGGCCCTGAGTCTGGCCCTCATCAGTCCGCTCCTCCTTGGGATGCATACCCAGGGAATTGCAGGGATTGGGTTTGTCCATACCCCGACTGATATCTGGCAGTTTATCATGGTCCATGGCTGGTTCTTTGCTGCCTTTTTATTCTCTTTCAGGTCAGAACTCAGAAAAGTCCCTTGGATCCTTCTTGCTATCTTCCCGTTCTTTCTGACCGGGTACCTCTCCGCTGCACTTGCAACCCTGATCCTGATTTTTGTCATCAGGCGAAGATCAGGATCTGCAGATCTTCTGGCTGCAGGAGGACTTACAATTCTGCTCTTTTGTGAACTTATCTACCTGGCAGATAACATGGGAGAGGTCTATTACCGGATGAACACGGTATTCAAACTCTATATCGGTGCCTGGCTCCTCTGCGGAACTGCTGCGGCCCTGATGATTGGAAACGAGCTGGATGCATATATCACCAGAAAACCAGGGCGGACTTCACGGGTCATCAGTGTATCTATCATAATCCTGCTCTGTCTCTGCCTGATTGTCCCCCCGGTCATCGTCTCAACCATTCACGGACCACATACCCCTACCCTGGATGGCATGGCATGGCTTTCACAATCTCATAGGGAGGATGCTGAAGCTCTTGCATTTTTACGAACACTCCCCGGTGAGCATATTATCGTGGAAGCAGCCGGGGATGACTACCAGTATACCTCACGGGTCTCATCATTCACCGGAATCCCGACGATCATCGGATGGCAGTTCCATGAATATATGTGGAGGGGGAATTATCCGGAAGGCTGGTATGGTGAGCGGGGCAATCATATCAGGACCATATATGAAAACCCGGACCAGACCATCCCCCTCATGGAACGGTACCGGGCAGATCTGCTCTATGTCGGCCCTGAAGAGCAACAAAAATATACTATTTCGATACCTGCCCATGACCTTCAGGAACTCTACCGGAATCGCGATGTCGTGATCTACCAGCATCAGGCTTGATGAAACCCGGCCAGTCGGGGAGATATTTCCCTTGGAAACAAAACCAGATCTACGAACCTTTAAACGCCCACAATCGTAACTAATATGGCACATTCGTCATCTGCTGATGAGTGATGACGGAGGGTCATGCCCCTCCTGAATGAGGTGAATTCATGGCAAACTACGTTACCTTTGAAGTCTCTGAAGAGATCCAGAACAAGGCTCTTGAAGCCGTCGAAGCCGCACGTGAAAGCGGAAAAATCAAAAAGGGCTCCAACGAAGCCACCAAGGCCATCGAGCGCGGGATCGCACAGCTGGTCCTTATTGGCGGAGATGTTGAACCAGCAGAGATCGTCATGCATCTTGGACCACTCTGCGAAGAAAAGAAGATTCCGTATCTCTTCATCAGCAAGCAGAATGATATCGGCGCTGCTTGCGGACTGGAAGTCGGCTCTGCTGCTGCAGCTATCGTAAAGTCCGGAAAAGCAAAAGAGACCATCGATGAAATTGCTGCCCAGATAGCAGCTCTCAAAGCTGAGTGAATACCATGGACGGAACGCCCGCTGAAGTAATCGAGGTTATCGGGTCAACCGGTATGCATGGAGAAGCCATGCAGGTGAAAGCCCGTATCCTTGATGGCCCGAACAAGGGGCGGATTATCACCCGTAACACGGTAGGACCGATCCGTGAAGGTGATGTTCTGATGCTCCTTGAGACTGAACGTGAAGCAAAGAAACTTTCCCGGAGGTAAGAACAATGATTGATACGCATATCTGTTCTTTCTGCGGCCTGCAGATGGAGCCTGGAACCGGGAAGATGTACGTCAAAAAGGACGGACAGATTTTCTATTATTGCAGCACCAAGTGCCAGAAGAACCATAAGCTCGGACGTATTCCACGCCGTGTCAGATGGACCACCGCTGGCCGGAAAGCTCTTGGCAAGGTATAACAATGGAACGGACATTTCTGATGGTAAAGCCAGACGGAGTTCAGCGCGGACTGATCGGTGAGGTTATCACCCGGTTTGAACGCCGCGGATTCAAGATGGTTGCCTCACGATTTGAAAAACTTCCTGATGCACGGGTCATGGAGCATTATGCTGAACACGTGCAGAAACCCTTCTTCCCAGGTCTGAAGGCATACATCACGTCCGGACCGTGTTTCCTTATGGTATGGGAAGGAAAAGATATCGTAAAGATAAGCAGGGATATGATCGGAGCAACCAATCCGGCCGGTGCTGCACCAGGTACGATTCGTGGAGACTATGCCCTTGAGATAGGGATGAATGTCATCCATGGCTCTGATTCTGTTGAAACTGCAAATCGCGAGATTGCTATTCATTTCAAACCGGAAGAACTTGTTTCATATACCCGGATAGATGAACAGTACCTCTACGAATAATTTTTTTTTGGTTTTACCATCTTTTTTCCATTCCGGTTCATTGAACAGATGTTTCAATACAAAAGAAGTAAAATAGTATCTGACTGGTGACCTGGAATGAACTCAGAAAACCGGACGATCAGAATCACTTCACTCTGTATCCTTGTATCTCTTCTGATTGCCGTCGTTCTGATATCCGGATGCACAGAGACTGACCGCCTTTCAGACGAAGCAAAGACCGCGTATAATTCTGGAAGGTATGCCGAGGCAGTATCACTCTATAACCAGGCCATCGAATTGTCAGGAAGCAATAGTCAGCTCTACTACCTGAAAGGGCAGGCCCTTTTTGAACTAGTCAGATATAAAGACGCAATAGATGCGTTTACGGCAGCAATACGAATACAACCGGATTATCCTGAGGCATGGTTCATGAAAGGCAGGGCCAGTTATATGATGGGTGATTATGATGAGGCTGTCAGGTCATTCTATAAGGCAATCGAACTTGATGAGACCAACACCGAGTACTGGTATCATCGGGGCCTTGCTCTGTCAGGCCGGGGACAATATGATCTTGCCATCTCTCATTTTGATAAGATACTTCAGATGAACCCATCGCTGGAGAAGGCCTGGAGCTCACGCGGGTATGCCTATGTTATGGAAAAGAACTATAATGATGCGCTGGATTCATTTGAGGAAGCATTGAAGATAAATCCAGGCAATGCAGAGAACTGGATAAACAAGGCATCAGTCCTGCGGGTTTTGGGAAGAACTGATGAGGCTGATATCGCCATAAGTCAGGCAAATCTTCTCTATAAAAAGCAGGGAGAGGTTATTGCCCGTAAAATCCCAAAAACTCCTATAACAGTTATTCCCTGACCCGGCAGGAAGACATTTCATATTTCTCTGACAACCTTTAGAGAGAATTGTGCATTCAGGCACCTGGAATGTGTATCTTCATGAAGTTCGTTTCAACTGTTGTATTGGCCCTGTCTGTGCTGATGCTTATTCTCCTGTGCGGATGTCTGGGAACTGAGGGATGGAGTGCACAGGACTGGATAGAGCAGGGAAACCGGTTTGCAAAAGACGGACTCTATACAGAGGCAGTGGATGCATATAGTCATTCAATCCGGCTTGACCCGATAAACCCAAAGGTATGGACCTACCGTGGCATTGCACTTCAGCATCTTGGTCGGCAGCAGGAGGCTATGAATGACTTCGATGAGGCAATCAGGCTTAATCCTGATGAGAGTGGCGCCTGGCAGGGGAAAGCATCCTCATATATAGAGAGTGGTCAGTATAAACTTGCCATAAAATCTGCAGAGCGGTCACTGGAACTGGCAGGACCCCAGGATAAAAAGGAGAACTCATGGCTGCTGATTGGATTTGCATACAACCGGCTTGAACAGTATGAAGAGGCCTTGCAGAGGTTTGACAAGGCTATCGAGATAGATCCAAAACGGGTGGATCTCTGGCAGCATAAGGCTTACACCCTGACAAAGTTAGGCAGGTACATGGAAGTCCTGAAATGCTATGAGGTTATGACTGGATTAGAACCAGACAGCCCGGAACTCTGGAATAAAAAAGGAGAAATTCACCTGGCCCTCGGTCAGATCAATGAAGCAAATGAAGCTTTCGCAATGGCAAAAAGCCTGATTGAAAGAAATTAAAATTTATTTTCTATTTATACTCTCCAAAGAGCATGAGCAGATCTCTGATATGGGAGTCACATTCCCTGATGAGGGGCTCTTGTGACGGAGTAACCCCTGCTGTCTTTAGCATGGATACCTGAGTCTCAAGAGCATGAAGATGGCCGATAATCTTGGACCTGATAATATCATGTTCGGCCGGGGGCTGGACCTCCTTTTTCTTTCGTACTGATTCACGGATCTTATATGCAAGTTCAGTGAACTGAGCACGCGGATCCCCGCCTTTCTGAATGTAATAATCAGCTCCGGCATTGAGGGCCTCGATAACCACATCCTCCCTGCCTCTTCCGGTAAAGATGATAAAGGGGATATGATTTCCTTTTTCCCGAATTGCCTTGAGAAAACCCAGCCCGTTCATAACCGGCATCTCATAATCAGAGACCACGGCATCAAAGCCCCGCTCATTCAGCAATGCAAGCCCTTCCTCGGCGGAAAGCACAGTGGTTACGGAAAACTCCCCATGCCTTTCCAGAAAAGCACGGGCAATATCCAGAATGACGGGTTCATCATCAACAAGCAGGACGGATATCATAAATAGAGACTTATTGCCATTCAAGGACTTTAATCATGGCGATGCAGGATCAAAAAAGGGGCGGTACAGGTCTGCCCTTGCCCTATGCATTAAAAAAGTGAAGATATGCAAATGCTACAAGAATTACCACAATCAGCACCGCACTGATAACATCACCAAAACCAAAGACCAGTTTATGAAGGGGGAGATTTTTTCGGGCCCGATACCCCCGCATATCAAGAGTAAGACCAAGGACCTGAGTTTTTGCAAGTGAATTTGCAACGAGTGGTATCATAATCGGTTTCATGCTTCTGATCTTTCCGGATATACCAGTTCCCGGGTTATAACCCCGGCAGAGCTGTGCTTCATGGATCCGCCTGGCCTCCAGCTGAAGACTTGGAATAAACCGGAGCGCTATTAGGAGCATGAGAACATAATCGACCGGAAGGCGGAATGCCAAAAGTCCGGTCACCAGATCACTGGGTTTTGTAGTCACGACAAAGAGTTGAAATGCCGTTATCATCACGATAAACCGGAGGGAGAGGATAATACCAAAGAGAAGTCCCCCAAGAGTGATCCCATATCCCTGACCTCCGGGTTCACCAGACTGAAGAATGGTGAGTAACAAGTCACCTTCCTGGACCGTCAGACTGGTGAGTATCACGAGGAAGAATGACAACAGGATAAGGAACGGTACCTGATTGATTATCTCTTTGATAAGACCAGAAAAAAGGGCACCAAGCACCAGAACACCAATGAGAAAACAGAGAAACGGCACCTGGGCCGACATTACACATAACCCGACGATAAGAATTACCAGGAGCAGCTTGGTGACCGGATTCAGATGATGAAGCGGGCTGTTACCCGGTATATACTGCAGAATCTCACTCATGATGCACGCCCCTTCAGGTTATGATAATCCCCGATGACCCTGCCGTTCTCCATCGCAATGATCCGGCTGGCATACTCTTCGGCAATCCGCATATTATGCGTAACCATGATGATGGTATGCCCGCTCTTCTGCAAAGTCAGCATGAGATCCATCATCCGGTCAGACTCTTTCTCGTCAAGTCCGGTGGTCGGTTCATCCAGAATGATAAGTCCGGGTTTCATGGCAAGAATACAGGCAACCGCAAGCCGCTGCCGTTCCCCCCGTGAAAGGTGCCGGGGATAGGTTGCTTCAGAGCCCGATAGCCCGACCATGGCAAGCACACCTCCAATGACCTGATCAGGGGAGTCTGCTCCGATATTTTCAAGGCCAAACATGATCTCATCTCTGACACTGTCAGCAAAGAGCATGGTATCTGGGTTCTGAAACACAAGACCGGTCTGCTTGACAAGATCGATGACCGGTGCCGTAGCTGCATCCAGGCTCCGCACATGCACTGATCCCTCGTCAGGTCGTAACAGACCGTTCAAATGCTTCACCAGAGTCGTCTTCCCTGAACCATTCTCACCAAGGATTGCAATAAACTCACCTTCATAGAGGGTCAGTGAGACGCCACTGAGCGCTTCTATTGTGCCATATCGTTTGATCAGGGAATCAATGGTTGCGATAACCGGACGATTCACCGGAGAATATGGCTCAAGATCAGGATCGGTATAGAGGGCTTTCATCGAGCCCTGCTGCTCAGGGAAGATCTCATTAAATGTCCCTTCCCTGCTGATATGACCCTCTTCCATGACGATAACCCGGTCTGCAACATTCCGGTATCCTTCAAGGGAATGATCCACGATGATGATGGTCTTCCCCCTGGCCTTCAGATCCTGCAGGATCTCAATAATTCGGGATGTTGCCACTACATCCAGCTCTGAGGTCGGCTCGTCCAGGATGATGATATCAGTATCCATCGCAAGGGCTGCGGCAATGGCAACCCGTTGTTTCTGACCGCCGGAGAGGGCATAGGGTGGACGTTCACGAAGATGGGTGATACCACAGAGTTCCATGACATCTCTGACCCGATCCTCTATCTCCTGTTTCGAATCGATCCTTGTCTCAAGGCCTGATGCCAGTTCTTCCTCAACACTGGTGAAGATGAGCTGGGAGTCTGCATCATCAAAGACCATGCTGACATACCGGTTCAGTTCACCGACACCTGCATACTCAGTCACCGGCCTGCCGTTCAGAGCAAGATACCCGGAACAGGTTCCGCCAAACTCATGCTGAAGGATGCCGGACAGGGCATAACAAAGCGTTGTCTTTCCGGCTGCAGTCGGACCGGTCACCAGGACAAGTTCTCCGGCTCCGATAGAAAGAGTGATGTCCCGGAGGGCCGGGCGGACTCCCACCGGGTACGTGTAACTGAGCGCTGTTGCGAGTATCATGATCTCCGGGATAATGCCCGTGATGCAGGAACATACAGAATCTGTGCGATAATGGTGTTGATAATTGCAGTCGGTATGACTATCATAACCATCATGGCACTAAAGAAGGCATACAGGCTTTCATAGTTGAATGCCTTGAACAGCAGACCAGGTGCGACCATCACCAGCAGCATAACCACACAGAGGAAGGAGATCCCGCTTGCAAAGGTTGCGACCAGAGTTGCAACGGATGGTGCTGCAGCAAACCGGTTTTTGAGTGCCTGGAAGACGAGCAGACAGGCAACGGCTCCGATTGGCTCACTGATAAGATTTCCTGGCGGGAATATCGAGTGACTGATAAGAGCACTGATGATGCCACCAATAAACCCAATCCCAAGAGCCTGGGAGAATTTCGGGACAACCAGCATGATAGCCAGACAGTAGAAAACGATGACAAAGTTCGGTACAAGGAATGGCGGTAATGGTGCGTATAAGGCGGCAAACCGTGCAATTGCACCGACCGCAAGTAAAATGCCGACAATGGCAATATCCTGTGATTTCATAGTATCAATTATCGTGAATGTATATCAGAATTTATTCAGAAAAGCAATACCGTAAACATGAGAATTTGGTGTCATCGCCAAGAGCGGGGCGAACCCGGACATGCACCCCGACGACGATGATGGACATATTGAGTCATCTATGTATGAAATTATACATCGACCTATAAGAAGGTTATCCAGTATCCCACACGTCTCATGCCCTTATGGCCATCCAAAACCCAGATAGTCCTCGCGGCGCACGGTTACCGGAACAAACGTTCCCTGGAACCAGACATTCACTACCACAGGTGCACCCTTTCGAAACTCCTGTATCCGGCGGTCATACCCTGCCCTGATATGCCGGGTATTCTTCTGCTCGAAGAGAGCCCGGACTGCCCTGTAAAACCCGATCATCTGTGCCAGATAGGCCTTCTCATAGGCGATGGTCTCCCTGGCAAAAGTCAGAGCATCATCCTCTGATATCGGACAATGGTACTCACCATGCTCATTCAGACCGCTGATTTGTCTGAACTCCAGGTTCTTCCTTCGGTCTGGTTCCCGGTGAAGCATATACGGATAAATCCTGCAGATAGTAAAGCGCTCATCATATATCCTGCACCGGGTATCAGTGAGAAAGATACAGGACCCGTCTTCCCGTACCCTGAGGGCATAGCCGGATACGTAAAAATTCCCTTCTTCATCGGCCAGCTCAAATTCAGGTGCCGGTATCAGGAGGGAGGGATTCATGGCCATGACCCGCTCTGCATCGGCATCCAGTAAAAATACATGACAGTTAAATTCCGTCGTACAGCATCTGCCACACAAAAGACAGGAAAATCCAACATCGCTGATAATGTCTGCCAGATCCTGCTCATGCCATTTCAGAAGAAGATCCTGCTCGACCATGAGACCGGAGAGTTCCCGATCGATATAGGAATCAGACATTTCTCAGTACTCAGCCATTCTGATGCATAGTAGTGACGATGACCAATCACCTTTGTACCCTTGGCGAATCTATAAGAGCCAGATTCACTAATCAGAAATTACATGCTTGAAGCCTTTGACCTTGCCGGAAGGATACCAAAGGGACAATACTCATCGATCGTCGAACCCCTGGAAGCACGGACTGCAGAACTGCAGCGGGAAGTAAGAAAACGGGGGAAATCGGTCATCATAGTGATGGAGGGGTGGCGGGGATCAGGAATTACGCGGATAATCAACCTGTTACAGCCGGTCCTTGACCCCCGTGGAACCCGTATTCACCCAATCGCCGAACCGAATGACATCGAACGTGATCATGATATGTTCTGGCGGTTCTGGTCACGGCTTCCGTCATATGGTCAGACCGCCATCTTTGACCGGTCCTGGTATACCTCAACCATCGTCGAGCGGTATGAATCTGACCGGATGGATGAGATCCCCGGATCATGTATTGAAGATATCAATAATTTTGAAGCCCAGATTATCAGTGATGGAAATCTCATTCTGAAATTTTTCCTCCATATCAGTAAGGAAGAGCAGAAAAGGCGTCTTAATGTCATTAAAGACAGTCCCTTCACCATGCAGGCCAGATATCTTCGCAGAAAAGAAGGCATCTACGTTTTAAATCGTGACTTTTTCATGATTGACCGGATGCTGATGAAGACAGACATGCCGGCATCACCCTGGACCATAGTTGAAGCAGAGTCGATGAAGTATGGGTATGTAAGAGTTTTGCAGACCTTTAATTCGGCAGTGGAATGCTGGCTAACTGAAAAAGAAGGAGGAAAGAAAGAGCTGGGTCAGACCTACCTTATTAAAACGATGGCAGAGACCGAAGAATCGTCGATTCTGAAAAAAACTGATCTGACAAAGAGCTATACTCGTCCTGAGTATAAACCGATCCTTCAGAATCTTCAGGAAGAACTGCGTAATCTTCAGGTTGAGATATATAATCACAAAATTCCGGTTGCTATTGTGTTCGAGGGATGGGATGCTGCAGGAAAAGGAGGCTGCATTATCCGGCTTGCAGAGTCATTTAATCCCAGGGGATATATTGTAGAGCCCATCGGTCCCCCAAATGACTGGGAAAAGATGCATCATTACCTGTGGAGGTTTTATACACGGTTCCCAAGGAAAGGTCATATCACCATCTTTGATCGGAGCTGGTACGGCCGGGTACTGGTGGAGCGGGTTGAGGGATTCTGTTCTGAGTCCGAATGGCAGCGGGCATACCATGAAATAAATGTCATGGAGGATGAACTTACCAGAGAAGGAACTATCCTCATAAAATTCTGGCTGCATATTGACAAAGATGAACAACTCAGGCGATTTGAGGAACGTCAGAATACCCCGGAGAAAAACTGGAAAATAACTGAAGAAGACTGGAGAAACCGGGAAAAATGGGACCAGTATGAACGTGCAGTAAATGCCATGATCCGTCGGACAACAACCATACAGGCCCCTTGGACGATAATTCCTGCAAACAATAAGTATTATGCACGAATAGCAGTTCTGGAAACCGTCCGATCGGCTATGCAGAAACGATTAAAAGAGATGAAATAATATCCGGCCTCTTTAAGAACCGGAAAATAATTTATTTTTAAGTTCTTCACACCGGGCCTTATGGGTTTCAAACCGGTGGACGAATTCATGCAATTCCGGAATCTCAAGATCAGTCTCAATAGTCCCGTCCCGCTGAATCGGGTATATTCTTCCCAGAATCTCAATAAGGCGCTGCTCTACCTGCACCCGTTTTAAGAGTTCCCCATACTCGTCAACATCTGCAGGACTACCGCCATTCTGCAGGGCACGCTCCTTTTCACGATTTATCTCGGCATTCCTTGCTCCGACTCCGTCGATCGATCTGATAAGGTCTGGAAGGCGTACAGGTTTTATAAGGTAATCATCAATCTGGTCACCATACCGGAGGACATCCTTTATTGTCAGGCTTTTCCCGGTCTGCATAATAATCGGAACAGTCCGTGCCTGCTCATGTTCCTTGATATGCAGAAGGGTCTCCCACCCGTCCATCGGCTTCATCATGACATCGAGGATGATGATATCAGGCACATCCTCATAGACCATAGTAATGGCTTCCTGCCCACTCAGTGCACCACGGGCATCAAACCCCTGTTGCTTTAAGGTTTCGACAAAGGCCATCTTGAGGAGGGCTTCGTCATCAACATACAGGACTTTCAGTCTTTTCCCCACAATCGTTCACCACCCCTGGGACCTGATACGGTTCACCGCACCCCGGTATTATTGTAGACAGTATTGTCCGCGATCATGATATCAGTTTTTTCTCATCAACATCGGTGAGTCCCACACCCTGATCAGGGTTGACATCCTCCTTCATGATGGCACGGGTCTCATCCTCAATGGACTTGACAACTTCCATGATCCGCTCTGCAGTGGGAATATCTCCCAGAAGACTCTCGTCTAGCGGAACATCATACACCTCCTTGTCATCCATGGATTCAGTCGCACCCAGATACTTCGCTCCCTGCTTAATGAGACTTGATATCTCGAAGGGGAAGATGATCTTGGTTGCCTGGCCGTTTGCCATCGTTTTTAATGCATCAAAGGAAAGGACCGTAATTGCACGCTTATCAAGAGACCTGGACCCGAGTGCCAGTATCCGCAGACCCTGTGACTCTCCCTGTGCACGCAGGATCTGTGACAGCCGTTCTCCTTCAGCTTTCAGGATCTTACTCTGCCGTTCTCCTTCAGCCTCCAGGATCATACTCTTCTTCAGACCTTCAGCCTTCAGGATAGCAGAGCGTTTTTCTCCATCCGCACGAAGAATTGCAGCTCTCCGCTCCCGTTCTGCTGCGGTCTGTTCAGTCATGGCCTGTTTGACCGTCCCAACCGGATCAACTTCCTTGATCTCAACACGTTCAACTTTCACACCCCACTGATCAGTCTCACGGTCAAGAATGTCACGAAGTCTCGTATTGATGCTTTCACGGTTGTAGAGCACTTCATCAAGCTCCATGTCACCAATAATGCCACGAAGACTTGTCTGTGCAAGGGCAACGGTTGCCATCCGGTAATTTGAAACCTCAAAGAAAGCTTTCTCAGGATCAACCACACGGATGTATACAATTGCGTCAACATTTGTCGGGGAGTTATCCTTCGTAATCACCTCCTGGCTTGGAACATCCATCACCAGAGTTCTGAGATCCAGCTTGACGACCTGGGTGATGAGCGGGATAACCCACCGGAAACCAGGGTTCATCCTCCCGATATATCTCCCCAGACGGATCTGCAGGCCCTGCTCATATGGCTGGACAATAATCACACCGCGGGCAAAGATGATCAGAATTACAATTACCAGAAACAGGGTTACAAGAGTTTCAAAAACTGCCATTTATTCCTCCTCCACAACAATATGCACACCCTGCGAAGCAATAACTTTCACTTTTGCCCCTTCAGGGATGATGCCGGACTTTGATTTCGCACTAAATATCTGACCTTCAACAGATACTTTTCCAGACAGGGTTTCTTCATCCGCAGGATTTAATACCCTGCCGGTTCTTCCTACCAGTGAATCCATACTGATAGTCAGGGGTTTTTCATCCCCCGGGGTCAGACGGCTGTACAGATATACCGTCACTATGGCTGCCAGAAGGGCGATACCTATGCCCAATACAATACCATACGTGGATGAGAAGATATCTACCCCGAGTATCACCAGCACGCCGATAATGAGCAGGACCGTTCCCGGGACCAGGAGAAAAAAACCCGGCGAGAAGACCTCAAGGACAAAGAACAATGCACCAAAGAGGACGATGATCCATCCATATGAGAAATCTTCAAAAACCATATGGTATTCTTGTCAGGATGGAAGAAAAAGTTGTGTATATGTGATTTAAGACTGGAATCTCAATTTCTCAGGAGAGCCAGTTTATCCCCTCGTTTCACTCCGAGCTCTTCAGCAATCGGATCACATTTCGCTGCCAGGAGATACGCAACGGGAGGAAGACCCTGCTCTTCCCGAAGGCTTTCGTAATTTGCCATGCCCTTTGATATGATAAGCGAACACCGGTCAAGCGCGAGCAGGAGTTCATCTGACATCAGATCAAACCGAATCCCGTGTTCAACCCCTGCACCAGTTGTAAGCAACCGGGCAACCTTCTTGTCCAGACCCAGACGGATGGCATCTTCCATGGTTGCATCATTGAGAATCGGCTTGTCCCTAACGACCAACGTTATGCGGCTGCCATGTGCAGTAAGCCAGGAGATTAGAGCCTGGTCAAAGACAATCTCCCCGCAATTATCCGTAAAATAGACAATATCACTGCAGAGCGGGAATATCCGATCAGTATCATCAACCACAAGGCCCTTTGTAAATTCCTCATCAAAGTATGATACAAAATCGCTCCTGACTTCGTGATCCTTCACCCCGTAATCAAACATGTTGCCGATTACGCTGGCAATAACATGCTCCCGAAAACCGATAAGACGCCCGGATACAGCCTGTAATATCTGAATTGAAACTTCTTCGGATGCCTGCTTGAGCGCATAAAAAGGGTCATCGTTATTCAACCGCTGATAGATAACACGATGCAGAGCAGACGCAACCATCGGATGGGTCCAGGGAGTTTTGTGCAAAAACCGGATAATCTCCTCTGCGTGCTCAGGAATATCAGAATATTTCTTTTTATCAACATTTGCCAGTTCAATCTCCAGATCAACTCTGGATAAAAGGCAGTCATAACAACGTGGGTCATGTATCATATCATTACCCGAAAAACAAAATGGGGCCATCGAGATTCGAACTCGAGTCAGAAGACCCCCAGTCTCCTAGGATGCCAGGCTACCCTATGGCCCCGTTCCATACTATTTTCTCAGCTGTCCCATATGTACTTAACCATAGTATTCTACACTCCAACAGGCAGGAGCAGGATTCCAAGGGGGAAAGATCGCTGGTACGCATACGCCCTATGGGAGTTGTATCATGTCACCGCTGATATCCTCATAAGGCAAAACAACAAACCATTAAATAATATAGCTCTGTGACTATATCGTATTATCAGCAGGTAGCGGGAGCCGGGTATGCTAAAAGAGAAGATTGCAGGAATAATTGAGAGTATCAGGTTGATTGAAGGGGTCAGATTATGTGCACTCGTATCCCGTGACGGTATTATGCTTGGCCGGTACTCTGCCGGCGACTTTAATGAAGCATGGTTTGCTGCGATGTGTGCAACGCTCCTCGCCTCTGCAGAGTCAGCAGCCGTCATCGTGAAAGTCCAGTCTCCTGATATGGTGACCATCCATTCTTCTGACGGGATACTCATCATTATAGGAGCCGGAGAAAAGATACTGTTAGCAGCGCTGGTAGACCCTGCCTGGGACCTGAAACATATGACCGGAATGCTCCGGGAGATTGCGGAAGACGTGGGAGGAACGTTCTGATGTCAACAATACTGGTGATCGATGACAGCCCGTTTATCGTCGATATTTTTGTAACCATGCTGGAAAGAGGGGGCTATACAGTATACTCGGCAAATAGCGGCCCTGAAGGAATTGATCTGTTAAAAACCGTAACACCTGACCTGATTCTGCTTGATATTATGATGGAACCCATGGACGGATGGGAGACCCTTGTCGCCATCAAGCAGAACTTTGCAACAAAAGACATTCCGGTCATGATGCTGACGGCAAAACAGCTGACTCCACAGGAGGCACAGGAGTATGGAATGTATATCGAGGACTATATCTTAAAACCGGTCACGCATTCCGAACTCTACGCTGCAATTGAAGGGGTCATCAACCGGAGGAAGCAGATAGCCGAAGATATGACCAGGGCAAAAGAAGGTGGGTTTGAGGATGCTCTCATCAATGAATATGGGAGGCTTGTGAAGAGTACCGAGATCACCAAACGGCTCCTGAAACTTCTCTCATCAACCTATGACCTCTCAGACCCGTCGATGAAGTTCTCTGATGATATCAATATCGCCATAAAAAGTATGGAAACCAATATGAAATTTCAGGAGCAGCGCCTGATCCAGATCCGCGAGATATTTTCAGGAGCTGCCTGACACTCTCTTCTTCACCCCACTTCTTCCTGACATCTCCCACACTATGAAGTAAGAATACAAGCTAACCTCTTCTTCTATGTTTGATCTCGTGTGCATCGGTTGTGGTGCAACATACCAGTCTGATGCCGTTATATACACCTGCAAAAAGTGCGGACACCTTCTTGAGGTCAGGTATGACCTTGCCAATATCAATATTACCAGGAAGGACTGGCAAAAACGCCCGATTTCGGTCTGGAGATATCGTGAACTGCTTCCCGTAGCTGGTGAACCGGTTACCCTGCAGGAAGGAGGAACTCCCCTGTACCATCTCAAGCGTATCGGAGATGAACTTGGCATTAAGGAGTTGTATGCAAAGCACGAAGGGATGAATCCCTCCGGATCATTTAAGGACCGGGGAATGACCGTCGGCGTTTCTATGGCTCTTCAGCTGGGGATGAAATCAGTGGCCTGCGCAAGTACCGGAAATACATCCGCATCACTTGCAGTATATGGGGCTAAAGCAGGTATCCCGGTCATCGTCCTGCTCCCGTCAGGAAAAGTGGCTCTTGGAAAGGTTGCCCAGGCACTCATGCATGGGGCAAAAGTCATCTCCATCAATGGAAACTTTGACAGGGCACTGGAGATGGTCCGTGACCTGTGTGAAACAAAAGGCATCTACCTGCTCAATTCAGTCAACCCCTACCGTCTTGAAGGGCAGAAGACCATCGGATTTGAAGCCATCGATCAACTCAACGGTGAGGTCCCTGACCGAATGGTTCTGCCGGTTGGGAATGCCGGGAACATTTCTGCCGTCTATAAAGGGCTTATTGAACTTTCAGAACTCGGGTTTATTGACAAGATGCCAATGATGACCGGTATCCAGGCAGAGGGTTCCCAACCGGTCGTGAGGGCAATTAAAGAGAACCTGCCTGAAGTCATTCCGGAAGGATCACCTGAAACCGTAGCAACCGCCATTCGTATCGGTGCCCCGGTCAACGCAGAGAAGGTCCTTCATGCGATCCGGATGAGCAAGGGAACCGCGGATTATGTCACCGATGCAGAGATTCTGGCCATGCAGCGTGATCTTGCTCAAAAAGAGGGTATTGGTGTTGAACCTGCATCTGCGGCATCAGTAGCCGGTGTCAAGAAACTGGTCGAGGCTGGGGTCATTGATCATGACGAGCGTATCGTATGCGTGGTCACTGGTCACCTGCTCAAGGATCCTGAAACGGTAATTAAACAATGTGCTCCACCAATCGAATGCGGCGCTACACTCGAATCACTGCTTTCTGCCTTACAGCTCTGATCCTATGGATCCTGCCGGTTGCCGGGATTACCTTCTCGGCATCCGTTGATGAAGATGGGAAAGGATACTCTGCTGTCGTTCTGGTCAATAATACCGACCGGTATGAACTGATTCAGCCGGGGATGGTCGGCGAGCGGATACCCCTGGAGACAAAAAACCTCACGGTTCGAAATGAGACTGATATCTTGTCGCTCACTCCTGACCGGGGGATCCTCACTTTTCCCAGGGGGAACTATTCCATCTCCTATGAAGCCATGGTGAATGCAAACACCATGCAGTTCCTCTTTACTGAACCGGCAAATGTGACTGTGAGCATCCCCCGGCCGTTCATGGTAACAAACCCCCTCCTCACGTCCATCCAGCCATCAGGGTCAAAACTTGAAGAAGGGAATAATACCACGAACATCTCCTGGAAGCAGGTCCGATCGGTTGAGATCAGATATTATGATGAAGGACAAGAACATCTGCTCTATCTCTTTGCGCAGTTCTGGCTGATCATCGCTGTAGTATTGTTATTACCGTTTTTTTTATCCAGAAATAATTAGCGCACATCTTCACTCCCGGTGGAAGAACATATCCCATCAAACCCCCATTTGGTGCCCCAAAAGTGACCTGACCATATGCGGCACCTCATGAAATTGACCTCATGAAGGATGATCAGGCCATCAGTCAGAACCCGACTGACAATGATGAAGGAAAAATGCCCGGAAATTTCCCCTTTTTCTCACAAAAAATATGACCTCATAGTTGTTTTTATTAGAAAATAAACGAAAATACTGGATTTTATAATGATCCCGATGATTAAAAAGGCCTGAAATCACGCGCAAGCCCTAAAACAAATTAGAAATGACTTATTTCAATTATACGCCGAGATCAAAATCCCATTTTTGCCGTAAAATTAAATTTCAAGGATAAATCGATATTTTTTCATTAAAAAGGTTTTAAATTGCCTAAAATCAATTTTAATAGCCAAAATACAAAATTTTTCAATTTGGGCAGTTTTGATCAGAGTAAACCTTAAATCCTCAGGCATACACGTGAATGAGTCAAAAGGAGAAACACCATGATAGACACACTTGTTCCAACCAGAGAAGGAATCGCAACCGCACCAGCAAAATCAGATCAGGAGATTATGGAGGAGTTTAAATCCAGAAACGCCTGGGGTCTGTATACTAGCGTTGATCTGAAGAACTGCAACCCGGAAACTATCAGAGATGCAGGAAAGATCAGGGAATTCGTCATCCAGCTCTGTGACCTGATTAAGATGAAGCGGTTTGGAGAGCCACAGATCATCAACTTTGGTCCATGTGAGCGTGTAGCAGGATATTCCATGACCCAGCTGATTGAAACCTCACTTATCGGAGCACACTTTGCAAACGAGACCAATGCTGCCTACATTGATATCTTTTCATGCAAAGAATACGCCCCACAACTCACCGCTGAATTCTGCCGGGAATTCTTTGGTGCAGATAAGGTAACCGTTCATATTGCATTCCGGGATTAAACCCTCAATACCCTTTTCTTTTTATCCCTTTTAAAACCCGTCGGTTTGACTCTGAAAAAATGATTATGCTGCCAGCACGGCTTTGGCAACTTTTTCTCCAAATCCTGCCGCAGCGGGAGGACCATTCGCAGTAATAACCCGTCCATCAGATACAATCGGATCAGGCTTGTACGTCGCCCCCCCTTGCCGGAGCTGATGAATGGCGGCGTCATCATTCCATACCGTTGCCTGCTTCCCCTTCAGCACTCCTGCCTGTGCAAGAACTACTGTGGAAAGACAGATGGCAGATAGTATCTTTCCTGCGGCATCAAACTCCTGGACCAGGGTCTGGAGAGGTTTATTGTTCCACAGGTGATCCGGCGAACCGCCTCCACCCACAATCAGAATTCCGGCATAGGGAGTAATCCCCGCCTCGCTGACATCACGAACGGTCTTTTCAATAAGAACCTTCCCACCCAGCATCCCGATTGCAAGACCGGTCTGTGTTGAGATGATATCATACCCGATTCCAGCCTTTTCAAGATATTTTATCGGTTCGGAGAGCTCTTCATCGCGAAACTTTACCGGGGCAATGACAATCAGAACCTTCTTTTCCACTGACATGCTCCTCACTGCAGGGAAGTCTGCTCGCAAATCAATAAAGGTATGGATCTGAAGTCAAGAAAAAAAGAAGAGAAGATGGGGATTACTGTATTGATTCAGAGGCAATGAGAGTAAATTTGTGTGAATGAAGCAAACGAATCGCCTCTTCAACCTGATCTACCCGCAAGATCAGAATTGCCTTATTTTTACCAGAGAAGGCATAGGAGTACTCGATATTTATTCCTGCTTCACTGAGCTTTGATGCTATCTCAAAAAGGCCGCCAGGCTCATCTTTCATCTCAACCGCAATGACATGGGTGAATGCGACATTAAAACCCATGGAGGTGAGTTTCTTAAATGCAACATCAGGTTTGTCCACAAGTGCCCTGATGACACCAAAACCCTCCGCTTCTGCGATAGAAAAGGCAAGGATATTAACATTCTCCTCCTGACATGCCTTTGCCATTGCAGCCAGTCTGCCAGGTTTGTTCTCAGAAAAAAGGGAGATCTGGCGGATCATATACTGTTCACAACTCATTATATCAACCTCTTATCAATCACACGTTTTGCTTTCCCTTCAAACCGGGGCAAGGTTCCCGGCTCTGTCAGTTCAACCGATACCTGTACATTCAATGAGCTCTTCAATACTTTTTCAACATGCCGCTGCGTACGCATCAGATCTGAAATCTTATCGGAAAACGCCTCCTTTGCAAGCTCAACTTTGATGAGCATCTCGTCAAGGGCGCCTTTTCGGTCAACCTCTATCATGAAGTGTTCTGCAACTTCCGGAATCCCAAGCAGGGCATGTTCTATCTGACTGGGGAAGACATTGATACCACGGATGATGAGCATGTCATCGACCCTGCCTGACAACCGTTCAAGCCGGGGATGGGTTCTGCCACAGGGGCATGGATCTTCCCTGATCGCGGTAATATCACCGGTCCGGTATCTGATAATGGGAAGACCATCCTTTTGCAGCATAGTCACCACCAGTTCACCACGCTCACCAGGCGGAAGAGGTTTTTGTGAGTCAGGATCCAGAATTTCAGGATAAATCAGATCACTCCAGACATGAAAGCCCTGCTGATACTCACATTCACAAAAGAGCGGTCCTGAAAGTTCACTGGTCCCGTAGATATCATAGGCATCAACCCCAAGACTCTCTTTAATCCGAAGCCGCATCTGCTCACTCCAGGGCTCGGCTCCGACGATGGCTTTTCGGAGACGGGTGTCATTTTTAATTGAAACCCCCATCTTCTCTGCAACCTCTCCCATATGCAGGAGGTATGACGGTGTGCAGGCGATGGCAGTAACTCTCAGATCCTGCATCAGCTCAATCTGCCGCTCGGTATTCCCAACCGATGTCGGAAGGACTGTTGCACCAATCCGCTCAGCCCCATAATGAAGACCAAGACCACCGGTGAAGAGACCATACCCATAACTGACCTGCATCACATCTCCCCGTCCGATACCGGCAGATGTCAGAGCGCGGGCGAGGGATTCGGTCCAGTTATAGATATCATTCTTCGTATATCCGACAACCGTGGGTTTCCCGGTCGTTCCTGATGACACATGATACCGAACCAGTTCCTCCTGTTCGCTCATGATCAGACCGTCAGGGTACGTGTCCCGGAGATCTTTTTTATGCATGAAGGGAAGCCGGGTAATATCCTCCAGTGAATTAATGTCATCAGGATGAACCCCTGCTTCCTTCATGCGCTTGTGATAAAATGAGGAAAAACTGTAAACCCGGTAAACAAGGGTTTTTAGAAGTTTAAACTGAAGTTTTCGAAGGTCAGCGACGGGCATCTCCTCGATTCGCGGGTCCCAGCACCGCATCAGTCATCACCCCGCCGGTCAACAACGCGTTTTGCTTTTCCTTCAAACCGGGGCAGAGTTCCGGGTTCAACCAGGTGAACCGTGGTCCTGAGCTCGAGAACATCGCGGAGGGACTTTATGACCTTATTCTGAACGTTCTTTAGATCAGCCAGTTCTCCATGGAAATTCTCACGGGAAACCTCAACATCAATCGTCATCTCATCCATATGGTTTACCCGGTCAACATAAACCATGTAGTGATTGCCGACCTCAGGGATGGAAAGGAGGACATGCTCTATCTGACTGGGGAAGACGTTGATACCACGGATGACCAGCATATCATCACTTCTGCCGGTAAAGCGGGCAAGTTTTTGACCTCGGCCGCAGGGACACTCGTCCTCCATGATCATGGTGATATCACCAGTCCTGTACCGGAGGAGCGGCATAGCTTCTTTCGTTAGAGGAGTGACTACCAGTTCTCCCCGTTCTCCAGGACCCAGGTTCTCACCTGTCTTGGGATCAATAATCTCAACCAGATAGGAGTCATGCCAGATATGAAGCCCGTTATGTTCGGAGCATTCAAAGGCAACCCCAGGACCGTAGAGCTCACTCATACCATAACTATCAAATGCCTCCACACCCAGTTTCTCCTGCAGTTCGTTCCTGGTCTTCTCGGACCAGGGTTCGGCACCAAAAATACCCACTCTGAGGGAAGACAGATCCATCTTCATCTCAGCTGCAGCCTCTGCAAGATGGAGACCGTAACTTGGAGTGCAGTGAATAGCCGTAACTCCAAAGTCATGAATCATCTCTATCTGCCGTTTCGTATTGCCAGTTCCGCTTGGGACCGCGGTCAGACCTGCCTTCTCGGCACCATAGTGAAACCCAAGTCCGCCGGTAAACATCCCGTAATTAACCATGTTCTGAAAGACGTCATCTTTCGTAAGACCCACCATGGTCAGATTTCGCGCAATCAAATCTGCCCAGGTGTTAATATCTCCGGCAGTATACCCGACAACCGTGGGTTTTCCCGTAGTCCCGGATGTTGTATGGATCCGGACGATATCCTTGAGCGGGACTGCAAGAAAACCAAAAGGATACCCGTCCCGCAGGTCAGTCTTCCGGGTAAATGGTAATTTCTGCAGATCCTCAATCGTTTGGATATCAGACGGACGAAGCCCGGCTTCCTTAAACTTTTTCTGGTAAAACCCGACATTGGCGCAGCGGGACACTGTTTCCCGAAGACGCTTTTCCTGAAGTATCTTCAGATCAGCAGGTTTTATCGTCTCAATTGCCTCATCCCAGAACATAACCTTGCTATCCTGAACTCCTCTTATGAGAAGTCTGTGATAATTACGTTGGAAGGGAGAGTGAATAACCATTGTTACACGATAACATGGATCATGGATTTTGATAAATAAGCGATAAACAGATGATAAGATGTAAAAATACGGACAATAATTCAGTTATTTGTATGGGGTTGTCGGGATAAGCCCTGAATTGCCTGACAGGTCTCCGGGGAAGAGCAACCCTGGAAAAACCCATTCCTTTATCTTTTGATACTGCCTTTTAGAATTATATGCAGGTTGTCGGCATCAACAGCAGCCCGAGGAAGAAGAGTAACACAGATCTTTTACTAACCACTGTTCTGACCGGTGCCTCTGACGGTGGATGTAAAACAGTCCATATCGATCTTTACAATTACGAGATCGAGTATTGCAAAGCCTGTGATACCTGTTACAAAACAGGATCCTGTGTTCTCATGGATGAATTTCCTGACATCTATGAAGTCATACTGGAATCAGACGGGATCATTCTGAGCAGCCCGAACTATATCAACAATGTCACCGCCAAGATGAAAACCCTCCTTGACCGGATGGCCGATACGGTCCATTGTCAGCGGCTTTTAGGAAAATATTCCGCAGCGGTCAGTACTGCAGGAGGGTCCGGAGCACAGGAGGTTGCAGATTATCTGAACCAGTCGCTTTTCATCATGGGGGCCTCTGTTGTTGGATCGGTGGGGGTAAACCTCGCTGACGGTGAGGAGATGTTTCAAAAAGGGGTGGATCAGTCCTATCAGCTCGGAATCCAGCTTGCCGATGCAATTCTCACGAAGGCAGAATACCCTGACCAGCAGCAAGGACATGCAGCCATGTTAGAGCGGATGAAACAACTGGTGTCATTCAGGAGAGAAGAGTGGCCCTATGAATACGAATACTTTACACATAAAAAGTGGATATAGAGGAGAATATTCAGGCTGTTTTAATCCTGGCAACTTCCTGAAGACCGAGCATCTCAATACCCATCTCCCGCATTTTAAACTTCTGAATCTTTCCTGATACCGTAATCGGGAAGGAATCGACAAAGGCATAATACCGGGGGATCTTATACCGGGCAATCTTCCCGTCTGCATAGGTCCGAATCTCGTCCTCGGTCAGAGAAGCCCCTTCCTCAAGTTTTATCCATGCCATCAGCTCCTCACCATACTTCTCATCAGGGACTCCGATGACATATACATCGGCAATCTTTGGATGCTGATGCAGGAACTCTTCAATCTCCCGCGGGTAGATATTTTCACCACCACGAATGACCATGTCTTTAAGCCTGCCTTCGATATGGACGAATCCTTCAGGATCAAATGACCCCAGGTCTCCGGTATGAACCCAGCCATGCTCATCCTTTGCCTGCCTGGTTGCAGTAGGGTTATTGTAGTAGCATCGCATGGTCATGTAACCCCTCGCACAGATCTCACCAATCTCTCCACGGGGGATGATCTTCTTCGTCTCCGGATCGATGATCTTGATTTCGGTATGGGGGAAAACCCGACCCACGGTAGTCACCCGTTTATCGAGCGGGTCGCGGGTAGTGGTCATCGTTACACCCGGAGATAATTCGGTCTGACCATACACAATGACCACTTCTGACATGTGCATCTTGGTTGCAACCTCTTTCATTGTCTCAATGGGACAGGGAGATCCTGCCATGATGCCGGTCCGCAGTGATCGGAGATCGAATTTTGCAAAGTCAGGATGCCGGAGCTCAGCGATGAACATGGTTGGAACGCCATGAACTGCCGTGCATCGTTCGGCTTCAATGGTTCTCAGAACATCCCCTGGATCAAAGGCCGGGCCGGGGATGACCATCGTTGAACCATGCGAGACACAGGCCATATTTGAGAGGACCATACCAAAGCAATGGTAAAAGGGAACCGGAATGCAGAGACGGTCCTTCTCGGTAAAGCCCATACCCTCCCCGATGATGTATCCGTTATTGAGGACACCATGATGGGTCAGCACAACTCCTTTCGGGTACCCGGTGGTTCCTGATGTATACTGGATGTTGATGGCATCATCAAAGTCAAGTGCTGCTTCGCGCTCTCTTAATTCATCCTGGCTGATACTTTCTGCTTTTTTCAGGAGGTCATCCCACTGGTACATCCCGTTGTACGGAATATCGCCCATGAATACCACGGTTTTAAGGAACGGGAACTTCTCAGAGAGGATGCGCCCGGGCCGTGACTCATATGCCTCCGGGCAGGTCTCATAAAACATACCCACATAATCAGAGGTTTTAAAACGGCCCTGAAGGATGAGCAGTTTGATCTCTGACTGTTTCAGACAGTATTCAAGCTCAAATGTCCGGTACGACGGATTAATATTGACCATAATGGCCCCAATCTTGGCCGTCGCAAACTGCACGATGATCCATTCGGCATAGTTCATCGCCCAGATTCCAACGCGATCCCCTTTGTTGATATCAAGGGCCATAAGGCCCCGGGCAACCTGATCCACCGCCTCCCGAAACTGACGGTATGTTAGTCTGATCTCCTGCTTTGGCGATACTATCGCTTCGTTTTCAGGATACTTCTCTGCAACCTCGTTCAGAATATCCCCGATGGTCTGTCCAAGTAACGGGAAATCGGCAGTCCCACAGGCATAACTCAGTTCGGGAGTGGCCATTGAATCCATTCATCTCAGGTGGACTCTCCGTGAATTTATCTGTCGCGACTGACGATCATAATCTTTAAATTCGCTTTCGTATTACCTATATGAGCACAGGGGTCGTGGCCTAGTCCGGCATGGCGACGGGCTCCAGCGGTCTTTGCATCCGGTGCAGATGATGACAAATGGGTCTTCTGATTTGGTGATGATCCGTTGGAGCACTGATGCATATCGGAGAGACCCGTCGATCGTGAGTTCAAATCTCACCGACCCCACCTGTTTTCATAACCTCTGACTTTGCAGACCATAGGCTGCACTGGTGATTTATAGTCTGGTCGCTGAAATATAGGGGAAGGTTATCATATGTATCTGATAGGCGAAGCCCTGATCGGCGAAGGATCCGAACTGGCTCATGTGGACCTGATCGTCGGAGATAAGAACGGTCCGGTCGGGATGGCGTTTGCAAATGCACTCTCACAACTCTCAGCCGGGCATACCCCTCTTCTGGCTGTTGTACGTCCGAATCTGCTCACGAAACCGGCAACTGTCGTTATTCCAAAGGTTACTCTCAAGAATGAGGGACAGGTCAACCAGATGTTCGGGCCTGTCCAGGCTGCTGTTGCAAAGGCGGTCGCTGATGCGGTTGAGGAAGGGCTTTTTGGTGATATAAATATTAACGATATCTGTATTCTGGCCAGCGCTTTCCTCCATCCGTCAGCAAAGGACTATAACCGGATCTACCGGTACAACTATGGTGCGACAAAGCTTGCAATATCACGTGCATTTGAAGAGTTCCCGGATGAAAAGACTCTGATTCATGAGAAAGACCGCGCTGCACATGCTGTCATGGGCTTTAAGGTTCCGCGCCTCTGGGACCCGCCATATCTGCAGGTTGCCCTCGATATTGTTGACCTGGGCAAACTGAGATCTGTTCTCTCATCCCTGCCGGAGAATGACCACCTGATCATCGAAGCAGGAACCCCGCTCATCAAGAAGTTTGGTCTGAATGTCATCTCTGAGATTCGTGCTGTAAAACCAAACGCTTTCATCGTCGCAGATATGAAGATTCTTGATACCGGAAACCTTGAGGCCCGGATGGCTGCTGATTCATCTGCTGATGCCGTGGTTATGTCTGGTCTTGCTCCCGCATCTACCATCGAGAAGGCCATTACCGAAGCACGCAAGACCGGTATCTACTCGGTGATTGATATGCTCAACGTTGAGGACCCGGTTGGTCTCATCGCCAGTCTGAAGGTCAAGCCTGATATCGTCGAACTTCACCGTGCCATCGATGCTGAGCACACGTCCCATGCCTGGGGCAATATCGGTGACATCAAGAAGGCAGCAGGCGGAAAACTCCTGGTCGCAACCGCTGGCGGTATCCGTGTCCCGGTTGTCAAGGAAGCACTCAAGACCGGTGCAGATATTCTTGTGGTCGGCAGAGCAATCACCGCAAGCAAGGATGTCAGGCATGCTGCAGAGGAGTTCCTCGAGCAGCTGAATAAGGAAGAGATCGATCAGTTCAGAATCATGACTGATTTCTAATCAAATCTTTTTTATCCAATCAGATCTGGCTGTTGAAATACAGAAGATACGAAGACCTATATTGATTCTGACTGAATTACCTATAGGATGAAATATTTCAATACCGCCGGGCCTGTTAACTGCAAAGATCATTATTGCCTTCCTCCGCTCAGTCGATTCAATCTTTCAGAGATTCTCGGACTTATCTCCCAGAAGAAATATTTCGTCCTTCATGCACCAAGACAAAGCGGGAAGACCTCATGCCTTCTTGCCCTCGAGAATTACCTGAACGCTTCAGGATCATACAAATCCCTATATATTAACGTTGAAGCAGCCCAGGTGGCCAGAAATAATGTTGAAAAAGGGATATTCGCAATTATTAATGAGATACAACGAAGAATTGAACTTTCCGGATATGATGACGATTCACAAAGAATTGTGAAAGATCTTTGTGATCCACACCTATCGTTATCTGCACTGAACAGTGCTTTAACCAGGCTTGCAGAGTTATCTCCTTTACCTCTCGTCCTGCTCATCGATGAGATAGATGCTCTTGTTGGCGACACCCTGATATCGGTTCTCCGCCAGATTCGGTCAGGTTATGATTCCCGGCCTGACCATTTCCCATCAACAGTGATTCTCTGCGGGGTGCGTGATGTCCGTGACTACCGAATTCATTCAGATACCGAACAGATGATCATCACCGGTGGAAGTGCCTTTAATGTCAAGGCAGAGTCACTTCGCCTTGGGAATTTTTCTGAAGAAGAGGTCCGGACTCTGTGCCTTGAACATACGAAAGAGACCGGCCAGATCTTCACAACCAAGGCTCTTTCTACCATATGGGATCTTACCAGCGGACAGCCATGGCTTGTAAATGCCCTGGCATATGAGACCTGTTTTAAACTGGAGCACGGGAAAAACCGTGATAATCCCATCACGGATACTATGGTTGAACAGGCCAAAGACAACCTGATTATCCGGAGAGAGACACATCTTGATCAGCTGGCAGACAAACTCAAAGAAGAGCGGGTACGGCGAGTAATTGAACCGATCCTCACGGGAGATCTCTACGAAGGAATGCTCCGTGCTGATGATATTGAATATGTAAAGGATCTGGGCCTTATCACCCAGGCACCGAACGGGGAGATATCCATCTCGAACAGGATATACCAGGAGATAATCCCTCGGCAACTATCCTGGGAAAGTCAGTCCGGTATGGCTCTTAAACAGGCATGGTTTGTCGATGATGATGGAAGACTCAATATCTTAAAACTTATCAGAGAGTTTCAGCAGTTCTTCAGGGAGCATTCGGAGAGCTGGATTGAGCGGTTCCAGTATAAGGAAGCAGGACCGCAGATCCTTCTTCAGGCATTCCTTCAACGGATCGTAAATGGAGGAGGGAGGATTGACCGGGAATATGGTCTGGGCCGGACACGGACCGATCTCTATCTTCGGTGGCCACTTCCGGATGGGACAGTCCAGAGGATCATTATTGAACTCAAGATCCTGCATAAATCACGGGAAAAAACGATTGAGGATGGTATGAAACAGGTGATGAAGTATATCGACCGGTGTGGTGCTGATGAGGCTCATATTATTGTTTTTGACCGGAGACCGGAAGTGCCATGGGATGAGAAAATATTTCGTGAGAAGAGAGAGTTAGAAGAGTGCCGGGAGAGGAACAGGGTCCCTGTAGTTATTTGGGGGATGTAGGCAGATGTTGTGTTATAATTCCAATTGGAACCTGATTGCCTCGTGAATTTGTTGGATTAAGCTCTCATCATGAATACACCCAATTTCTTTCTTAAGTCGCCTTTTATCCACTGTTCGTACTTGATAACACAGGGCGATTGAATCGGCAAATAAATTCGCAGATTCCTTTGGAATAAATACTTCATTTGGATAGATAATCCTTTCCTGCGATTTTCGTGATGTGAGAGGTATGATATTTACTACGGGGAGAATCTGATTTATCTGCTCACGACTTATCACAAGGACCGGCCTTTGACCAGACTGCTCAGATCCACATACCGGACTTAATTGTGCTACAAAAATGTGCCACTGATACATCAGGACTCATGCTCCCACCATTCATCATCAACCGATGTAAAAGAAGCCATAGATTCTTCAAGATCGGTCATGAACAAAGGATCCTCAATTGCTCTATGTAGCCTTTTCAGCTTTTCGTTAACATCAGAGTGTGGCCCGATTTTTGGCAGATTTTGTTCAATCATAAGATATTCATCCATAGGCAAAATTACCCCAATGGGATTGCCTTCACTATCAGTAATAATTTGTCTTTTTAAGATAGATTCAGACATATTCTTTCTCACCATTTCCAATATAATAGAGAAATCATTGACCTTATCCTTTATTATTCCGATTTTCTATGTCCTTTAAGAGCAAAAATATTACTCATAATCTTGACCACCATACCCATAGTTAAACACCCTACATCATAATCACAATACAATACATATATATACCAAGAAGTCGAGTTCTCTCATACCTTTACAGAGGTGAAAATTAATGGGAATCGGCGAATTACTCAGTGACTCATTTGGCTATGCAAATGAGGGATTAATCGGAAAATGGGTGCGATGGATTATTCTTATTATCTCATCGATTATCTTCCCTCTGATTATGGGATATTCACTCCGGGTTATGAAAGGAACCACACCTGCTCCGGAACCAGGTGACTATCTTGGAATGTTCATCGACGGAATCAAGATGATCATTATCGAGATTGTCTATATGATAATTCCAATCATCATTGCAATAGCAACTTTCTCTCTGAGCGGAGGATTTGGAAGTGCAGCAATGTACGGGATGAATGTAGACAATCCACTTGCCTATTTCGGGATGCTGATTGCTACCTTTGGTTTATCCCTGGTTCTCTTCATGATTGTAGCCTTCATCTTTTCCCTGTTTGGAATTATCGGCATGGTACGGTTTGCAAGAACCGGCAGCATGGGAGAAGCATTTGCATTTGGTGAGATAACGAATACCATCGGGAAGATCGGATGGGTCCAGTACATCATTGCCCTTATCGTGCTCTTCATCGTCATTTTTGTAATCTATGCAATAATCGGAATAATACCCGTAATCGGAGGAATTATCGATCTTATCATTGCTCCTTACATCGTAATGATGACCTCACGGTACTACTCAAATCTCTACGATACGGGTGCCTGATACAGAAAATACAAAAAACACTTTTTTTTGAGACGAATATTGTCCGGACACCTGGGTAATTATCGTATCACACCTGGTTTTTTCTCACCCGACCGGATATCACACCTTCAGAATCAAATAGCATAGAATACCAAAACCCTGAGAGATAATCATGCCGCTCAATTCCCCCGCAGGTATTGATCAATCAGCCCTCACATGCCTTCTTGACGACGCGTGTTTTACCAGAAAACACAGAAAAATCTGGTTCCTCTCATCGATGGGTATCCTCCTTGACGGATTTGACCTGTTTGTCCTTTCAGTCGCCCTGCCTCTCATTATTCATTATTTTGGTGCTACAGCATTACAGGCCGGTCTGATTGGAGCTGCTGCAACACTTGGGGCGATAGCAGGGTCTGTCATCGGAGGCCGACTTACTGACAAATACGGGCGAAAGAAGATTTTTCTCCTGGATCTCGGACTCTTTGTTACTGCGGCAATATGCTGTGGAATGGCATGGAGCGTGGAAAGTCTGATACTCTTCCGGTTTATTCTTGGCCTCGGTGTCGGGGCAGACTATCCCATCTGTGCATCCTATGTCTCGGAATTCATGCCAAAAAACATCAGAGGCAGGATGCTTATCGGAGCATTCTCATTCCAGGCGGTCGGGATATTCCTTGCTGCAGCCATCGGACTGTTAATTCTGGTTCTTTATCCCAATGAACTTGCATGGCGGTTTATGCTTCTTGTCGGTGCAATTCCTGCAACCATCATCCTTGTTGCACGACGGGACATTCCGGAGAGTGCCAGATGGCATATGAAGCGGGGTGAAACAACGGATGCAATCAGGATTATCTGTAAAACTCTGCATGATCTGCCAGGAGCAATGAAAGACTGCATCTCACAATTCCGGATATCCCACCCCACCATCAATGAAAAACCAGACGTGAAAAGTCAGCCCTATTCAGTTTTATTTTCAAAGGAGATGCGAAAAAGGACAATACTTGTTACCGTTCCCTGGTTTTTGATGGATGTGGTCTTTTACGGAATTGGAATATTTACTCCTCTTCTCCTTGCTGCTATGGCATTTGAAGGGAGTGGAACAAATTTCATCGCAGATGATATCCTGGCTACCGAGGGGACGGCATTTCTTGATATCTTCCTTATCATTGGATTTATTCTGAATATTATCCTGATTGAGCGTATTGGACGAATGAAACTACAGATCATCGGATTTACAGGCATGGCAGTGGGCCTTGGTATCCTGATTATTGGATCCCTGTACAATTCAACCATGATTGGCCTTCTCTTTGTAGGGTTTGCGATCTACAACCTGCTCATGAATATGGGACCAAATGCAACGACCTTTGTCCTGCCGGCAGAGTTGTATCCGACAGAGATGCGGGCTACGGCACATGGGTTTGCTGCTGGAATCGCCAAACTGGGGGCTGCTCTGGGTATTATTCTTGTTCCCATCCTTAAGGAGGGGTGGGGTATACCGGTAACGCTTGGAGTCATGCTTGGACTTGTCATATTGGCCCTTATTATCACATTCCTGTGCAGGATTGAGACAACCGGGAGATCTCTTGAAGAAATAACCGATTAGCTTCACGTTCCACCCACCATACCTTTATTACTTCCATAAACATCTGTATCTTATATGACGACAGAGGACGTGCTCAAAGAGACAACAAAAAATATCGGTGATCTCATATCAGCCAGGCGAGTGATGGGTGACCCGATTGATCTCGGGGATAAGGTAGTCATACCGGTTACGAAGTTTGGACTGGCGTTCGGAGCAGGAAGCAGGAAAGAAAAGGAAGGAGACGGGAGCGGTGCTGGAGGTGGCGGGGGAATTGAACCAATGGCTCTGCTGGTCGCCCATAAGGAGATCAAAGGAGCAGAAGGAATCCAGGTCTTTTCGTTAAAGAAAGAAAACCCGGTCGCCCAGGTGATAACTGCACTGAGTGAATCACTCGTGCCCCAGGTCATCGAGCTGGTCAAACAGAAAGAACCGTCATCTGCCAATCCGACTGAAGAAGAGAAATCATAGGAGTGCCTATGTTCCATCCGGCTGGTGATCTGGTTGTCACGGTCGGCATTATCCTGTTTTTATTCATTTTTTTGAGATTTCTTTACACAATACCGCTGAAAATCTCACTTTCAGCAATCAGGGGTTCAAGCAGGTTGTGTGGGGAGAGTGAAGTGGGGCTTGGACAATTCAGTATTGCGGTTCTCTATGACGGGACCTTATTCGGGGAGATGAGAATCGGCGGGAGGCGTCTTTTTTCCTTTTCCATACCGAAAACAGGGGAGGAGGGTGCAAACACCGATGAAGGAAAACCAGAAGCAGAAAGTATCCGATCCGGTATGAGATGGATACCGGTGATCGTTCAGGGCAGCAGACGAATCATCAGGCATTTCAGAATCGATACCCTCACCTGTCATGCACGGATAGGTTGTGGTGATCCCTGCACGACCGGGATGGTGTATGGATATATTCAGGCAATTATTCCATTGCTTCCGGGAGAACATGACATCTGTATAGTTCCTGACTTTTATGATCCGGTTCTCGAAGGTCACGTCAGACTGGATACCCGGTTTGTGTACCCCTTCGCTCTCCTCGTCTATTTATCCAGGATAATCATTCCGGAGGTTCTGAATAAACCAGTATTATCTGGAGGGAGGATTGATGCAGAATACATATGATACAATACGGATCCTGGAACCGGTTGTGCTTGCCGGAAGAGAGATCTACCCGGTTGTAAAGGTACATTCATGGATAGGGAAGCAGGGAGGAATGATATTGGGAACCCCCTGTGCCCTGCTCATCCGGGAAGATGAGGCATGGTTTTTTGTATCAGTTGATGATACGGTCCCCGATATAACATCACTATTTTCTCTTAATACTCCTGCTACACAGGAAAGATAATCAATGCCAGGTCCTTGAATGCATGATAAAAAGAGGGTTATCATAAACCGGTACTATCCTGCTTCCTGAGAAGCCCACATACCGGCTGGCAGAATGGATACAATACCTGCTATTCGCCACCGGGGGGAGGATCAAGGGAGAAAAAGGAATAATAATGTTCGACTACGGTGCCACGGACAAGAACGTCGGCTGGCATGATGAGTAATTCCCTGAGTACCAGATAGTGCTTTTGTATAGAGACTCTATTGCACCCAGGAATTTCTGCTACGATACCATCACAAACCCCGGATTGACTCTCTAATAATGAATTCAAGTTGCAAAGAAAAATTTAATACATGATGTAATAATAATTGTATTACATGGCGAAAACAAAACCTAAGAGACATGCAAGTGTCTCTCTCCGAATGCCCATTGAATTAAAGGATGCTCTTGAAAGCTATGTGGCAGAACATGAGATGAGCTCGATGTCAGAAGCTATCATTGCAATCCTTGTAGAAAAATTGAACCCGCCTATCCCGGGATTATGCTGGCCGTGTAACTACCAGAACCCGATTGATGCGAAATTCTGTTGCAGATGTGGAAAGAAATTGAAGACTGATCAATAATATGTACTACAAATAGTAGTACAAATATACATACAAGTATTAAATACAGATTACGATGAGGTATACAAGATGAAAATCGTCAGCATTATCGGAAGTCACCGGAAAAACGGGAACACAGAGACAATGCTTAAGGCATTTGACAAGGAGTTCAAAGCACTGGAGATTCCGGATTATAAGAATAAATTTTACAACATCTCTGAGATGAATATTTATCCGTGCAGATCCTGCCTGAAGTGCATGAGGAAGAATAACTGTGTAATTGAGGATGATTTTGGAAAAGTTGCACTCAAAATGATCCAGAGCGATCTCATCATCATGGGCTCACCAGTATACTTCTCTGATGTCAGTGCCCAGATTAAAGCCCTCTTTGACCGAACCTACTCCCTCTGGCACAAAAAGATGTTAAAAGGGAAGAATATCATCTTCGTCGCTACCTGTGCAGAGTATGGGTCCGGACATACCATCGACACCATGAGGCACTGGGCATTGGATCATGAGATGAATATCATCGCTACCGTTGAGGGAAAAAGTGAGAAGAAGGGAAAGGTCCTAGAGAATGAGATGACCGTGAAAGCAATTGCCGATGCAGTCCGGGCATGTGACGGGATAATCCCAAAAACAGAGGAAAACTGAAATAAAAATTCAAAATCAGGTGTTTTTCTCTGAATCAATCATCAGGTATTCCCCATGCCCTTCACAGACCTCACAATAGAGATCTATATAGGGAAAACACCGTGGACAGAGATGATATGAAGCTTTACCATTCATCATATGGATGAATATACCTTTTTTTGAATTTTCAGGCATCATCACCATTATATCCAGATGCAAAACCATAATGATATGGTATAGAGAATCTATAGAGATCCGAAAAATCAGGATTCGGATTCTCCATAATCGTTTTCCTTCAAATTATCCTGCAATCTTACCACGGGAATGATATTCAGGACTATACCGGCTGATATAGTACCCGGCGTCTGAGAGAAACTGCATTGCATCAGTCAATGACCGGGCATGAAATGATCCTGACTCAATAGGAAGCGTATCTGCCATGGTATCATCGAATGACTCATACACAGGATAACTTCTTCTCCAGAGAATCTGAAGCGGCGCCATATGACAGGAGAATGAATTCATGGGATTTGGATATCTCTCAAATAATTGTATGGTGAGTGATAATCCTTTGATTTTAATAAGGGAATACCGTTCATGATACTCATCCATAAAAAGTCCGATGATCAGAGTATCCCGATCCTTTATCCCCAGCGTAATTGGATAATCGAAGGAATCACTCCCTCTCATCCGGTTCACGCCTTGCATGAATGCACGGATCATAAAGCGATCTGATGATTCCAGATTATAGCAATATGCCCCATATTCTTCACGAGGGGTAAGATGATGAATCATCTCCTTGAGTGTACATCGGGCAAGATGGATGATCCCATAGAGAGTGTCAGTATTATCGGTCCCATGTATCCGAAGGAAGGGAAGACCAGGTTGATTTGTAATGCAATCAGGATCCCGAAGTATTTCATTGAAATGTAATATCCTGTTTCTAACCTCCATAGCCTCAAATGACCTCTCCGGAAACAATACAGACATTCCCATAAGGAGGGACTCAGCTATGACCCGTAAATCTTCAGAAATCCTGTCAAAAAGTCTGAAAACTCCAGGAATCGTAATTATTCCCGAATAATCTACGGATGATCCCTCTATCATAAACCGGTACTGATCTGGCACGGCGTGATGAGAATACACCGATTCCCTATCAACACAATATAAGCCATACTGAGCATGCTCAATCGCACGGTCCAGAACCCGAATGAATAGAGACACATCATCGGTGGCTTCAAAGCCCTTCAATATTGCCTTCTTTTTATACGTGATTTTTTCAAGACAGAGATCACAATCAATCATATATCCTCCTTTCTTCTCCAGGGCAAGGGAAAATCCAATTCGTAAGAGAGGATTTTCATAAACATATCTCCATTATCCGGATTTAGAAAGGATATACCCGGATTACAGAGACCCTGCCTATCAGGAACACGAATCCATAACGGCAGGCAGATGATTCTTTCTAGCCGATAAAACAAGATGAATATTTTCTCATGTAACTATAGAGACCCCTATATTACCGGAGGAAATCACCGAATCATAAAAAATACGAACAGAGGAATGGCAGAATACAGATGTCAGAAAAAAAATTAAAGGATCATATCCCCGTTTTCACGGGTCTGAATCCGTATGGCTTCTTCAACCGGAATAATAAAGATCTTACCGTCCCCGGTATTGCCGGTAAATGCACTTTCACACAGAATATTAATTATCTCCTCCACATGTTCATCCTCCACAACCATCTCTACCTTCACCTTGGGCATAAAATCATAAAGAGATTCGATATTATACTGGTTTATCTCCCTTGATGTCCCCCGGTACCAGATATCATAATTGATCATCGAACCATGGCCCATGGCTTTCATAGCATTTCTTACATCATTGATCTTCTCAACCCGTACAAACGCTTCGACTTTTTTCATCCACAGGAATAGAGATTTAAAAGTAAATATTATTTTCAGTAAAATAATATAGAGATATAAATTAAACTATATTCCTCACAGAGACATCAGAGATCCTATATGGAATTGTTAAGGGAATACAGACCCCAGAGATATTCATCGTACCGCATTGGTTCACCCCCTAAACCTGATGCCATATGAACAATGATTCCATTATAACTGGCTTTGATCTCTCCGGATATTACCAGAATTCTGCAGGTTTCCATCCGGTAACGGAATACAAAAAATCACCAGAATCAGCCGACATCCATTCTGATGGTATCATCTCACACGATCCATCCACACTTATGAGCATTCTTGATGCTGCCCCGGTAGCCATTCAGATTGTCGGTCCTGAAGGGACATTCATCGATTGTAACCGGCAAACCCTGGAATTATTCGGAGCACGGGACCTGCACGACATTGTAGGAAAACCACCATCCCTTCTCTCTCCCCCGGTTCAGAAAAACGGGGAGGACAGTCAAAAGGCCTCTTTGACCCAGATTCAGGAGGCGTTTTCTGGGAAAAGAGTTACTTTTTCATGGGACCATAGAAAACTCTCCGGTGAAATCTTCCCAGCTCGGGTGACATTAAACCAGATACATTACGAAGGAACACCCTGCCTGATGGCCTCTGTTATCGACACCAGCGAACTTGTGGCACAACTGGATGAGATCGCAAGTCTTGTGAAAGAATCGCCATATGCAATCTTCTCTATGGATCCATCCCTTCAGATACGTGATATCAACCAGGCAGGAGTTACGATAACCGGGTATACGCATACACAGGCATGTTCAATGAATTTCAGAGATCTCTCATTCCTCGAATCACATGGGAAGAAGATCGAGGACGCAATTCAGACAAAAAAACCGGCACATGGGAGAGCAATACTCCAGACCCCACAGGGTATCAGATATCTGAAGACCTCCTATATCCCAGTGCTCAGTCAAAAAGAAGAGATATCGAAAATATATGCCGTCTTTGCAGATCAGACCTCACTCATTGAGAAGATGAATGAAGCAGAAGCCCTGATCCAGGAAAATCCTGCAGGAATCCTGACTGCGGATTCAGAAGGCAGGATACTCTCTGTTAACCAGGCATTCATTGATATCTGTCGGATAAATCAGGATAAACTCCTGCAGATGAGGTTAGGAGATTTTCTCATTACAAAAAAGGAAGGAGCAGGACTTAAAGAGGCAATGGCCTCGAAAAAACCTGAGAAAGGTAGGATTACCGTAGATTTTGGCTCACACAGCAGAATTCTTGATTCTACATACATTCCGGTCCTCAATGTGAATAAAGATATAGAAAAATTGGTCCTCATGTTCATTGACTGTACCGAAGTACAACAGCTTATCGAATACCTGGACCATTCGGTGACAGCCATCTCTCAGGATATCACTAATCTTGCATCCGGAAAGACGGATTTTGCATCAAAGGCAATAAAAGGGAACGAGTATACGCAAAAAGCAGAAAAAAATCTGAACACCATCCATGAATCCATTAACTCAACAAGGCTGGCACTTGAACACATTATCAAAGATATTGACAGAACAACTGATGCTGCATTATCAGGAGATCTGTCATTCAGGGCAGATCCATCCGTACACCAGGGAAATTTCCAAAATATAATAGAGAAACTCAATAATACCCTTGATGCCACCCTTACTCCGGTTGCCGAAGCCATGTCAGTCTCCCGTGAATATGCCAGATATAACTTTACCGCACGGTTTAACCCCGGATTAGAGGTAAAAGGTGACTGGGTCGCCTTTAAAGACGCTCTGGACCAGACAGGGAATGCAATTTCACATGCCATTTCTCTCCTGAACCAGAAAATCAGTGAACTTTCAGCAAGCATTGAAGAAGCAAACTCAAGTGTTGAGGAGATCACCTCCGGATCACAGGAAATTGCCTCTATCATGGAGAATATCAGTAAAAATAGCGAGTCAGGAGATTCTTCAATCGCCCAGATCATCCGTGCCATGGAAGATCTCACCCGGACGGTCAGTGAGGTCTCTCACAAGGCAGATCGTGTTGCAGTACTATCACAAGGGGCAACCGTATCAGCAAAACAGGGAATGGAACGAGTCAGACGATCAGAACAGTCAATGTCTGAAATCATGACCGCCGCAGAACATGTCGATACCATTGTAAAAGACATTAATGCAGAGATGAATGAGATCGGAAAGATAGTCAGAGTTATATCAGACATAGCAAACCAGACAAACCTTCTCTCCCTGAATGCCGCAATAGAAGCGGCCCGTGCCGGAGAAGCAGGAAGAGGGTTTGCTGTAGTTGCATCTGAAGTAAAGTCTTTGGCTCAGGATTCACGAACGTCAGCCGAAAACATAACTGAGATGATCACAACTCTCCAGCAAAAAGCAAAAACCGCTGAGGATGCAATGGCCCAGTCGGTTCAGGTGGTTCATGATGGCAGTTCAGCCCTTGCTGAGACCGTTACCTCATTTACTGACATTGCACAGGCAATTGGTGACATTCATCAACATATTACTGACGTTGCAGCTGCTTCAGAAGAGCAGGCGGCATCAGTAGAGGAAGTTACCGCTAGTATGCAGGAAGTGGCATTTCTCACCCATAAAACATCAGAAGAAGTCATCAACACATCTGTCGCCATAAAGCAGACCTCTGCAGCCCTGGAACAGATCAGTGAAGTCGTAAATACGATTGTCGTCATCAGTGACGGAGTACATCAGGAAATATCCCGTTTTACCGTAGGGTAAGGTGAGCAGAATGACTCAACGATTGATGGATACAAAACCGCAATCAAAACCACGAACGGTGACAAGACAGGAGATGCAGGTTATCGAATTTAATCTTGGGACAGACAGATTTGCCATAGATATCCAAAATATTAAGGAAATCGTTGAATATACACGAATTCGACCCCTCCCTAACTCACCCCCCCCACATAAAGGGTATCATTGATCTTCGAGGAGAAATTACCACCATCATCGATCTGGCTCTCTTTATGAACCAGGCATCAAAGACATCAGAGGAGAAAAAACGCATTATTATTCTTGATATCATAGAGAAAAACCACAAACTTGGGTTCCTTGTAGACGATGTACATTCAGTCCTTGCCATAGACCAGAACCTGGTTGATTATTCTGTTCACCAGGGGCATGATGATGCCGGGCATATCCAGGGAATAATTAAAAAGAGATATGATGAGGGGCAAAATTTTCATACAGATCTCATCATATGGCTGAATATAGAACAGATTCTGCTTGAGATATAAACAGGATATGCATGCAGACATATCAAAAAATCCCGGATGAGATCCGACATCCCTCATGCATATCCAAAAACATTTCATCCCCATATCAAGCCGGAACTCCCCAGGCGACAAAACAGATCCTGTACGTCGATGATGAAGAGATCCTCCTTGAAGTTGGAAAACTTTTCATTGAACGATCCGGAGCATATCATGTCACAACCTGCAACAATCCTCTAAAAGCCCTTGAACTTCTCACATACAATTCATTTGATGCAATCGTTTCAGATTATGAGATGCCTGATATGAATGGGATACAGCTCCTCAAACAGGTCAGACGAACAGGAAACCAGATCCCTTTCATCATTTTTACCGGCAGAGGGCGGGAAAAGGTTGTAATTGCTGCACTCAATGAAGGAGCTGATTTTTACATCCAGAAGGGAGGTGAAAACAGATCCCAGTTTGCTGAGCTCGTTCATAAAATTACCGTTTCAATCGAACGCCGGGAAGTCCTGCTTGCACTTCAGGAATCTGAAAAGAAACTCTCAAATATCCTTGCAGCCCTTCCATATGCCACCTTTGCCATTGATGCCGAACACCGGGTAATTGCCTGGAATACCATCCATATATCCATATGAAGAAGGCAGCAGACTCTGAAAAGTATATAACCACATAAGCAAATACCTATATGCTAACGTATGGAGATATGTAACCAGTGTGAGGACTGTACAAAACTCTGCGAGATAGTTCCAAAGATGGCCGGAGTATTCAAAGCCCTTGGTGATCTGACCAGGCTGAAAATAATATATCTCCTCACCTGTGACACTACTGGAACCCTTGGAGTATCCGAGCTTGCATCCAGACTTGGCATCTCCCAACCTGCAGTATCCCAGCATTTAAAAACCCTCAAATCAGAAGGCATTGTTGATTCACGCCGGGACGGGTTTTATATCTACTATACTATCAACCGCGACCGGATGGTAGAATTCCGGGATAATTTTGAACTGATGTATTCGAGTGTCATGGGAAGATGCAACCGGGAACTTATCAGGAAATCCTCACCTGATCAGGAAATCCGGGCATGTGTCATCTATTATTCATACTCAGGGGTTACCCGCCATATAGCAGAAGAGATACGAAATGCCAGCGGGTGCGACATCATTGAGATCAGAACGAAAAAACCCTATTCTTCCTTTTCAGCATATACAACCGGAGTTTTTCGATCCCGAAAGATGGCATGTGACCCAATTGAACCAGATTCCATAGATGTTTCAGCGTATGATCTCATCGTTATGGGAACACCGGTCTGGGCATGGAAACCAGCCCCTGCCATGAATGCTGCCGTTCAAGCACTTAAGGGGTGTGAGGGGAAGAGAGTTGTCATCTTTACCACCTGTTGCAATCAGCCCGGTGAAGCCCTCCCCATTCTGAAGGAAGCACTGATCAGCCGGGGTGCCATCGTTGTCCTGGAGATCTCACTAACATCAGAGGACACAAAAAATCCTGATGCCGGGGGAGAAATTCTCCGAAGAATCATCCAGGCGGAACCATTCGGAGATACCACAAAAACACCGGATTCAGAGGAGAAATGAGCATGACAGATCCAAAACAAATTCTGGTTATCATGGGCAGCCCCCGGAAAGGGAACACGTTCCAGGCATGTGAAATGTTCAGAGAGTACCTGGAGCAGGAGATTCCGGTTCAATGTGAATATGTCTGGCTGAAAGACCTCACCCTGCACCCTTGCAGAGGCTGTCTTCTCTGTTTCACCAAAGGAGAACAGGCATGCCCCATCCAGAATGATCCTTTCAGGATTTCAGATGGAGTGTCCCATGAGTGAGCAGAGGATCTCTCCCGAGGATAGGCAGGAGCAGTACCGGGACCTCTTCAACACGACCATCGGTGAGGTCATCAGTCATGCTATCAGGATAATCGGGGCCGATCCTTCACTCATCATCCCTGCAGGAAAAATACTCCGGTACCAGAAGAAGGCAGCGAAAATCCGGGCCAAACACGAGAAAGAAGGACTCCAGGTCCCACCGGTCATGATCATCAGCATCACCTCACGATGCAACCTTACCTGTAAAGGCTGCTACATGCATGCCAGAAATGAGAATCCAAGAACGGAAATGAGACCGGATATCCTCACATCAGTCATTGACCAGGCTGCTGATCTCGGAGTCTCCATTCTTGTCATTGCCGGGGGCGAACCCCTTGTTCGGGCAGATGAGATATTCCGTATTGCACAGGCTCATCCCACAATCCTCTTCCCGGTCTTTACCAATGGCCTCCTCATAGATGAACAGATGGCTGACACCCTTGCATCATACCGGAATATCGTCCCCCTGATAAGTTTTGAAGGACTTCGGCATGAGACTGATGCACGGAGAGGGGATGGAGTATTTGACCGGCTTATTACTACTTGTCATCTGCTCTCATCCCGTGGCATCTTCTTTGGCTGCTCAATCACGGCTACCAGGGCAAATCTTGAGATTGTCACCGGTGACGTATTTATCAGGCAGATGACTGATGCCTCTATCAGGGTTTTTTCCTATGTTGAATATGTTCCCATGACACCAGGAACAATAGATCTGATCCTCACCCATGAACAGAAGCAAAACCTGCCAGGCATACTCACCCGTCTGAACCAAAAATACCCGGCACTCTTTCTTGGCTTTCCCGGAGATGAAGCATACTATGGAGGATGCCTTGCTGCAGGGCGTGGATTTGTTCATGTCAGTCCGTCCGGAGATCTCGAGCCCTGCCCGGCAGCATCATACTCTGATGCAAACCTGACTGAAATGCCACTGAAAGAAGCGCTGAGATCACGATTCCTTCAAAGACTGAGAGATATGCCAGAAGTGCTGACAGAATCAGCGGGCGGATGTGCCCTTCACGAAAACCAGGAGTGGGTGAGGGAAATTCTCTCAAAGACATAACTTTCCGCCGTCATCTGTCAGGAGCGGGCGGCGTTGATCTTCTCATAAAGCAGGAATCCCGATATCTCCAGCATCCGAACGGGACCAGCATCTCAAATCTGACCCCCTGACCCGGCACGCCGTTTTCGGTTATGGAAATCCCGGTAAATGAAAGTATCTCACGAATCAAAAATAATCCAAGACCGGTATTTTTCCCATGTCCTTTCTGGAATATAAGACCCTTTTCACTCTCTGCAACTCCTACCCCGTCATCACAATACACAAACCGGCACACATCTCCGGATATCTCATATGACAGGGCAATCCTGGTCACTCCTTCCCCATGCCGGATAGAATTTTCAATAAGATTATAGAGAACCTTCTCAAAGAGAGGATCAGCATAGATCTCCACCTTTTCTATCGGGATGGTAAGAGAAACTCCACCAGTAAGCGATTTGAGGACATCCTTCTGCAATATCTCATCTATTCGCTGCCAGACAGGCTCATGAACACCAAGATCCTGGTATTCCCGTGTAAAATCTATCAGGTGCTGGATATCTTTTCCAGATGAGAAGATGGTCTGCATCGTTGTTCTCCACTCTGCATCAGGATACTCTTCCAAAAGGATCTCACTATATCCGGTAATGACCATCACCTTATTCAGAATATCATGTCGTGTTATGCTGTTTAATAGACCAATCTGATGATTTGCTTTTGTCAATGCTTTATAAGCCCGGGTAAGGCTGTCGATATCATTGATGAGCAGTAAAATTGCGATATCTCCCTGGATGGTGATGTACCTGGTTGAGAGGATAGCATACCGCTCCTGACCGTCTGCAAGCCTGATACAGGTCTCATACTTTTCTCCAGGCTGCAGGGAGAGGATTTTTAAAAACTGATCCTCGTTATTGGCATCAGTGGAGAAAAAACCTAAATTTTGAACCTTATGCCCAAGCGAACAGATTTTTCCGACATCAAACCATTCTTCACACTGCCTGTTCATATCCAGTATAGTCCCGTCCTGCCGAAATATCAGCACCGGATCCGGAACCTCCTGGAAAATGGTAACAAACCGTTCTTCATTCTCACGAATGGCCTTTTCAGTCTCCTTCCGCTGCGTTATATCCCGGATAACATACAGAATACTATCAGGCCGGCCCTGATTATCATTAATTATCTCTGAATGACTTTCAATATACAATTCAGATCCGTCTTTCCGGACCGCACGGTACTCATGAACCCCCGTATTCGTTCCTGCTTTCAGTTGCCTGACATCATGTTTGAACCTGGCCCTATCAGCAGGGTGAATATGATCAAGAATCGGCATCCCATACGGTGACCGGTCCTTGTCATTATATCCAAACATCCGAACGGCTGCCGGAGAGACCATGAAAATCTTACCCAGCATATCCACCATCGTAATATTATCAGGAGAGGTTCTGATGATTGACCGGTATAACTCCTTATTCTTTTGAAGCGTCTGCTCCAGTTCTTTCTGATGGTTAATGTCAGTAAATCCACAGATAACGGCTTTTTCTTCCAGAATGGAGATTGGGTTGGCAGACAGATATGCCCAGAAAAAACGACCTCCCCGTGCAAGAAGTCGGGTTTCATAATCCACCAGTTTCTCATGATGATTTAGATAAGACATAATGTCATGAAGATCATCAGGACAGACAAAAAAATCCAGAATGGGTTTAGAAATTGCTTTCTCTTTTAAAATCCTGAATAGATCAGCAGCCCTGGTATTTAAAGCAATAATCTTCAGATCTGAAACACGAAAAATTACAGCAGGAAAAGGTGAATATTCAAGGAGGGTGGCATAATACTGTATGGTTTTTTTCATCTCACGAGGTCGGAACGATTGATAAAGGAACAAAATACCAAAAAAAGCGCAGGCTATGATGAAGAGAAGACCGATCAAAGAGATGAAATTATTTATATCCATAGTTCAGCCTTACATCTTCGTGAATTATCTACCCATCCTGCATTGTCATACCCCATGCCAAAAGACATGTATGAAAAGGGGAGGTATTTACACGGTAAACCCGCTTATCCCTCCATGAATCTCTTCGGCGTACCGCGCAACGGCTTCAATATGACCGGATATCTGTTCAATCGACCGGCAGGATGAAGCACAGGCCTCTGCAGATGACCCGGCATCCCGTGCTGTCTCCACCATCAAATCACCAATTCTCCGTGCCCGTTCATTCAGATCGCGAATCCTGCTCTCCTGCTCATGTGACAGTATCCCGGTCTCCCGGCTCATGGTAGCGATAACCTCAACCTCTCCGGCCATCTTTTCAAATAAATGAACCATTTCACATATGGCATGGCTTCTGGACTCAATCTCTCCCTGAACCTGTGAGACCTTATCCCGCACCTCCCGGAAGGCATCATGCAACGCCGCAAGCGTCTGGGAAATACTGGTTGTGGACTCTTTTGACTGCACAGCCAGATGCTTTACCTCACTTGCAACAACCGCGAATCCCCTTCCATAGCTTCCGGCATGAGCCGCTTCAATTGCTGCATTTATGGCAAGTAGATTTGTCTGGTTTGCAATGTCCGTAACTACCTTGATGATCTTCTCAATGCTGATCAGCTCTTCATGGATACGGGAAATCCCACTGTCCACCGACCCGGCTGCATCTGATATGGCGTCAATCCCTTCACGGCTCTGTGTTGCCAGCACCACTCCCTGCGATGACATCTCATGCGTTCTGGCAGATGTCTGGGCTACCTCCTGCACCTTCTCATTCATCCCGCAAAGCGCCTGCATGGCAGTATCTGCACTCATAACCATCTGCCTGACCTCATCCTGGACACTGACTGCCCGTTCAGATACGGCACTGGTGTAACAGGCAAGGGTCTCAGCCTGCCCTGAAACCGCTGCTATCTCCCGTTTAATCCCATCAGACTCTTCAGTCAGCACATCTGCTGCATTTCTGAGCACCGTGATACTTTCAGATACCTGAACCCCGATATTGTCAAGCGAACTTCGGATGGTAGTGAAATCCCCCGTCACCTCAAGTTTTGAACTCATATGGGCGGTAAAGTCACCAGATGCATACCGGCTGCTTACCCGGTCAATCTCCCCGACAACAGCTGAACACCAGATCCCGATCGAATCCATGGACTCTTTCATACTGGCAAAATCTCCGGGATATGCAATCTTCTCATCCATCCGTGAGGAGAATTCACAGGCTGCAAAGGCCTTCGCAACCCGTTTCATCTCAAGAAGGGGCGTATTGAGTCTGACCAGCATCTGATTCATTCCTGCAATCATCGCCTGATAATAACCGGAAAGACCTGATGTTTCCCCTTTCACGGTAAGATTTCCCTCCATAACCGACATCGTGAAGGATTCAACAGTTGCAATCATGAGCTGCAGACTATCCAGTGCCCCGTTCAGATCCTGAATGATACCGGTAAACGGACCTTCCTCTGGTGCTGATATGGAGAGCGGAATCCATCCTGAGTTCATCTGGGAGATTCCGTCAGTCAATGCCTGAAACTGCAGCTGTACCTGCTCCATCATGGTATTTACCGCCTGAATACCGGGCTTAAGATCCTCCGGACAGGATTCTATCTCCATCCGGTATGAGAAATTCCCTGCAGATATCGCTGATGCCAGCTGTTCCAGTGCAGAAGAAAGAGCAGAATTGTCAGGAGTATCTGCCTTATCATTAACCGGGGATATTAGTTCAGTTATGGTCAGAAACAGGACCGAACGCTTGAGGAGAACCACTTCACAGACCCGGACCGTAATCAGGTATGCGACCTCTAATACGGTATTTTCGTGAATAAACCGAATCTCTGTCCCGGGATGATTGTGAATGCCCAGTATTGCAGGATGCTCTGAGAGAGCGTCCCACTTCAGGATGTTATTATTCAGAAGAACATCAGCCGGGATGGGAATTGAGGACCCGGAAGATATGGAGAGGATAGTCCCATCCATCTCGGCGAGGATCTCACAGGATTCAGAAAGAGACCTCCTGATCGTATCATATGAGGGAAAGTCCGGCGGATTGTCCGGCTTGATAAAGAACACCAGCATGACCGGAACAGACTGGCCTTCAGGCACCGTAGGAAGGGCACGAACCTCATAAAACCCTGCCCCTGTCGGAAAGACGACCTCCGCTATCCCTGATGTTATCCGTCCGGAGAGAGCAGCATCCCAGACCGACTCGCCGGAGAGAAGAGACACCGGGAGGTTTTTAAAATGCATCCCTTTCATTGTCTCATTCTGAAACCCGGAGATACTGAGGAAGGCTTCGTTTGCATGTGAAATCGTCAGAGTGTGATCACAGAGGAGAACCGGAACCGGGAATGCATCAATGGAATCATCCCAGCATGAAAATGCATACGACCCCTGTGATATATGCTGAATAAACGAATCCGCCGCAGCACCTTGTCTTGAAACAACAGAATTATGAATCATCGGCATGCACCTGCCCTGCAAAAGAAGTGTGTAAAGCGTTCATCAGTTCCTCCCCTTTGTAAAACCGGTAACAACTCTTCGGAATACATATCTCAAACCTGGCACCTTTTCCATAGGTTCCATTCTCAGTAATGCTCATCCCGGTCATCCCCAGAATTTCCCGGGTGTAAAAAAGACCAAGACCTGAATTCCGGCCCACTCCCCGTTCAAAGATGACCTTCTTTTTATTATCCGGAATACCCATCCCGTCATCCTCAATGATGAGAAGGCCATTATCAATCCTCTCAACAAACCGAATTTGTATTGCAGAAACCCGGCTCCCGTGCATCAGGGCATTTTCAACAAGATTGATGACTATCTTTCCAAACATCGGGTCGGTATACACCTCAAGCGTCCCGGTGGAATGGAGGATGGAGACATTGCCAAATCCATGAGACTGGGTAATATTCTCGATGATACGGGAGATAGAAAGCCACTGGGGTTTTTGAATACCAATCTTCTGGTATACATCGGAGAACATCAGATGTTCCTGGATATTATTAAGAGAAATCCCCAATTCTTTTACATCAGGCGCAATCTCCGGATACTTGTGCGAAAGTTCAAGCAGATTATCATAATGAAAGAGCTGGGCGGTCAGTTCATTCCTGATATCGTGCCGGGTTATCGTATTGAGGATATCGAGTTTTTTATTCGTCCCAATCAGATTTTCCATCTCGTTATGCTCTTCCTGGAGGAGAAAGTGATGAAGAGCGTATGATATCTCCCGTGCAACATCCTGCACCATCGCCTGTTCGTCAGGATCCCGGGCATATTCAGGCTCGAGAGTCACAGATACAATGCCAAAGACCGTTCCTGCATGTTCCAGTCTGACCGTCAGGGTATGGGCATCATGATGACCTGAGTAGAGCGGGCATAATACGCAGGTCTCATCAGGAGCACAAATAACCGGGCCACTCCTGCTTTGCAGTGCCTTCTTGTAACAGGATGTCCGGTTCCCTGCCTGAAGATACGAGAGGAACCGGCCCATCTGCTCTTCAAGACCGGCATGATACACCCCGGTCACATTCCCATTTGCATCAAACAGGACGATACGCATGTTCTGATATCCGGGTTCAGAGGTAATCCTGCTGCAGAGACGGGCAAAAACCTCTTCTCTCCTTTCATTCCCATGAATGGTGTCAGATACCTCCCGAAGAACCTGAAATATCCGGGAGAGATGCCTGAGTTTTTGCTGATCCCGGTACTGCCGGTATGCCTTCATGACCTTATCAGATAGTTCTGCATACTGTGAACGAGGCTCTCCTCCCTTTTGTACGTAAAAGGTGGCTCCTGAATTGATTGCTGATACCGCAACACTTTCTCTTCCCCGGCCGGTAAAAAGAATAAAAGGAATATCACATCCATGACCTCTGATTGTTTGCAAAAGCTCAATTCCACTCATGTCCGGCATTTCATAGTCGGAGATGAAGACATCAACCGAATACACAGTCAGATGTTCAAATGCCTCCTGTACCGATGAACATGAATAGACCCGGATATGACCGGAGCGTTCAAGAAACGCCTTGGTGACCTCCAGAATATGGACATCATCATCGACATGGAGGACGTGGACTGGAAACAGGTGAGGTAATGAGTGGTACATTGGGATCACCCCAGTTTCCCGATCTTGTCTGCAAGTTCCTGGGCCAGATCCTGCTCTATGAACATGGCTGAAGCAAGACCAACCCATTTCGCCAGTTCCTTACAGTGTTCAGGGCCGATATCGGGAAAATTCAGACCCTGAAGATGAAACTTTGTCTGTCGTTCCAGGAGGGTGATTGCTGCAGGACCGAGATATTCAACCGCAATCTCAAGCACTGCATCAGAGGTTTTGCTCATAAAAATCCCCCGTCTACCAGTTACTCATGCTGGTAGTCCTGGTGCATCAGGATCTTCAGACTGGTAATCATCCGTTTGAATGATGAAGCAAGTTCTCCAATCTCATCGTTCCGATTAATTGAGATAGACACATTCGTATCCCCTCTGCTGATCTTATTTGCCGATTCTATCAGCATGTGAATGTCACGGATCATGGTCCGGGAGAATATGGCAATAATAAGTCCAGCACAGAGAATGCCAAGGAACAGAATCAGATAAATGGTCTGACCAACAAAGTCCATCCGGTTCTGTACAACCGCTGCATCCATATCCACACCAACAATACCAATAACCTCCCCCCTGGCATTCTTAATCGGTGCATACCCGGCAAGTACAGTCCCCCAGGGCCTCTCAACAAAGTCTTTTTCAACAGAGGGACCAGTAAATGCTGATATCATGGCAGGTGTCGGATTTGAGACGGGATTGCCAATTTTTACATCCCTTTTCCCGATATTATACCCGCTGTCTATGACATATTCCATCCCGTCACCCTGTTTTCTGGCGGTGAAAATCTTCACGATCTCATGATCAGCCTGGGACATATGGGCCAGTTGTTCAGCATTCATCAGATAGAGGATTTCAGCCTCCATTCCAGGTTTTAATTTGGCGATCTCATCTCCGTTCAGGTCTGCTGCAGTGAGAGAGGCAAGAGCCACCAGCTCCTGCTGAGTTGATTCCTGAATTTTATCAGTCGATGCACCGACGGTAAACAAAAATGTAAGTCCGGTAATAAGAATTACCAGAATAACAAAACCGGCGGTGAGTTTTGTCATAATTGAGTGCAGCATATCTGCCATAGAATTATTCTCTCCAAAAATTTCCGAATCACAGGCCGGAAAACATCCGGTCAGGATCGGAATGTATGCATATAAGATCATGTGCCGGTTCGATAATGATTCGGCATAGAGTCTATTGGTCGATATAGTGAGAATAGAGAACTATAAAGACATCATATTCCTCATGAGTACCCATATCTCTCTATATTCTCTATCGGAAACGGGGATAATACAGGGATGACAATGGATGACGGGATTTATCATGTCTCATACAATGAAAACTCCGGTTCTCCGGATGGCAGGAATCATATTCCTGCTCTGTGCTGTCTTCTGTGCCACTGCCCCCGTTATGGCTGAAGAGACGACGTTAAGTATCTCAGGCTCAACAACCGTTCTTCCGATCGCCTCTGCATGTGCAGAAGCATTCATGGATGCCCACCCTGATGTTGATGTTCAGGTTAGTGGCGGGGGATCTGGTGCTGGTATCAAGGCAATAGGCGAAGGTGTTGTCAGCCTTGCAATGGCATCCCGTGAACTGAAAGACGAAGAGAAGACCAAATACCCCAATCTTCAGACCGTTGCAGTCGCAAAGGATGGTATTGCAGTCATTGTAAACCCTGAAAACGCCGTAGAAGCACTTACTCTGAAACAGATCAAGGACATCTACACCGGGACCATCACCGGATGGCAGGATGTTGGCGGAGAGACCGCAAAGATTGAGATCGTCGGACGTGACAGTGCATCAGGAACCAGAGAGTTCTTCCTTGAGAGAGTCCTCAACAAGGAAGACTTCACCAAGTTCATGCTTGAAAAGAACTCCAATGGTGCGGTCCAGCAGTACGTATCCCAGACCCCGACCGCAATCGGATACGTCGGTATGGGCTTTGAAGATGGCGTAAAGGTCATTGAGATCACGGGCGACGATGGAAAGAATTCAAAACCATCAGTCGAGACCGTAAAGTCCGGTGCATACCCACTCTCCCGTGAATTATACTTCGTTACCGCCGGTGAGCCGGAAGGCCTTGCAAAAGAGTTCCTTGACTTTGTCCTGAGCGCTGAAGGACAGAAGATTGTCGAAGAACAGGGCTTTGTAAGCATCTAAAAGAATCATAAAGGATTACAATCCGAGGAGAGATAATTCTCTCCGTTCCTGTTCTTCAGTTCTTCTATTCTACATCCGGCGTTACATCGGTATCAATTCTTCCATCAACAAACCTGATGACCCGGTCAAAGTACTCCTCATGCCAGGGCTCATGGGAAACCATCACGATAGTTTGTCCATGCTCCCGGTTCAGACGTTGAAACAGGTCAAGAACCATTCGTGAAGAAGCAGTATCAAGATTGGCACACGGCTCATCGGCAAATACGATTGCAGGTTCATTCATCAGGGCTCGTGCAATCGCTACCCGTTGCTGCTGACCGCCGGAGAGCTCACGCTTCAGGTGATGAGCCCGGCCTGAAAGACCAACCTCTTCAGTAAGTCTCATAGCCCGATCCATCACCTGATAATAATCCATTCCCAGACCAAAACCCGGCACAGCGATATTTTCTACAACCGTCAGATCCTCTATGAGAGCATAGTCCTGAAAGACATACCCCATGGTTTCGAGTCGAAACCGGGATCGTTTTTCATTGGAAAGCAAAGAGACGTCTGTTCCGGAAATCAGAACCTTTCCTGAGCTCTGGGAGTCAAGCAATCCGATGAGATGGAGAAATGTGGACTTTCCACTTCCGGATGGCCCCATAACTCCCACAAACTCTCCTTTCTCTATCCTAACCGAAATCCCCCGTAATGCATGAACGCTGACATCACCCATCGCATAGGTTTTTCGAAGGTCGCAGGTCTCAATCATCGGTTCACCAGATCCAGAATATCTTCAGATGTTGCCTGCTTAGCAGGAATAAAACCGGCTATCAGGGAAACGAACCCAAGAACCATAAGAGAAGGAAGAAGGACAGTCAGATCAAACACCGGATACACTGCACCGGCCGGAAACTGAAGAGGAAAAGCCCTGAAATATTCACTCAGACACGTAAAGAGTGCCACCCCGCAGAGAGCACCACATCCATAGATGACGGCCACCTGAACCAGGTAGTCCCTGATTATATCCCGTTCAGGAATACCAATGGCCTTGAGAATGCCTATCTGTCTTCTTTGATGGGTTGTGTTGATGTATACTACAATAAATATGACAATGCTTGCAATAACGAGGGAAAAGACCAGCATGATTGAATTCAGGAGGGAGAAACTCTTCAATGCGTCACCAATTATCCCTTCTCCTTTTTCGGTTACCGTCTTGATGTCATCACGAATTCCAAACTCCATAAGCCGTATCTTGGTCTGAGCAAGGGTCTCTGCACCAGATGAGCGGATGAGAATGAGAGACGATTTGTCAGTCGGTCCAAGTACTGATTCCATCTCTTTTTGTGTGATGAATGCTTCATTATCAGCAGAGATGGAGCCTGTCTCAAATATCCCTGCCACGGTCATTTTCCTGACAATGCCGTTCTGAAATGTAACTTTTAGTGAATCACCGGCATGAACCCCGCCCAGCGATTCCATTTTATCCTTTTTTTCATCATCATGACCGGCAAGCACTGAACCGAGCAGAATCACATCAGTGTCTCCATCAGAGAGATACCGACCTTCAGTTATCTTCCCAAAGGTCTTTGTGACACGTTCTTCATCAGACGGGATAATTGCGACAACCCCCCGTGATAGAATCTTTTTATCCGATTCCAACGAAGTACTGACGATCATATGTGACGAGGTTGCAGCGATACCGGGAGTCCGCTCGATGGTTCTGACCAGCATATGAGTATCTGATAGAACCTGATTATCATCATCCGGTTCGATAATCAGGTCAGCATACTGGTAATCACTGACCTGCTGATTATATGCCCCGGTAAGTCCTGCGGTAAGGGATGGCATAAAGACCATTAAAACAAAGGATAATGCCACGATCATGATAGTAAGGAGAAATGTCCCCTTATTCCCCCTTTGTATTGCACGAACAGCCAGATAAACCGGAATATTAACCGTCTTCATACCGTAGGCTCCGACTGCCGGCGACGATATTCCACGATACCACCACCGATGAGACACAGGATAATAACGGCCGGAATGAGCAGTGGATTTCCCCTGGGCGCAATAGTCAGCGAAAGAGTATCATCCATGACATATTCCGTCCCTTCATGTTCCATCCTGATCATTATCGGGATCTGATAATCCCCGGCGGGAGCTTCCTGAAGATAGAATACCGCAGGGCCGTCATTATCCGGTTCAATCTTCCCGACAAAGGCCTCTTTTGTCCCTTTTACCGGGGCATCGATTACTGCCCTGACTCCATTTGCATCCCCGGTCCCCGTGTTCTCAATCCGGACGATGAGCGAGAAGGGCATTCCTTCCGATATCCGGACCGGATCTGAAGTTACTGCTGCAATGGCAAGATCCGGTTTCCCGGAAATTTTAACCGGCACCTGTTCGGTCTGTGTCAGGATCGTCCCTCCTGCGGTACTATACCTGAGGGTGCAGACAAGGAGCGATATTCCCTCTGGTGTCTTCCGGCTCGTTGAGATCGTAAGAGGGATGCTCACATCCTCACCTGGTCCAAGGCGGGATATATGGGTTATAACCTTGCTGGCTACAGAGATTTCAGGGCTTGCCGGGCTGATATTCACCATAATTTCTGATGCAGCCGTATCACCGTCATTTTGGAGAATAAGAGTCCCTTCTGCATTTTCACCAGGTATTACCGAGTCAGGAATCTCTTTTGTTATCTGGAGGGCAGGATTCTTCTGTACCAGGCTGTCATCATTGACATTCACCGGTATCGGGTATTTCAGGCTCCTTCCTCCTTCGGTTGCGATATGCAGCTCTGGAAAGTAGATTCCTGATTGATGCGGAGCCTGCACCAGGAATGTCAGGGGTACTGACTGCCCAGGACCAACCTCTCCGACCCGGCGGTAATCTCCGGACTCCACCCGAAGCCCGTTTCCAAAGAGGGAGACATCTGATAGGTAGACATTGATATCCCTCGTCTCGGTTACCGACTGCCCGGTTGTCTGATCTCCACCGGTTTTCGTTACCGATGCACCTTTTGCGGTGTTTGATACCTGGACGGTAATGAGAGCAGAGCCTCCGGGCATGATCACGTCAGGTCTGACCTCATACGAGGAGATTACAATGGTCGGTTCACTTGCGGTCACAATTCCCGTAAGTCCGATCCCCGCCAGAATGATAAGGAAAGATATGAGGATGCAGACCTTTCGGTAATGAACAGTTTCTGTTTTTAGCCGGTATGAAAGGAGAGATACCGGACATGCTGACATTTGCGTCATTTATAATAACATAGATGTCATTATACTGACATAAATGTTACTGACGAACGTGTCATTATATTATCTCACAACCAACATTCTCCTATGCCTCGGGTAGTCCCGGAATATAAAAAAGAAGCAAAGAAACGAATACTGGAGGTTGCCACCCGGATAGTTTTTGAAAAAGGGTACCAGCATGTGCGGATGGATGATATTGCGAAGGAAGCAGGAATCTCCAGACCCACCCTCTACCTCTATTATGAAAATAAAGAAGCCCTCTTTCTTGAGATCATCAAATCCATCATCGCCGATGTCAGTTCTATGGCACAAGAGTCCATACAGTCAGGTGAGATCCAGTCCCTTGGAGATTTTTTTGCAGAGGCCAATAACCAGTATAGGAACCAGTTTGCGATGATCTTTGAGGTCATGGCAGGACTCCCAAAAAAACACCGGTTAATTTCAGAGATTGCCCTGCTTCATGACGAGATGATACATCAGATCGCTATGTACCTTTCGATGCGGTTTCCTGACCGGCCAGTGGAAATTGACCCGGAAATTATGGCAAATGCTATGCTTGCCCTGTTTATTGGTCTGCAGATAAGGCAAAGACTCGGTCTTGATCCGGAGAAAGCAGCACGAGTATGGGAAACAGTAATATCAGCCCCGTTTCAAATTAGCAGAACTTACCGAGTCTAAACCCCTACGAAGAGAACATGACCGACCAGGCCGATCTTATCCTTCGAACACTCACTCCCGGTGAGGATATCCCATATAATCTCCTCTTACTCGCTGATGAGACAAATTATGAAGATGCGATCTCCCGGAGTTATTATGCCTTGTATTATGCAGCCAAAGCTCTGCTCTCTTCAAAAGGGATTATTACAAAAACCCACAAAGGACTCATTACTCAAATCAGTGACCATTATGTGAACAATGGTCTTGTGGATCATCAGATCTGGCATACTCTGGCCTATACCGAATCCTTAAGAGAATCAGCAGATTATAGTACCGGAGAACAAATCACAGAGGAAATATCACTAGATGTTATCGAAGAGAGTAAAAAAAATTCATTCAGGTATGCGAAATTCTGGTTTTACGACAAAGATAAGTTTAACAATAAGTTCATGATCCCAGAAAAAAATAGGGGTGGGTATCAACAATACACTTTTACCTCCCCTATCCCCTCCCCTTCCCCACCTTACGGATTACTCTCCACAAGCCGGACAGGATTCACTGCTTCAGTCGGCATCCGACCGCCAAACCCCCAGGGTCCCTTGTACACCCCGTCCGGAGCGAGATCCCTATCATGTTCCTTCAGCCAGTAAAACTGATGGTGGTATACATACACCCCTTTCGTGTTGGAATCCCTCCGCTCCACCAGCTCATGCCCGATAAGTTTCCCAAACTGTTGAAATTTCTTTCCCATCGTTTTCACCGGAAACCGGGAAGAAAGACTGATGTAGAGTGTTTTTCGAAGATACGAATAATTCAGTGGATTATCAAGCCAGGTAATCATAGTGGATTCTCCTTTTCATACAGATATTTCATTTCATCCAGGTGTTTCTGACAGACCTGGTTATACGGCCGATCCGGGATCCAAAACATCGCTGATGACCGGGTTGAAGCGGTGCATCCCTTGCACCTGCAGTATAATTCTGTTCGGTCCTCATCCGGAATAGGAACATATGCATGGACCGGAAGGTCAGGACTCATACCATGATATACAGCAAATTCCTGGAAGATGGTAAACTCTGACAGGGCTCGCGATGTGTCTTCGTGGGCAGGCTGCACCAGACCATCTCCAGGCTGAGAGAATCTTTGTGCATCGCCACCATTCGGTTTATTAAACGATTCAATACCAGCCATTTCAGTTTGGAGAACCTGATATTCAGGGCCTCTCAGGCATTCCGGACAATCGGGGATCTCTCCACCAGACTCATCATAATAATACCGTTGCATAATCTCCAGCCATTTCCTTCTGGTTGGAATCTCCAGAGCCCGGATATTTTTTATCCCATGTGCAGTCTGAACCCGCTTCTGTCTGCTCACCATACCGATGCCTCCAAGAGCCCGGGAGACACTTTTTGAACTGCACTTCAGACCTTCGGTAATCATTTTGGAGGTAACCGCCTGAATTCGTCCTTCATAGTAATATTTACCAAATTCTGGATCGCTGATCAGGATTTCATCGCCCAATGCCAGGGAAAGAACATAATTGAACATAATACCTTCATACGATTCAGCCCGTGTCCGCTTGATCTCCTCCTGCCGGCTTTTGAGGTACCGTAAAAACCGCTCCTGCCCGTCAGGAAAGAGAGTCAGAATAATGGAGAGAGGTCGTGCCATCTGCTTGAGTCGTCCTTCTATTCCGTTTCCTATACAGGAGAGCATGCATTCTTCTGAAACACGGGGCCAGTGCTCAAGAGTAAACCTGGCAATAAGAGCCCTTATTACCGCTACCTCCTCTGCATACGTGGATGGAAGTTCAGGAGGAATATCATCCCGTGTGGTCTCATCCGGAGAGAAGGAAAGACACCGCCCCTCGGTTGCGGTATCCTGGAACGGCTGTCTCATGGCGATGAGTTTGGGACCAAACGGATCAAAGAGATGAACCCTCGAAACGTCGTTTTTATCGGTCAGGATGAAGAAATTATCCTTTTCAAATCCGAGATTCAGGTACTTGATAAGGGGAGATGACTGATCACCTTTCAGATCTGATTCATCAATCAGAAGTGTTCCCATCCATTTCTCTTTAAATCGCATGATGCCGGAGATTGAAGACGCCCCTGATGCCCGGATTGGATAGAAACAAAGATCAGAGATAACTTTTAAAAACCGGCTCTTTCCTTTCCCGGTATCACCAAGGAACCGGAGATAGGGCGTGGTGCTGCATTTTGAGTAATACCAGGAGTACAGGATATAGTAGACAAATAACTCATAATCATGCTCGTCAGCATCCAGGTATCTGAACAAATGATCCCTGATTCGGGCATATAATGCACCGGGTGTCAAAAGTTCTGCCTTTTCCAAAAGATCAGTCCGTGGAATTCCGACAATATAACTGGTCGTACCCCGATCCTGATGAACGGGGAGCTCCGGAGGCATCGTGACTATCCCGGACGGATCGGTCTCTTCGCTTGAAAATACCACGGTGCCATCCTGCAGGTGAGCATATGAATACCGGACATCCGGACTGATACAGGTAAGGTAGAGGACCCCGTCTTTCTCAAAAAAGGGAATATGCCTGATTACCTCCTCTTCTTCCGGGGTATCAAACAATTTCACGGTTTTGATATAGGAATATGCCAGATCCTTGATCTCCGAAAGAGCCCCATAATCCAGTCGTTGATACTCTTTCAGCTTCTTATTCCGGTTCTGCAGGGTTTTAATAACTGCATCGGAGGGTTTTCGGTTGGAGAGCAGATAGACAGCAATATCCCAGAACTCCTGTCTCATATCTCCTTCTTCAGGAGGATCCATGGTGAAAAGGTATGCACCGGATTCTTTTACCTTTGAATAGGAGCGGTCTCCTGCCATACCTAAAGCTCTTCTCATCGTATCAGTGAAGGGGGAATGAATTGTCATTACTTCGGTCATGATCTCCTCCGTGATCTCTTCCAGGCAATCCGTTCTAAAAACCTGACTTCAGGCTTTTCCCGATCCAGCACCTCCAGATGCCGTCTCATCACATCCGAATCATATGTCCCGCCACAGGACATAATTCCCCGGCATATGGCATCCCAACCGGCTGCATCATACCCGGCAGCACACCGGAAACAGTAGACAACGCCTTTGTAAGGGTTCATCGCCACATTTCCTCCTGGTGACGTGCTCCCATGAACCGGATGCACTCCCCGGATCTCGCTTCCCGCTATCCTGGCATCCCGTGGGAGGTTGTCCATGACAGAGAGACCATACCGCTCGGTAATTGTCTTTCCTCTGCTTTGTACAGGGGCATGAGATTCCGGTTCAGGGATCGAATCAGCGAGAGCCGGGCTTATGATTCTGGCGATATTCTCAATTTCAGACCATCTGACGGTCATTATGGACGCATCAGGATCATATATTTCATACCGGTTCCCATTCGGATGCAGAGAGCCAGGTCCGATACACTGACCACCGGTTTTCTCCATTCCAGCCGGGAAGAAGAGTTCAACGATGGTATGGTCCAGAACGTTACGGATCGAGAGTTTGTGCCCCCGGAAGTGAGCAGGAATATCCGGACAGGAGACGATGGCCCGGTATTTATGCCAGTCAGGCCATGCTGAATACCGGAATGTCTCCCTGACCAGATCCTTCCCGCCTGCTGCATGAAATGTCCCTCTATCATCCACGTCAAGAGAGAGGATATCTGAACCGGGAGCAGGATAATACCCATAATTCCCACCATGTTGCAGATGTACGGCCAGAATGGGATCATCAGACCGCCTCCCCTGTGATACCAGGTTCCAGCCCTTGTACGTCGGGCCCTTCTCCCCGGCCGGAACCATGACATAGAGCAGGTCTTCACGCTGCATCTGCCTGGGTATACCAGAGCCATGGGGTACAGAGGTTGTTGTTTTACTCATTGAGTCCCCCTCTGGACCCCACAGCATCAAGGATGTCATGAATCCAGTTCAAAGATAGTTCATCAGATCGTTTTTGATTAATACTGGGATCTTCCATTTTTTCTCAATCCTGTCGATATTAGCGTTTTCCCATAACGGCGATCGTGGAAAAGAACACATGTGTGCTCATTTCTCTCTACTCTCGTTATCCGTGCTTCCATATAAGCATTGGTATTATAATACTATGTATTAATTCATAGCAATATATTCATAGTAATAAGTTCATATACATAGGTCATGACTGAAGGGAGAACGCGGGGTCAGGGCAACAATCCAGGGGTTACGAAACGAAAGATTATCGAGATTATCTTAAAGCAATCTGAACCTACCCCGGAACCATTGATTCGGGACAGTATTGCCAGCGATCTTGGAATAAAAGAACCAAAGAGTACAAAGATACAACTCGCCGCTGCAAAGGAAGAAGGGATTCTCCTGAAAGATACAAGAAGCGGCGTGAATTACTGGGATATTGATTTTACTTCTGAAGCTCTTCTTGGATATGTCATTGACATCATCACCCTGATGCCGGGGAAGGATCGGGTCCCGTTCTTCTCCTCTTTATATGTTCAGGACCTGGTACTGAAAATGGCAGGGTTTTTGGCACGGACAAATCATCCAAAAACACGGGTCGGATATTACAGCACAAAATTATCTGAATACTGGGGCTTTTTGAAGAGTGAGCCGATTCATGAGACTTTGGATGAAGAATTACCAGATGACGTTCTCCGGGCCGTGCGGTTTTACCAATGGGTGGTAACCCGCTCGCCATCCTTTTTCCTGTATTCATTTCAGGATGCAGCCCAAATCGATCCGTTCCTCGAATCTATCCTTGCATCATACATACACAAGGCTGAATGGAGAGATTTTGATCTCCTCTATTTTGTCGGGACGATGGGGCTCATTATCGATTACAGCAGGGCAGATGAGCGATACCGGGATGAAATAGCAGCATTCCTGGGAGAGAATTCACGCGATATCTTCAATCACACATCCATAAAATATCCCGACCGGTTATTCCGGAATATGATACAGGCACATGAGATGATGCAAGAGAGGCATACCATTCCCACCACTCAAGGGGGTTCCCAGAAAGCATTTCGAACGAATTTGAATATGTTTGAGAAATTATAGGGATTTAACGAAAAGAAGGCATTGTAGCAGTTGTAACACTTGTAGCAGCTCTATGGAAAAGAGACCTGAATAGTTTTTCATCAGTATCTGATCTGAATCCGGGTCTGAACATGCAGAATATCTGGAAAATATGGACGGGTCTGAATTCATAGATTCAGACGAGCGATTAATAGACCATACCTGGATCGATTACAACCCCTTCTTTGAAAATGCCCTGATTACCTCTTCACAAACACCAAAGGCATCACATTCTGATATCTGCATGTAATAATAATTATGTCCATGTTCGTTAATATTCGCTCGAAAACCCTGGCTATCCCAGTTTTGCTGAATACCCTCCCGAAACTCACCTGCCGGTAATGTATCGCTGGCACAGAGTTGTTGCAGGTGTCTGACTTCGTGAGCTACCGTTCCAATAAGGACAGCAGGATCTTTCCAAATCTCTGAATCAGGTCTTATGAGGATGGTCTTATCACTGTCAATAAAAGCTGCCTCCTCTCCAGGATTCAGTTCTTCTTCATCTGCAAACCGAACTTCATTGAGATATTCTTTGTCAAATTTAAGAGCTTCAATTATCGCATTCGCGATTATATTTGCAAATTCTTTCTTTTCTTTGAGGTCCCTTGGTTCATCCTTCCATGAATCTAATTTTTTTTGTACTTCGGGATCTTTTGTTATGGTATCATAGATTTTTTGAGCTACCCGGAGATGCTCACCTTCTGGAATAGGGGTTCCAAATATCGGATATGCACTCTCTATTTGCACCCAGTTCCTATCCCAGTTATTTTTATCGGGATTTTTTTCAAAATATTGCACAGGTATTGGGTCATCGTCCGGATATCTCATAGAATATACGAAATTTCCATCTGGGCTTATAGACCAGTCATCTGGGTACTTATCAGAGCCCTTCAAATTTTTATTCAAAGATGAAATAACTGCATTTGCAGCGTTTTTCAATGAATTCTGTACATCCAGTCCCTTATTTTCTTCTTTTCTCTCTTTTTTATCAGCATTGTGTTCTATTTCAGGGGTTTTTTCAATATCTTCTTTTTTGTCAGGTTCAGCGGATTGTGTATTAGTATTTAAATAATAATTAAGAGAAATATCATTATTATTTAGGTTTTCCGAATCCCTTTTTTCAATATCTGTCTGTACATCATGGGTTTGGGATTTTTCTGATATCATCTCATCCAATGATGGATTTTCATCAGGCGAAGATATTGTATTGGAATGGTCTTTTTCTTTAACAAGATCTGGATTTTCGTTTATCAGAGTATTTTTAATCTCATTCCATCTTCGCTCCAATTCTTCCTCTGAATACGTTGACTGGGTAGTTACGTACCCAAACTCATTGAGATAAAAGACGGTCTTGGTTTTCGGATCATAGAACTGATTTGTCTTTTCGTCAATGATTATCTCATCAGATGCTTTTGATTCATTCACATGAACATCCGGAATTTCTGTGGGCTTTGGGGTACTTGTCAATGGAGGGTATTTATCGTTATCAACGTCATAATCACAGACCCCATTCCCATCAAGGTCAATGTAATCCTTGCAGATGTGTGGTGAGTTATGAAAACAGGTTGCTGCTGAGGTGGGAACACTCCACAGAAGAGATAGAATGAGAGATAAACAAATGAGTGCAAGAAAGGAAGACTCACTCTCATTGTTGCAGGATCAAAAAAGTCTATCGTCTATCTCTGGATGGTATATCCATCAGAGATCATGGAGAAAGTATATCAATCACTCATGAATGATATGGCTACATCGTTAAAAATATTTTAATTTTTTATGCAAAATTTTTTCCGGATTTGTTCGATTTAGCGTGTCAATCCCTCTTTGTTTTCGTGTTCTCTCTGTCGGTATGTGAATGCCATCCCTGTGTCGTGGGGGAGGAAATCATACAACCTGGTGATTGGAAGGGGATGTACCTGCTATTTTTCAATATCCATCAGTATCCAGCACTTCATCGAATTCCTCACACCGAAATTTTTTACCAGGGTCTCTTTTCCATAGAACTGCTACAACTGTTACAACTGTTACACGGGCGTTAAATTGGATAAAAATGCTTTAATGCTCCAATAATGATTAAAAGTGATAATTCCGCTCAATACTGAGGAAGGGGCTCGATTAGTCAACCTTTTTATATAATGAATTGTGGAGACAGTGTTGCCACAATTATGAATCATGAGATTATTTCTCCCCATAAACGGTTTTTGCACCTTTTGGAGACACGAATGGGATAAGATAAAAAGGATACCCAGATTTACAAATTTTTCCGGGGTGTCTTCCATAAGTAGATACTTACTATTCAATAAATCATAGATATTAAGAAATTATGAGCGATAACCTGATGAGTTACCATTGCATATAATAGGTAAGGAGGAACTGGGATGTTAAGGACATATAAGGCGATTATAAGAAATAATTATGTTGAATGGGATAACGACATTCATGAAGTAATAAACTCAGATAATCCTGTTTCAGTGTATATTACTATTTTAGATGAACCCAAACCAGATAATAATACCGAAAGAGGCAAATGTATGGTTTCAGCTTTGAACAAGTTAGTTAAAATAAAAGCATTTGGCGATGTTGATGATCCTGTTGAGTTCATACGAGAGATGAGGCAGGAGAGAGAGCTACCGGGAAGACAAGATGCTGATTGATAGTAATATAATCATTTATGCCATGCATCCCGATAAGGAAATTGTCCGTAAATTAATTGAGAAGAATTCACCCTTTGTCTCCGTTGTCAGTTATGTCGAGGTACTCGGATATCATAAATTATGTGAAATGGAACGGGAATATCTCGAAGATTTTTTCAAAAATGCGAAAATGTTACCGATTTCTCAAAGCGTTTTAGATTATGCAGTAAAACTCAGGCAAATAAGAAAAATGACATTGGGAGATGCTCTCATTGCTGGCACTGCACTAACTCATGATATTAAATTAGTTACCAGAAATATTACCGACTTTCAATGGATTGAGAACCTAGAGTTAATTAATCCATTTGAATAGATTATTGCATTTATTGTAGATTTAGTTCCTTTCATCGTAGTGTATGTTGGATAAAATATAAGATCAGTAACCCTCCCACCAGAATACCTACAATTATTTGTGCAGGTCTCTTTTCCATAGAACTGCTACAACCGCTACAACTGTTACACGGGCGTTAAATCTGATAAGGATAGCTCAATGCAACCATAATGCTGAAAGGTGATAATTCCGCTCAATACTGAGGGAGGGGCTCGATTAGTCAACCTTTTTATATAATGAATTGTGGAGACAGTGTTGCCACAATTATACTTGAAAGGATAGATCTCGTCATAGAGAAATTTTTGCTCCATTAGGTGACACGAATCTGAAAAGATGAAAAGAGTAATTATTTATAAGTTTAATTTCTCTTACTATAAAAAAATGCTGCCATGAAAACGGTACAATTTATGGGATTTTAATTTATCAATAAAAACATTTTTCTATGTCTATCATTATAGAACTTATATCGTACAATCATATTACCATCCGCGTTTTCAATAGCACCTCCAATTTCTCTCCAATCCAGATACCATGACCGTGAACCAGAATCCTGAACAGATAGCCAGGGACACCATCGACCGGAAATTAAATGAATCCGGGTTCGCGGTTCAGCATAGAAAACATATCGACTGGAAGGTATTTTCCGGTATTGCGGTCAGTGAGTATCCGACCGATGCTCTGCCTGCTGATTATGTTCTGTTTGTGGACCTGATTCCTGTTGGGGCTAATGAAGCGGTATAAGAATTAAGAGCACAATAAAGGGTACAGGATTTAGACAGCCATATAAGGGGATTACAGAGTATATCATGCCACAACTTGAACTCATCGAAGCAATCGAGAGACGCCTCTGGAAATCGGCGGATAATCTTCGTGCAAACTCCAACTTTGCCAGTAACGAGTACTTCCTTCCCGTGATGGGTCTTATCTTCCTTCGTCATGCATACAGTCGGTATCTCATGGTGAAGGATGAGATAGAGAAGACCCTTCCAAAGCGTGGCGGAAAAACCCGTGCTCTCACGAAGGAGGATTTCTCCCAGAAGAGTGCTATTTATCTCCGGCCACAAGCCCAGTATGATTACCTGGTCTCTCTTCCGGATAGCAGTGACCGTGCGGGTGCAATCATTGCGGCGATGGAATCGATAGAGGAGGATTATGATCTTGAAGGTGTACTGCCAAAGGAAGAATACCGTGCTCTTGAGAATGATGTCCTGAAACAGACTCTTCAGATCTTAAACCCGGACGAACTGAAACAAGCTTCCGGAGATGTGTTCGGCAGGATATATGAGTACTTTCTTACCCAGTTTGCCGACCTCAAAGCCCACGACAACGGAGAATTTTTCACCCCGGTATCTCTGGTATCACTCATCGCCAATATCATAGAACCGAAAGAAGGTATTGTGCTTGATCCGGCCTGTGGTTCCGGAGGTATGTTTGTCCAGAGTGCTCATTTTGTAGAACGGCTGAACCAGAGTCCGACTGAACATCTGACCTTCAAAGGGATGGAGAAGAATGCAACGACCATCCGGCTTGCGAAGATGAACCTGACCGTTCATGGTCTGGAAGGAGATATCATGAAAGCGATCACCTATTATCAGGATCCTCATGAACTCTTTCAGAAAGCGGATTATGTGATGGCAAATCCTCCGTTCAATGTTGACGAAGTGGATGCCGATAAGGTAAAGAACGATCCCCGTCTTCCGTTTGGTCTCCCCGGAGTTAATAATCAGGATAAAGTCTCGAATGGGAACTATCTCTGGATCAGTTACTTTTACAGTTACCTGAATGAGAAGGGCCGGGCCGGGTTTGTGATGTCTTCCCAGGCATCAAGTGCAGGTAGGGACGAAGCAAAAGTCAGGCAGAAACTTGTGGAGACCGGAGCGGTTGAAATCATGGTCTCTATCAGATCAAACTTCTTTTACACCCGTACGGTTCCCTGTGAACTCTGATTTTTAAACAAGGCCAAGCCGGAAGAAATGAAGGATTCGGTCCTGATGATCGATGCCCGGAATATCTTCCGAAAGGTAACACGGAAGATCTATGATTTCAGTCCTGAGCAGGAACAGAATATTCTTGCGATCGTCTGGCTGTACCGGGGTGAGACAGGGCGATACCTGGAACTTGTATCCCGGTACTGTGAGACGATGCTGAGAGAGGCTGAATCATCGGTCAATTCCGGAGATGAGAACCTTTTCAATCAGTTCTGCCAGAAGATGACTCTGTTTTTAGACACCGCCCGGCCCCATATCATCAGACTTTCGGGGGATTATGCAGCAAAAGAGATCTTCTCCGAGCTTGAAGGAGAGAACGCCCAGTTATCTAAAGAGATTAACGGATTTGCGAAGGGTACATCTCATGAACTGAAACTCTGGGAGAAGCAGGATACCTCAAACGGGGGGCTAAAGAAAGCAGTTGACCGGCTTTCTTCTCTTCCGGATAGCAGTCATGCACTGGTAACCCAGGTAGATCTGATATCAAAACTTGCAAACCGGCTTATGGAGACGTGTGAGAAGGAGGGTCAGGCAAAGGGGTCTGATCTCTGGTCAGGTCGGGATTTGAACAGGATTCTGAAAGATGCTGAAGGTGTCAGGGAGGAACTAATTTTCGATCTGAAACAGGTCAGATACTTTTGGAAACAGGCTCACTGGCTGGTTGAGCGGTTCCCGGACGGAACATACCGGGATGTGGAGGGTCTGGTAAAGCGGGTCTCCCGGTCAGAGATTGCAGCAAATGACTGGAGTCTTACTCCGGGGAGGTATGTGGGAGTTGCTCCGGAAGAGGTGGATGAGGAGTTTGACTTTGAAGAGGCTCTCCGGGATATTCATATCGAACTGGAAGGCCTGAATGCAGAGGCTGTAGAACTTGCCGGGATAATACAGAAGAACTTTAAGGAACTTGGGATATGACCGTGGTTCTGACTGACGAAGAGATAAAGTCCCTTATCGGTGAAGAGAAAAGAATCCCACCGGACTTTTTCCCGACATTTCATCTTGTCAGAAAGGGCGGCCACAGGGAAGGGAAAAAGGATCTCTCTGGTAGTCAGGGCAACCATTTTCGCGTGATTGTTCGTCAGGGGTGCTTTAATCACCTAGACTTTTCCATTGGTCTTTTATATTTTCCAAAAAATTCTAACAAAGCGTTTATCCTGAAGAAATATAATGGAAAGAGTCATCAGCATACAAATAAGATTGAAAAAGAAACATTCTATGATTTCCACATTCACACCGCCACTGAACGATACCAGGAAGAGGGGATAGACTGTGAAGACGGATATGCAATTGTCTCCGACCGATATTGTGAGATTACCGGAGCAATGAGATGCATGGAAGAAGATTGTGGATTTGTTATCCAGACAGATAATGTAACTCTTGATGTATTCGGGGTGAATAATGACGAGTGATGTAATCCTCCAGTCTTTCAGGCAGACCGTCTGCCATGATCTGACTCTTGTACCTGAAGGTATTGAGAGGTACCGGGTTTTTTCTCCGTTTATGTTCCATGATGGAGATCACCTTGCCCTCGTTCTGAAACGGGAAGAATCCGGATGGGTTTTGAGTGATGAAGGTCACACGATGATGCATCTGTCATACCGGATGGAGTATAAGGACCTGACACAGGGGAAAAGAGGGGAGATAATAGATTCAATTCTGGCGAAACATGGTATTCGTGACCGTGATGGAGAGTTTATCTGCCCGGTTCCTGATACCCAGTATGGAGACGCCCTGTTTCAGATGGTGCAGGGACTTTTGCGAGTGAGTGATATATCATTCTTATCACGGGAACATGTCAGATCTACCTTCCGTGATGATGTTTCAGCATATATAAATGCATTACCCGGTCTCTCCGGACAGGTAACCTGGGAATGGCATGATCCAGTTCATGATCCGGAAGGAATGTACCCTGCCGATGGGTATCTTACGGGTTTAGATGAGCCTACCGTCCTGTTCCTGCTCCAGAATGATGACCGGGTTCGGGATGCAACCATAAACCTTCTTCAGTATGAAAAGTGGGGGGTCCCGGTTCATTCGGTTGCAATATTTGAGAACCAGGAAATGATTAACCGGAAAGCACTGGCAAAACTTTCAGATGTCTGTGATAAGATGTTCTCGAACTTTACCGGAAACAAGGACAGGATTCGTCAGTACCTGGTACATGTATAGAAATGATTGGTATGGGTTATCTGATGGGGATGTCCTGTAGTTCTATTTTTGGTAATGGTTTATCAAGATCTGACTTCTCCGAGTTGGATTATGAGAAATGTTTGAATGATCCAATTGTGGAGTCAGTGACTCCACTATTTTCATTTGAAGGAACGGTCTTTATCTCCCGATATTTCCTTGAGTTGCCGAAGAAAGAGGAGGTAGAGAGGTTTATTGAAAGGCAGATTCGGGGAAGGGTATGAGATGATTGTTTCGTGTTACGTATAAAAATCTTTGTGAGTTAGATGCCACAAATGAAAACAAATTGCTTAAAGGGATGGAAAAAAGTGCCCTTATGCGATATTGCTAATATTACAATGGGTCAAAGTCCACCGTCGGAATATTATAATAATGAAAATTTAGGTTTACCTTTTTTTCAAGGTGTAACAAATTTTGGAGACCGTTACCCCAAAGTTACTATTTATTGTACAAAAGAGCAAAAAGTAGCTAATCCTGGAGATATCTTATTTAGTGTAAGGGCACCAGTTGGGCGGATAAATCTCGCCCCTGAAAAATTGATAATTGGAACCTCACCTCCCGAAAACCTTTAGGCGCATAGACTTAATACAGTCAAAATTTCTCTATTTTTCTTACTGACTTTAGATTGAATAATCTCTCCCTGAGATAGTACAAAAAGTTTAACCCCCTCCGATAATCCGCGGTGTACAAAGAAGATTTTAGAATTATTTCACTATTCGCGCGGCTGATAAACTTGGATTGTAAAAGTGCAATGCGAATTCAATCCTTTTAAGAATTAAGAAACAAACCGAAAGATCAAAGATAAAAGAGGGAGAATTCTATTTGATAATTTTGAAAACTCCCATAATAGTAGACACTTCTGATCATAAATGGATTTTGCTGAAGAAAATTCTAGGTGTTTTAGAGACACGCAGATGCCGCCAAGAAATTGCAAAATTTGGGATAAAACCAGCAAATCAGGCTTACACGAATTTAGCTATCTTATTGCTGTCAATGTTTTTTTCAGTAGAAATTTCCTATGCAATAACGGAAATTGAAAAAAGAATAGAATTGCAGCAATTTTTACGAATAGATAATATTCCTACCCCTAACGGTGTTTATCGTTTCATGAGTCAATTTTCTGCAGAGCAATTTATTTCAATGACTCATGGTATTTTAAACGCAGTTTGCCCCAAGAAACGACATTATTTTCGAAAAACAATAATCATTGATGGGACATCGCTGTCTGTAGATATAAATTGGTTCAGAAAACGCATTCAAAAATCAAAGTTAGTAAATAAACCCTATAATTGGCAATATTCTCCTTCTAAGGGATTTTATATTGGTTTAAAATTAACACTTGCGATCGATCAGAATAATCTTCTTCCCTTAGCGTTTCTTGTTCATCAGAATCCAGTCGCTGATTCAAAAATATTCCCGTTAATTCTTCAAGAATTGAAACGGAGGAGGATTTTAAACAAAGGAGATAGAGTGTTACTCGATCGTGGGTACTATTCTTACAAAAATTATGTATTATCATTGATAGAATACAGTGTAATTCCTTTAATTCTTCCGAAAAAAGGATTTTAAGTGGGATCCCATCCTTCAGAAAGGCATGAATAAACGGCCTGATAGAATCGGAAACTCCCGCTTTTTCTGCTGAAGTCGTCATCTTTTTATACTTGTACAAAGTAGGATCCATCATAAAGACTTCAGAATCCAAGGCGGTGATCATGAGCCATCACCTGACTCTTCATGCATCTTTCGTAGTTTTACGAAAAAACGGGTTGATTCATACGTACTGAAACGGTTCTTATAAATGGATTTCTTGAGCCATTTAATCGCCTCCATTTTTTTGTTTAACCGTTACAATAATGATATGTATGGAAGATCGCGGTTCTGTTTCTCCGCAAGACGGTGTGCAAATGCAATCGCCTCATCACCTCTTCCCGACCGCTCAAGTGCCATCTCTATCCAGTCTGCATTGTCCAACAAGTCAGCATCTGAAGAGGACCCGATCGTATTCTTCCCTTCTTTGTCCTTCCCAAACAGACTGTCAGCTACCTTTGACCATTCAGATTCAGGGTGTGAGCGATTGATAAAACCCCGAATATCATCGGTCAGATCGTACTCATCTTCCCTGATTAACTCAATCGCAGACAAAACCTTCTGATGGACCGGAAGATCCGAGAGTTCGAATGCTTTTGCAACAACCTCCATACAATCCGAAATTTGAGAACTGATTGAACCTGATTCATCATCCATCTCAAGCTGAGCAGCGGCTTTTTCAAGGAGGAACCGACCAAGGTGGATAAGATCAGCATATCGCTTCGCCTCAAGCAAAGCGGAGAAACTCTCATAGATACCGGAGTAATCCGGCATATCCTCTTCATCCATCTCATACCAGTCAGAATAGGAGACCTCCTCTGAGGTTACCAGTTCAATTTCAGCAATTACCGCCGATAACGATGAATCGGATGAACTCTCCTCAATTCTCTGTCGCCGGTCAAGGGACACCCCAATATCATGCCCCTCAAGCCCGGAAAGGATGATAGATATCAGTTCGTCTTTGAGAGCGACTGTAAATACGCTGTCATGTCTTTCGTTCGGTTATGAATAACCGGAGCAGGAAGAAGAAATTCCTTCGATCCCGAATCAAGAAGCGTATGATATGTCCGCTCATACTCCTTTTCAGGAGGTTTTGATACCTCAATACCCCGTTTTAACCGCTCGAGATACTCCAGCATCAATGCAACGCCATGTTTACAGTCCAACCCCACCGGACAGGTACATCTCGAGGAGAGACTATCTGATACTGATACTGATACTACCGTATCATACTCTTTGGTCCCCTCTACCGACCCGCAGATAATATCGTCAGAGATCTGATATACGCTTGATACATGCCCGGATCTTTGATATGATCTCCCTCTTGAAGCCGTCTGTTGTCTCACCCAGGAGTTCAGATCATGATAGGAGAGATCCCTGAACTGTTATAATAAAGAGCTCTCCCCTGGAGCATATCAACGGATGGATCGATACGATCAATCCCATTATGTGAGCAGAAGGAGACTATGTATGCACATCTGAGGAGCCCTGAGTGACCGCGAAACGACCAGCACCAATCCACGATAAAGAAGAAGAGACCATACCCGATACTTCGCTTCCGGTCTTTCATGCCCTGATTTACCCGGCCGTTGAAGGGGTAGCGATATGTGCCGAATATATAACTGATAAACCTGCACCGGTCAGGAAAAAAGGCTACGCAAAGGATAAACCTGGCGAATATCCATATTCCCTGGATCATACCGCCCTTAAAACGCTCATAGAGAACTGTTTTGGAGCATATGATGACCTGAAGGCTACCAGATGGATTATCTATCTCCCCGCTGAAGAAACGGTTCCTCCTTCCTCTCAGTTCTCATCAAAAAAGAAGCCATCACCAAAGGAGAAAAAACTCCCCCTTGTTCCGATGTATATCCCCGTTCTTCTCTGCCCGTATGAAACCTTTTTTCAAATCTGGAAAGCCGCTCAGAATACAGATAAAAATTATATTGCTGGCGATTCCTTCCAGTACATCTCCATTCTGATGGAGAGTACCGTCCGGCTCATACAAAACGGACGGTTCAAACCATCTCTAGAACGGACCTTTGCCGGATATCATGCCGTATGGGTACCTGCCCTTTCTCCTCAGGATATGGAATGGGTATCAGATTTTTCAAGCCGGATGCCAACGGTCTGCAAGTACGCTATCCCCCGGGTCGCAAAAGATCCCTACATTTATAAACCTGAGACCAGATTAGAGAAATTCATCGTTGAGATGATGCGGGTGATCATCCGTACTGCCCTTGGTGGTTATACACTGAAAGAAGAGACAGATCCCTTTTATGAACCCTCAGAAAACGAGATGCAGTTCATGACTGACCTTCTCGGGGTAACCGACCCAATAAGGAACAAAGGATTTGAGAGAACTTTCTTACGGGCGATGCAGGACTGGCTGACCTTCTCAAGTTCAGGACGGTTTGCTCCCTTTGAGTTCTGCATGATCATAAAAGATCCACCAGAAGGACAGACAGAACCATGGGATTTCACTCTCGCGGTCAGATCAGAGGCAGAACCATCTCTTCTCATCCCGGCAGAAATAATCTGGGAATTGCCTGATCACCAGAGCGGGCTCTTCCCCCAGGCAGCCTATCTCAAACATATCCTCCTTGCTGGTATCGGGCTCTTGACCTCATCATCATCGGCATTATGGCGTCCCCTGTCCGGATCGAAACCCACCGGGGGAAGTATGACCCTGAAAGAGGCTGCAACGTTCTTGGGTTCAGACCTCGCAAGAGCCAGGAGGAAGGGAGTAACGGTGCTCCTGCCAGACTGGTGGACTGATACGACCTATACACCACGGGTTGAAATCCATGCAAGGCGGCGGGATCCCACCCATACGCAGACACGGATAGGACTGCAGGAACTCCTTTCTTTTGATTACCGGATTGCAATCGGTGATGAGTCATTTTCACCGGATGAGTTCTGGGAAAAGGTAAAAGAAAAGGCTCCCTTTATCTGGCTGGGGAACCGGTGGATATCCTTTCATCCGGATGCGATACAACATGCCCTGGATTCTTTCAGCAGGCATCAGAGCAAAGGAGGGGATACAATAGGAGATCTGCTCCGGCTCTCCCTGAAAAAAATGGAGGATTCCGCGGTACCGGTATCGATTCATGCAAAAGATGACTGGGTTGCGGATCTTCTGGATTTTTTCAGGACCGAAACAAATCAGGCAGTTCCAGTCCCAAAGAAATTTAAAGGGATACTCAGGCCATACCAGGAAGAGGGGTTCTCCTTCCTTTGTCAATGTACCAGAAGGGGCTTTGGAGCCTGCCTTGCAGATGACATGGGGCTTGGAAAAACTCCCCAGACACTTGCATGGCTGGTCTATCTCAAGGAGAAAGAAAAACCCACGACTCCGTCCCTCCTTATATGCCCGATGTCGGTTGTTGGGAACTGGGAGCGGGAGATACAGCGGTTTGCGCCATCACTCCGTTCATGGGTGCATCATGGGACTGACCGATGCAAAGGCGATGATTTTGTGAGACATGTCGGTTCATATGACCTGGTCCTGACCACCTATCATCTGGCAGCACGGGACGTAGACCACCTCAAAACCGTTCCCTGGTCTGCAATCATTCTTGACGAGGCACAAAATATCAAGAACCTCCATGCAAACCAGACCGTAGCAGTCAAATCTCTCACCGGTGAGAGACGGGTTGCTCTGACCGGAACCCCGGTGGAGAACCGGTTACTCGAACTCTGGTCTATCATGGACTTTTTAAATCCAGGATACCTTGGTTCACAGAGTGCATTTACAAACCGCTATTCCCGCCCGATTGAGCAGGAAAAAAATACGGAACTGATACAGGAATTAAGGTCCCTCATCCGTCCGTTCCTGCTCAGGCGGATGAAAACAGACAAGCATGTTATCGATGATCTTCCGGAAAAGATGGAGAACCGGGTATATTGCACCCTCACACCCGAACAGGCAACCTTATATCAGGCTGTTGTGCTTGATATGGCAAAGAACCTTGATAAAGTGGAGGGTATTGCCAGGAAAGGGGCAATCCTTGCTGCGATCACACGACTGAAACAGATCTGTAACCATCCGGGACGTGTTGGCAGGGATAAAACAATAAAGGCTGAGCGGTCCGGGAAGGTGAGCCGGCTGCTTGAGATGATTGAGGAGATCACTTCCGAAGGGGACTCAGCACTCATATTCAGTCAGTATGCAACATTTGCTGAGGAACTGGCAGGGATGATAGAGAAACAGGGAGATACGCCCGTTCTTCTCCTGACCGGGTCAACACCACGGAAAAAACGGGAACAGATGATAGAGGAGTTTCAGGCCTCAACCACCCCGATAATCTTTGTTATTTCTCTGAAAGCCGGGGGAACGGGTCTGAACCTGACGAAAGCGACTCATGTGTTTCATGTAGACCGGTGGTGGAATCCGGCGGTTGAAGACCAGGCTACTGACCGGACGTACCGGATCGGACAAAAGAGAAATGTCCAAGTTCACCTGATGATAACCGCCGGAACCCTGGAGGAACGGATAGATCTGATAAACCAGGAGAAACGGACGCTTGCAAAGGAAGTCCTTGCACAGAGTGATGAGTATCTGACAAATCTCTCAACAAAAGAACTTCTGGAGATTGTATCACTTCGTGACAGTCTCTTTCGCGGGGAGGATGCATGAGGAGACGCAAGAACCGATGGTGGATCAAATCCATTCATGATGTTCCTGAAGAAAGAAAGATCCGGCTGAAAGCTCAGGATGGCCCGGTTGGGACGTCATGGTATGCACGGGATTTTGTCAGGGCAATGGAGGCTGTTGCAGAGAAGAAACGGCTTGCCCGGGGCCTTGACTGTGCCAGGAATCATGAGGCTTCCAGACTGGTATTCAGGCCGGGATGGATTACGATCGGGATCAGTTGCTCCGGGTATACGATTCGTGATGTTGACTTTTCGGTTACCGAGTTCGTAAAGCCTGAATGGGATAAACTGATAAATACAATTGCTGCAGATGCATCTCTGACCGGGGCACTGGTATCCGGGGATTTCTCCGAACATTTTGTTGATGAACTCCGGCGTGTTGGTATTGACCTGATCCCCTCGAGTGGCCAGGGATTTTACTGCTATTGCAACTGCGGTGACCATCATGATCCCTGTATTCATCAGATCGCCGCACGATATTTTATTGCAGAGGCACTGGATGATGATCCCTGGAATCTTCTGTACATCAGGGGAAAGAGCAGAGATGATGTGTTGAATGCGGTACGGCAGGTCAAGTCGGTTCAAACAGAGACGGTGAGCAATAGTGGCGGGACACCGGTATCCGGATTTTTTCCTTCAGGGATCTCACTCCCAGAAAAGGCCGCTCCTACCGGGTTTTTCACCTGTGAAGGGGAGGGTCCACTTGTCCCAATCCAGAGAGAGTCGGTACGGGTCATTCCTATAAAGTTGCTTGGAAGATCTCCCTATTATTTTGGGAGAGAAAACATGGCAGATGCAGTTACAGAACTGTATTCCTCTATCTTTTCATATGCAGACTCAATTCTTCCCGATGAAAAGGAGGAAGAGGAGTGATCGCTCTCTTCCCTATCCCTTCCCGAGTACAGGGTTCCAGATGAACAGACTATTTGTATGATGTGATACCCAATAAGAAGAGGCCACCCATCCCCCGTGTAGGAGAGGATATTCGGAAAAAGATGGGCTTGTGCTCTATGGATGAACTGGTTGCCTCTGGTGAAACCTCATTAGGAGGTCCCTCTCACTTATTCAATGGTTGTTTTAGTAGTACGACCAGACCATTACCCGGTCCAATAATTGCATATAGCCAACAAAGAGGAGACACAACTATTATTACTAATAAACGAAAAATAGATTTTTGTTTATTGGTAATATATGATCCCTCATCACACTCTGAAAGAAGTCATTGCAGATCAACTGAAACGATTTACGAATCAGGACCCTGGTATACCACGGAGAATCGATCCTGAACAATACCGTAACAAGGATAGGATTGTCGTCATTTCCGGAGTCAGAAGGTCTGGAAAATCCACTTTCCTGAAACAATTATCCCTTGGATTTCCCTCATTCTTATATCTGAATGCTGATGATGACCGGTTGATCGGTGCTGCTCCAGAGGATCTTGCATCCCTTCTTTTCATCTGGGAGGAATTATATCCTGGAGTAAGAACGGTCTTTTTTGATGAGATCCAGAACATCCCCGGATGGGAACGGGTTATAAGAAGGATGCATGATGATGGATACCGGATTTTCCTGACCGGATCAAATGCACAGATGCTCAGTAGTGAACTTGGAACCCATCTTACCGGGAGATATGTACGGATTGAACTTTTTCCCTTTGGATTTGATGAGTACTGCACATTTCATCAATTCTCGTGGAATCCATCAGGCATTCATACCACCAGTGAATCTGCTGCTGCTCTCCGGCTTTTCTCACAGTACATTGATGACGGGGGATTTCCAGAATATCTGAAAGATCCGGATCCGGAGATCCTGCAAAGAACATTTGATGATATTTTATTCCGTGATGTTATTGCCAGATATGGGATTCGTGAAGTCAAATCATTCCGATTATTATGCCGATATTTATATTCAAATATGACGAGAGAAGCAAGCCTTACCTCTCTGGCTTCTGTCGTGCAGATGAAAAGTCCTGTTTCCTTAAAGAACTGGATCGGATACCTGGAAGACACCTATCTTATCGGAACTCTCTCTCCCTTTGAATATTCAATGAAAAAACAACTCTCAAGGAACCAAAAATATTACGGAATCGATACCGCTCTCCGAAACGCTGTATCTTTCAGGTTTTCAGATGACCACGGCCTTCTCCTTGAAAATATTGTATGGCTGGAACTTCGCCGGAGAGGATATGAATTATACTGGCTGAAAGGAGAGAATGAATGTGATTTTATCGTAATTGAACAGGGAAAAGTGAGTATGGCGATGAAGGTATGCTGGAACCTGTCCGATGAAAACCGGGAACGGGAATTCAGTGGCCTTATGGAAGCATGCACCCCATTTCATGGATCAACGGGATATCTGCTCACACTCCACCAGGAAGAATCACCAGCAGGGGGGATTCGGGTCATGCCAGTCTGGAAGTGGATCCTGGAACGATAAAAATGTAATTCATTTCCGGGTAAGGAACGAGAATCATTGAAAGCATATCCAAGGCAATAATTGATGCAAATGATAAAGAATACAATGAAAATTAGCAATATCCCGGCTACCCTATGGGGCGAAAAGAGCAACAAACTATTCATTGCCGTTCACGGAAATCTATCTCATAAGGAAGATACCGTCATCGAACTTCTCGCAGATGAGGCTACTAGGAAGGGGTATCAGGTCCTGAGTTTTGATCTCCCGGAACATGGAGACCGGAAAACGGAAGGAACTCCGTGTAAGGTGCAGCATTGTGTCCAAGATCTCATAGAAATCGGGAGATATGCTCAGGAGAACTGGAATGAGGTATCGCTCTTTGCCTGCAGCATGGGAGCATATTTCAGCCTGTTAGCTTATCGTGATATTGAACTGAAAACAGCCCTTTTTCTCTCTCCGGTTGTTGATATGGAACGAATCATCAGAAATATGATGATGTGGTTTCAGGTAACTCCAGAGCAGTTGGAAAAAGAAGGGACGATAGACACCCCGGTCGGTCAGAAGCTGTATTGGGATTATTACTGCTTTGTGTTAGAGCACCCGGTTGACAGATGGAATGTTGATACCCGTATCTTATTTGGAGCAAAAGATAATCTGGTCGAATTTGATACGATACATAAGTTTACCGAAATATTTCCGTGTACCTTGGAAATTATGGATGATGGAGAGCATTATTTCCATACGGATGAGCAGTTAGACGTATTCAAACAGTGGCTGGAAAAGAATATTGAGTAGAATATTGCATGGTATAGATAAAAATGGAGATATTAGAGTTGGGGGGATCTCCATTCCCAAAACCAATATCGTGAAATCTCTCAATAATTCTTTCACCATACCGGATAATGAAATGGTTTTCATGGTGCCTGATTTTTTAATGACGTTGCTTGTAAGTTCAAAACCTCTTTTCACATCCATTCATTCGCTGAAATATCTAACGTTTGAGGGTATATCAGCCACATAATTGCCGGGTTAAAACAACACAATTAAATGATAACATAGAGAATAGTGACGTATGGGTTATTGTAGACAACTTGGAATTTTCTGTTCATTGGTTCTGGTTTTTTGTACCGGATTCTGTTCTGCTGCTGAATCATCCTCCGCGGTTATCTATATACAAGGGAGCGATAGTGCAATCACGAACGGATCAGATGGAATGATAATAACAGTAAAGGATGTCATTCCCTATTTCCATATTACCGATGGCAAGGAAAGTAAATTGGTTCCGTTAGAGTCCCTTACCGATATTACCTATCCCGTACAAGCAGTAGTTAATCTTTTTAATGCTGAAAATAAAACCAATTCAGTAATTCAGGTCTTAAATCTGGCTTTATCAGAAGATAATAAGGTACTCACGCTGAATGTTAACCCGCTTGAGTTTTATGATGGCGAGATGCTGAAATCCCTAGCCAATGGGCTGACACCACTATCAGACGAGAAGATCGGTGAATACAATCGTGCCGGTATTTATTTAGAGGCAGTCTGGGAGGCACCTTCAAATGCTCTGAATTGCGTCCCCTGTTTCTGTTGTGATTTTGGAGGAAGTGGAGAGTGTGGGGATATTTGCACATGTTGCACGCCTGCATGATGTTCCCGGTAATTCGGTAGGGAACCATCTCACCCCTTTACTTGGAGATGGTGTAATTGGTTTCTGTTCTTCTAGCGAATAAAATGCCCTGTGTTTTACTGTTATTTCTCCACGGTGATATCTATTCATATTGAATGATAAACAAAGGGACTTTTTTTAAATTGATTCTTAAGGTTAAATTATCGCTTTTTCAAACTCATCCAGGCTATTATCTAACCGGGTAAGGAGTTCAGATTTCTCATCTTCAGGCAGAAAACTATATTTGATACTGTTCCTGTTTATCTCTTTTATCTCGTCATATGACACATCCGGATGATTCAGAGTGAATATAACATATTCCTGGGTTAAATTCGTACATTCAACACCCGGATCATCAGTTGCAAGGATAACCGGGACATCATTGGCAAGATAAACTGCAACAGGGTGTTCAGGCCCACTGATATTAAGAATCTGTTCATTACTGGTCAGCAGGATCTCAACAGGAATATCCTTCTCTCTCATAATAGCAAGGGTATTTTCAAAGCCCTCTTCCTCCTGGATCGCAACCCCATGACCGATTCGGGAGGCATTCCCGATGGTTATAGCATCAGCGATATGAAACAGGAGATCCTTTTTTTCTGCAATCTCTCCGGTTAATTCTCCGGCATGAAGCTCGATAAACACATCCGGGTATACCGAATGGAGATAGGCAATCATATCCATGTGAAGATGATAATCATCTGCAGAATACGGGGCAGCCTCATCCCCGACCAAAGTGATACCGGAAATTACGGGTGATTTGTTCGCAATCTCAAATGCCTGGAGGAGGTCAGTGAAAACCTCCTTTTTCGGATAGAATCTGAGAGCCTCATAGATATACCGGGTGGTAACGTTTTTTCCATCCGGATGAGAAAGTTCCCCGGAAATCTGATCATATGATGAGTGTTTGGCAACTTTTCGTTCAACTATTTCTGCAAGACCGGCATGCAGGAGATCATCTCTGAGCTGAGACAGGTTATCATCCCAATCGACCGTGGATAATACCTTCCGGACATCGTCCCCATTTGTCTGCGATGTCATCAGTTCCAGATAGAGTATATTCTCATCAGCAGCCCGGTCGCGAATGGTAGCAATTACATCCCCGTCATAATACGTAACAGGATCAATGAGATCAAATGTGTTGAAAAACCAGTCATGTCCAGACTGGTTAGTAAACGGAAAGTCTTTCATCGTCCAGAACCTGACAAGATCAGAATACAATGTGGAATTATTATATGCATCAGAAACCGGAACCAGATGCTGAGTGTTCGTGTAATTATACGGTTGTCCGGTCACCAGATCCACGAGTTGACCATCATCCGGATTTACGAATAATCCATGCCGGACTGATATATTGATGATATCATCCGGATGCATCGCTCCTGATGCATGAATATGGATATCACCCCCTTTTGGCATCTTCTTAAAAAATATCATGAGGTCATCCGGATTTTTCCGGATAGTCTCAAAATATGTCGAGATTACAGTACTCTGATAACCCGCATCAGAAATGTGTACCGGGCATGAATCCTGACTCCCTGTCAGAAAAATTCCGCAAAAACCGAGGATAAGAATAATAAGAACAGTATTTCCTTTCAGCACACTCATCAAATAAATCCACAAATTTTGGGATTCTGAAGGTATGAATTATTCGAAGTAGTTGTAATACTGTTCCTGTAAAAAACCGAAAATTTTGGTACGATTAGATGGAAGAAATTGAGGCTGGAAATTTATCCTGAATTGATGATCCGTAGGTTTTTTCGTCAGAAGAGAGATTTCCTTCAAGATAACCGGAGTCATATTCAAGAAGGTCCATAGGAACATATACACCCGAAATTCCGGACTCATCCTGATAGATATACAGGGTGTAATTGGGAGAGGACCAGGTTCCGTTCCATACATATACTGATGCTGTTTCGACATCGGTCATGTCCTCTGCAGCCCCAAAACTCATACACAACATAGAAAAGGCCAAAAATATACCGAAAATACCCATAGTTTTCATACACAATCACTTGTTTCCAGGCGATGGGTTATCATATGGGGGGATAAAGGTGTCGAATTTTACAAAAGATAGATGCGGATAGGTAAGCAACAAAAGTAGGTTACTTAGCTTCACGAATCAGGATACAGGTTTCGGCCATCCAATGTTGATAATTTCGATCTGACCCATGAAAAGACCTCTACTGCCATTAAAAGTGCATTTTCATAATCTTCTTCAGAAACCGGATCATAATCACCCGGATATCTTGTATTAACGGCATATTCTGTAAGAGCTGATCCTGCAAGAACGGGTTGTGGAATAAATACCCCGGCATTATGGAGCAATCTGAATAAATTCCCGATATTATGGGTCCGGGGAGATTCAATATCCAAGGCGATGAGAAGACCTTTGAGAGATTTTTCCGCAGTCTGCTGACAATCGTAACAGAGATCCTCAAATAAAATTTTTTCCGTAACTCTGCCTAGTCGAGCCCGGTAAAGATTACTCTCTGCCCGGGTCATCCAGTCCTTAACAATTTCCCGGTTTTTCATAGAGAACCTTCCCCGATTGGGCAATCTCCCGATAAATAAGATGAGGGTTATTTTTTTTCTTCTGAAAAGAATCAGGCGTTTCTATCAGAATATCAACAGGTGCGTCCGTATCCCATAAGAGTTGATATAATTGCATTGATAGTTTTCTTCTTTCCTGAACATCCGATTTTAAAATACAAATATCATAATCACTATAATCATTGGCGGTTTCTGTTGCTCTGGATCCAAAGAGAATAATCGAATCAGGATCAACAGCTTCCACGATTATCCTGATAATATGTGAGAGAACAGAATCGTTCATTATTGTATCCTATGAATGATAATTATGTATATGATTGTATTGTTGAAAAAGGGTATGGCTTTTCTGGTCTCTTTTTTATACAGTCAAATTTCCATAATTTCCGTCACCGTCCCTCTTATCAATAGAGAGTTTTTCATACACTTTTTTCAATAATCACAACGAATAATGAAAAATTTTTCCTCGGATGAATGATTATCAATCTGTTCATCAGTCACTTAAAATACCTATCAAAACTCATGTATGATTCCAATTACAGGAAGCAGTTCCATGAAAAATAATCTTTAATTTGCTCTGATTATCTCGGTTGCTCTGTGTGTATTAGCCGTATTCGTATCGGCCAGTCTTTCGCATACGGATGAACAATCGGAAGGACTGGAACACTCATCCCCATAGTCTCATTCAATGACACACCGGTTCAGTATGGAGAAGTGAATGGAGTAACCCTCGGGTACCGGGAATTTGGATCAGGAGAACCTCTCCTGATGATTGAAGGTTTTGGGGCAACCATGGATGACTGAGGTGAGACGGTCATTGGCATTCTTGCCTCCAAATACCATGTGTACATGTATGATCACCGGGGAATGGGATACAGCAGTGATAGTGATAAAGCCCCCTCAATGTCACAATATGCGGAAGATGCTGCAGCCCTGATGTCTGCACTCGTACATGAGCGTATGCATGTATATGGGGCTTTTATGGGCTCCTCGATATCCCAACAACTGGCCATAGACCATCCTGACCAGGTACAGAAACTGATCCTTGATTCCAACACCTATAGTCTCCTTATTCCTGAAACAAAAGTCCTGCATAGTATAATTGAGACGGTGGGAGGCAATACTTCAGAGCCGCAGGGACTTCGGAATGAAGCACAGGCCAACCTTGAATGGAATGGATCATATGACGGACTTTCAGGAATGAATACGGATGTTATGCTTGTTGTCGGGACTGAAGATGTCCTGACTCCGGATGAGCTTTCTCTTCAGATTACCGGACAAATAAATGGTTCCTGGCTTGTGCGGTTTAAAGGTCTTCCCCATACCGGATACCATCAGGCACCGGTTCAATACGGCCAGAATGCCCTGAATTTCCTTGCTATGAATCAATCGCCCGTATGATAACGGGAAAAAATTATTTTTTGTGGAGTTTTATTGTCGGGATGAACTTCATCTCCCCCTGACCCACCTGGACAGTTCCGGTCCAGTCCTGATACCCATCCAGACGAACGAGCAGGGTATGGAGTCCTGTCCTGACAATCAGGGAATCAGCCGGTGTCTGCCCCTGTTTCACTCCATCCACGTAAATATCTGCACCAGACGGTTCTGAATAGACCCGAACCATCCCCGATGGTCCAAGGGAAGGTTCGCTATTCACATTGATGAATGCTGTTTTTCTGACCGCCCCGCCTCCTGCAGGCCCTTTTACTTCAAGTGAGACGGTGTATCTGCCGATCCCCTGGTAGATGTGGACCGGATTCTGTTCGCTCGAATCGGTCCCGTCTCCGAATGTCCAGTGCCAGGAAGACGGAGAGCCATCCGAGATATCGGAGAATGTAACCTCCAGCGGCGGAGTTCCAGAAACCGGTGTCGCCGTGAAATTGGCAGATATAGAAGATGGGCCGGTTGCCGTGATATACCCATCATAATCCGCAACTCCCCAGAAATCAACGACATCGGTCTTGGTATCGTAGATGTTGTAGATAACCACGTGGAGCAGGAGTTTCACGTCATACGTGCAGGTTTGTGCATATGTGTACACCGGGTTCATTTACTTAAAAAACCGAAAATAATTTGATTTTTTTTCAGACTCCCCCATGGGATATAGAACTCTCATCTGGAGAAAAAAGCCGTCCTGGAAAATTTTTCCTGCGCTAACGATACAGTAAGTTTATTGATGAATATCTCTTCTGATCCGGTTTATGGTATGAATCCCCCTCATCTGATCAGGAAGGAATATCAAACCACTTTTTTTTTGACAAGATTCATGAGAGCACCTCCTTGTGCCAAGGCCATGGTTGCGCCACAAATTGCTCCAATCACAAGGTCAGTTTTTAATAATTCCTTTACCCATTCAATTGATCGGATGTGAGAAGGATCTGCCCATGTTTGAGAAACCGGAAGGAGGAGGAGATTTCAAGCAGCCGGATTAATCTCATTTATAGAGATTTCTGGTTCTAGAACCATACCTCCCATAGTTGTTACCGGGTTTTGATAGCATCCACAAAGAACAAGATGGTATGATATTCCCTGTTTGCAATATTGCCCTGATCCTAATTCTGCAAAAATATATCCCGGTTCCCAGTCAGCCATTTTGTCCGGGACATAGAGGTACATGATTCGTTTCATAATCTGCGTTCATCCCTTTTCTCTGAATACATAAAAACATATGACATTCAAAAAAGTGGATTATGTCATATAATTTCCCTCTTACATGTTCTATTGCGATTTTTTCATGATGAAATACGTATATCCATACTCTTTTGAATATTTCCGGAAGATGTTCATCTCCATCTCCAGTCCCTGGATGATGAACTGTGCATCCTGATTCCCGGCATACTTTTCTTTGAGCATTCCAAGCCGGGCAGCAAGAGGATTGTAATAATGGGTATACCAGCCGGTATCAGGAAGCCGGAATGACCCAACTAATGAATACCCCTCTGCCCGTATCATCTCCTCTGCTTGTGCCACGGTTGGCATATCTGGAGAGATCTCATGCATGAACTGTGCACATTCTTCTGAAGGAGAATCGGTAAACCAGGTACAGTCAGAGATCATCATGTACCCGCCCGGTTTTAGGAATTTCTTCCACGTCTGCAGGGCCGGGAGAATACCAATGATAAACGCTGAACCTTCTGCCCAGATGATATCAAATGACTTTTCATCAAATGGCAGATTATCCATTGAAGCCCGACGGGTCGTAATTCTCCCGTCAAGTCCGGCTTTCTGTGCCCGGCGGGTGAGATCATCCAGAAACGGCTGATGGAGATCTGTAGCAGTAATCTGACAATCCGGACAGATCCGGGCAAGAGTCAGATCCTGCATACCGGATCCACACCCGATATCCAGTATCTTCCCCCGTTTGGCATCAGGAGGAAGAAAAGAGAAGGCAAATGCTGTTGCTTCGTCAAGACCCGGACCCTGCCGGGGCAATCCTTCAAACATTGAACAGATAAGTGTTACATCCATGGGGGAACACGTTGGAATGAAGATTTCAAATGCTTTCTGATCCATTCCGGATGAAATATCCAAAAACTATAATTCCGACGTATGAACCAGGCGTAGAAAAACCGGATATCCCAGATTCGAGAAAAACATATTGATTCATTTCGTATAAAATGGTGGCTATCAGATCACACCCGGTCATCAGCCATCTCATAACAGCAATACCGGTGATCCTGCCATAGCCATTCACAGGCCAGCACAGCCGGAACAAACATGGGTTTATACCGGATTCTGATGCGGAAACGCTTTTTCGTCCGATCCCGTACTGCTCTTTTCCCATGAGCCTGCTGATGACAGGAATGACAGAGAACACGAAGATTTGACGCGGTTGAATCTCCCCCTTCCGAGAGCGGGATTATATGATGCACTGAAAGATCACGCTGTTCTCCGCATATCTGGCATCGGTACCCATCCCGCTCCAGTATCTGCCTGCGGATAACATTCCAATACTGTGGCCGTCTTCCCCTGATGGATGCATGTTCCTGCTCAACCCATGAATAAAAAAGATCCCTGCACTGGGAAGAGCAGCATGAATCAAAGGAGTGTTCAGAATCAAGAGGCATTTCACACCAGCGACAGAGCCCGGTGTGGTTCAGGACAGACTCACCGGATTGATTCATCCAAACAGTAAATCAGCATGAAAACATATAGTGTTTTCTATGAAGCAATGAAGCAATGTGAAGATATAGAGAGATATGATGATATCATAGGAACTATAGTCTCATGACCAAACCCCTATCTGCATGGAGGTACATGGAAAGCATACCATGAATCAAACCACCCGTTCATGCACGAAAATTACAGTATCTGATACCGATGCATCTTCCCTGTACCCATCTTCATATCAGGATCATATTCCTGAACCGGACGTCAGACACTCAGCAGGGAGGAGAATCGAAGACCATATCAGCTCATATCCGAAGGCCTCCCTTGCCTGGGAGTTATTAATAAAAGTCAGCCACATATCCGTCCTCTGGGACATGGCAGCCTTTACGACCACCGAACGACTCAGGATGAATGACCATGGAAGGATCCATGCACAGGTAACTGCTGCATCTGCTCTTACCATCCTGGATCTGCTCTGTTCATCTGATATTAAACCGGATATAATAAAAAAAGGGGGAGATTTGGATGATGCGATGCTCATAGTCCTGGTAAGTGCCCTGTGCCATGATATCGGGAATGCAATTCATCGGGATTCCCACCTCTCACACTCCATGATGCTGGCCCAGCCAATCCTTGATATGATCCTGCCGGTCATCTATCCTGACCCGAAAACCGCTCTGCTTATGAGTACAGTGATCCTCTCCGCTATTCATTCTCATCACGGAGATCCGAAACCTCTGACCATCGAAGGGAGTATTATCAGTGTTGCTGATGCCAGTGACATGACAAAGGGGCGTGCCTGTCATTCGACCGATATCTCCACTGCTTCCATGCATGCAATATCCACCCTGGCAATCGATGATGTGATAATCACCAGAGGACTAAATCGTCCGGTTGAGATCCAGATATTAATGTCCCAGCTGGCCGGGATGTTTCAGATTCATGAAACCCTGATACCAAAGATACATGCAGGGTTGTTAAAAGAACACATCAATGTCTATATTCCGCTTCAGGACCAGTACATCTATTAAAAACTCGAATGTGTGAATGAATTATCTCCAATATGATCAGGAAACCTGTGAAATAGTATGTTCAGAGGACCGGCGAGTTAACATTCATCAGAAAACTTGTACGGAACTGATTTGGGTTCAAAAAAAATAAATTGAATCATGACAAACGTGTTTAAAAATGAACCCAATTGTATTTTTGATTTCATTCCTGCCGTGGATCCTTTTCGGATTATTTGCCGGCCATTCACTGCTTGAACTTGAAACTGCTCTTATTATCTCTTTAGTTATTTCGGTTATCGTCGGATACCGGGACATGCGGGACAAACTTATAGTGCCCTGGGTAACATTCTCCTTTTTTGTGGGAATGGTCATCGCCCTGATAGTCCTTCAGTGGTATAGTATCATCCCGTATATTGGAATTGCATCCAATATTGTGCTCACGGGAATTGCATTTGGAAGCCTTGCAATTGGTATTCCCTTTACCATCCAGTATGCAAAACGGGATGTCCCCCGCGAACGTTGGGAAAACCCGGTTTTCATCCATATTAATAAAATTCTCACCGCATTCTGGGGTATTCTCTTCTTCCTGGGATTACTGCTGAGTGTATACAAGTTCTTTTATCCAGATACGCTCGGGATATTCGGTGATGCATACATGTGGATTTCCATCATCGTCGGGATTTTTTTCACCATGAAATACCCGGCATATGCGAAAAAAAGAAGTCAGACATAATTAAAATTCAGAAAAAAATCCGGTCATGGATTAACCATTTCAAGTCTTTTTTCCGATACCATCGCAGAGGAACCCGCTGCCTGCATGACCTGCTCCAGGCCTGTGAAGTAATCTCTTTCTAATAACAAGCAAAAGAGAGAAAGGGCGTCTATGTCGGGCCCTGGCTGGCTGGTTAATCATCCTCAATGATGTCAGGAAACAGAATATCAGCAATGATATGGGCAGGGAATAGGAAGAGCCAGAAATAGAGGGCGAAAGACGGCCTGATAAAAGAGAGCGGAATTGAGAGGAGAAAGATACTGGGACTGATATAATTCTTTATTCTTGTCAGTCTGACAAAATCCTCTGGCAGATCCTTATTGATATGCAGATATCTCCGTGATGCATAATGCCAGATGAAACCTAGTAAAATTCCTGGAGCAGCATATCCGAATGCAGCAATGATTACCGCCAGCTGGATATGTCCATACTCATTGATGAGTTTCGTGACAAACGGCATCATGATGATGAACAGCAGGAAAAACGTATTCAGCCGCATCAGAATACCGTCATAGCCGACAATAAATCTGAAAATCCGGTGATGATTTGACCAGTATGCTGCGGTGATGATAAAGGTCAAAAAAAAGTAGAGGAACCGGGAGTATTCATCAACAAGTCCCTGGAGCAGAAGTGCATCCTGTTGTTTCTGCAGGTCAGGAACCACCAGATCAATTGCCAGAAGTGTGAGGGAGAATGCAAAGACCGCATCACTAATTCCGATAATACGGTCCAGCCCTCGTCTTTCGTAATAATCACTTCTTTTCATGCATCCTTCCTGTTTATGAGAGCAGCATACCGACAATCACACCGGCAAGGGCGGCAGCAAGGGCAATTCCCATCGTTTCCGCAACCGTCCGGACAGGACTTCTGTTGCTTATCCGTGCCCGGCCTATTCCAAGGAGCAGAAGCAGCACTGCAGTAACCACGATACAGATGATCCAGGCGGTGTGCATCGGGAATAAGACAAAGGGAATGACCGGAGTCAGACCGGCAAAGAGATCTGACAGAAACATCCAGATTGAATGGATAACCGGAGATGTCTTCTGCCCTATGGTCTTCTGACTGGCAGCGATTGCGATCTCTAATCCGGATATGGTGGCAGGGTTTTTTGAAATATCTGCATGAATGAAGTTGATGGTCTGTTGTGAGAGGCCTGAATTCTGAAGCAGCCCCATCAGGTCCGATACCGCCCCTTCCGGGTTCTTGTTGATGGCTGCAATCCGCTCCTGGTTCTCTTCCTCTTCTTCATCACGCTCGGATTCAATCTCCATGAAGCAGCCGGCCATCATCGAGACCGATGCTGCAATGGCTCCGGTGGCACCGGCAAGAACGACCGCATCTGCAGAGTCCGCTCCTGCAGCAACACCAAGGACCAGACCCAGAATGGAGACCGTCCCATCTGACATCCCAAAGACCACTTCGCCATATGAGGCGGCCAGCGATTGTTTAATACGGGATATAAACAACCTTTCCGACATGATAATATATCCGTTTCAGGGTTGTGGGTTATCGGGTAAAATACCTCTTTTGTCGTATAGCATGAATGGAAAATTGAAAGGATCAGACCTCATGAACCCTTATTAGCCCTCTTACTGATGTGCCGTTCCTTCGGAAGGCGTCACGAGCAACATGAGGAATAACCCGGCAAATGATATGAGCATACCAAACAGGAATGCAAAATCAAAGGCAAAAACCAGATCTGATGGTGGAATGAGATGAGAAGAGACCTCTGCAATCTTTGGTCCTGCTGCAAGAATTGCAATGAATATGACTGCAGCAACACCAAGTGTTGACCCCAGATTACTCATTACCCGCAGGAGACCTGATGTTGCCGCCCGGTCAGATACCGATGACTCATTCATCAGTGCAGTGGTGAGCGGGGAGAATGCTATTCCAGTCCCGGCACCAAGCAGCATAAGATATAACCCAATGTACCCAATCCTGGTATCTGCAGTGATTGTGGAGAGGAAAAACTGGGCGATTGCACAGAGTGAAAACCCAACCAGAATAGGTTTTTTTGTCCCGATGACATCTGCCATTTTCCCAGATATCGGTGCGGTCAGGATCATGCCGACCGGCAGGGCAAGGACAATAAGACCGGTTGTATCTGGTGGAATAGCCCTGACAATCTCAAGATAGAACGGCATAATCACCAGCACTCCGGATATCCCCATCTGGACAAGAAGTATTCCGACACTCTGCACAGAATAATTGCGATTTTTAAAAAGAAAGAGATTTATCAATGGTTCTTTTGTTCTTTGCTCCTGCACTATGAAGAGTGCCCAGCATGCCAGTGAGAAAATGATGAAAGCACTCCCCATCACCGGATTATTCTTTTCGATTGTGGTCAGTCCGATTATGAGCAATGAAAGTGCAATAAAGAACAAAAGAATCCCGGGAACGTCGAGCTTTGCATCAGGAAAAAGAGGCTCTTTGTGTGGAAGGATATAGTATCCAAGGATTATCCCAATTATTCCAATCGGAATATTCACTCCAAAGATAGACCGCCATGAGAACGCACTAATATTCAAGAGGGGTCAGATTCTGTCCCGCAGGCATAGTATTCACCAAACAACATGTACGAAACAATGGAAATAGTTTACCACACGATCAGGTGATCAGATCATCCATCTGTTTTATAACAGATTTCATACAGAAAAAGAGACCATAGGATATATTCAATCCGAAATTTTCATTTGTGATTGTTGATGGAATGATTATGTACATCTGACGCACACGAATTTTTCCCTACGAAAATAAAATCGGGAATGATTTATACTATTTATCTAATTTTAAATTTTTCAGATGTTTTAAGAGAGTACACCATTCCATTACTTCCGCTATACTCACTGAATATATATAGTCCACGAGAAAAATACACAACCATGGTAGACCGGAGGCTAATTCCATTTATTCTCCTTATTCTGATGGGTTTTATCCCGTCAGGACTTGGATGTACCACCTTTGTTGTCACTGATGAAGCATCAGAGGATGGTTCCACGTTTGTCGGACATTCAAATGACGGGTTCGGGGTGGGTCTCATAGGCCACGAGATCCGGGAGGATATGGTTTCGTTTCGTCATATCATCGCAAAAGATCATCCAGCTGGGGCAATGAGACCGGTTGTGTATGATCCCAACAGTGGAGGGGAGTTCCTTGGCGAGGCGCCTTCATCAGACACTCAAACGATTATCATCGGTGAGATTCCCCAGGTAAACCATACGTATGCCTACATCACCGGCAGTTATGGTATTATCAACGAACACCAGCTCATGACTGGAGAATGCACGGACTATGCAAAAATTCATCCGGGGGCAGAGAAGGGGAAACGCATCTTTTACAGTTCTGAACTCTCCAATATCGCACTTGAACGATGTAAAACCGCAAAAGAGGCTGTCATTCTTATCGGAGAACTGATCGACACCTATGGATATTACGGGACCGGTGAGACCCTCATCTTTGCCGACCCATCAGATGCCTGGGTTATCGAGATGTGTGGCGGTACCCCTGACGGGACCGGGGGGTACTGGGCTGCCCAGAGAATCCCTCCTGGGGAGATCTTTGTTGCCGCAAATGAGTTCAGGATTCGGGAACTTTCTGAGGATAATCCTGACCAGATATTTGCGAAAAACCTCAAGGATGATGCACAGACGATGGGCTGGTGGAAACCGGAAGATGGCCCACTTGACTGGGCTCAGGTGTTTGGTATCGGTGAATATTCGCATCCCTATTACTCTCAGGGCAGAGTATGGAGAATTTTTGACCGGCTGGCTCCATCGTTAGGTCTTTCCCCCTATGTTGAAGGGCCGTTCTCAAAAGCATATCCCTTCTCAATAAAACCTGATTCCCCGGTAAATATCACGAATGCACTCTCTATCTTCCGGGATCACTATGAAGGGACGGTATACGATCTGACTGCTCCCCCTGCTGGCGGTCCGTTCGGAGATCCCTACCGGGTATGGGGTCCGTATGATCTCCACGATGCTCCCTACGAAGGACAGTTAAAACCAGGATCCTGGCCACGACCCATATCTACTGATCCCTGTGGATACTCCTACATCTGTCAGGGCAGGGCAAATCTCCCTGATCCCATCGGTGGTATCTGCTGGCTTGGCATGTCTTCACCCGCAGAGACATGTTATCTTCCCTTCTATACTGGCATATATCACTTACCAGCTCCGTACCTCCATGGCTCTCACTGGGAGTTTGATTTAAATACCGCATTCTGGCCGTATGAACTGCTTCAGAATTATGCCAGGCTCATGTATAGCAACATGGCACCTGAAATTAAGGCTGAACAGGAACGAATAGAGGGAGCTGCAATCGCAAACCAGTCGGCAATTGAGGCGAAGGCGCTTGAACTCTACAAGACAGACGAACGGTCTGCACGTGAATTCCTGACTGAATATTCCAGTGAGACAGCATTGAACGCCCTCAATGACTGGAAAAAACTTATGGGAGAGATGATCGTCACCTACCGGAACGGGAATTACAATGATGTTGATAATAAAACCATCAGTAATATCGGGTATCCGGACTGGTGGTATGAATATGCCCGGTATCAGTATGGTCCACGGGTGTATGATATTCAGGGATTAAACGCAATTCCTGACGTAAAATATGTCGGAGAAGAAGCGAATATCACAGGAGATCCAATCTCATACATCGAGAAATATCAGACCGGATAAATAGAGAGATCATTATGCAGAATAATGAAAAACCTATTATTTTAAAAGGAATCACAAAAGTTGAAGGATATGCTGAAGGAGAAGCTCTGGTTACCTCGAGTTTTTTAAGCCATCTGGTTAATGCAGTCAATTCTGACGGAGTTATCAGAATATTTGGCCATCCTCTCGTGGGGCAGTCATATGCCGGGAAGATTGTGGTATACGACACTGACAAATTTTCTACCGGAGGTGCATGGGGCCTCTATTTCAAGGCAAAAGTAACTAATTCAGCTCCAAAGGCTCTCATCTGTCGGACGGTCCATCCGATCAGTATTGGTGGTGCCATTGATGCCGGGATTCCTGCAGTGGATTCCTTTGATGTTGACCCATGGACCGTTATTCAGACCGGTGATTATGTGAAGATAACTGCACCAAAAGCAGGAGATGAAGGGATTATTAAGATTTATCCGAAAGATCCTGCACGGCGGGCAGAACTGGCAGAATTAAAATCCTTACCAAAAAAAGGGTGGGAAAAAAGTGACATCTCACTTACCCCCTATGAACAGGAGATGCTGGCCGGAAAGCATGGTAGACCAAAACAAGTAGCCATGGAACGGTTGGTGAAATTTGCTGAAGGGATGGGATCAAAGCGTATGGTGCCGATATGTTCCGCCCATCTCTTTGATGACCATCAGAGTCGTGATTATACCGTCGGGGCATGGCCTGCATTTGAAGAGTTCGCGAGTATGGGGGCTAAGGTAGTAGTGCCGACCACTGTTGAGAGTACAGCCATGGGAGATGATCTTGTCGATGATAAAGGGATGCCCTGGCACTATTCCGTTATGGCCCCGGCCAGGGAAGTGTTCAAGGGGATGGTTCCGGTCCATGAAAACCTGAAGAACATGGGTGCTACGGTGATCCCGACCTGTATCCCCTATGCCCACCTGGCCCCGCCAAAATTCGGTGAATATCTCGTTACTTCAGAGTCGAACGCTGCTGCATACAGTAATATTATGATTGGAGCGAGGGTAAACAGGGACCCTGCGAACATGGTTCTCTATGCTGCAATAACCGGTGTCATGCCTGAATATGGGGTCCACCTGCAGGAGAACCGGATCGGTCAGATGATCTTTGACGTAGACCCTGCCGTGGTAAAGGAACTTGATGATGTCGGGGACTATGTGGCACTTGGCGGAGCGATCGGATTCCGGGCTGGTGACAGGGTACCTGTTGTATGCGGCCTTAACCGAATGACAAATGCTCAGGCAAAGGCATTTTGTGCCTGTGTATCTCCCGCATTGACCTACCCCATGATCCATATCGTCGGCATCACTCCTGAAGCAAGGACGATTGAAGAGGCTTTCGGAGGGGAGATCCCAAAGGATGTTGAGCGTGTACGTATCACCAAATCAGATCTTGCGGCGGTATATCAGAACCTTCGACAGACGGAGAAGACCAGTATTGATGCAGCGGTTATCGGTTGTCCGTTTCTGATGTTTGAAGAACTAGCGGATATTGCTGGAATGCTGGACGGGCAGAAGGTATCCGCACCTCTCTGGCTTTACACCGACTATGTGAATTACAGTGCAGCGAAAAAGGCAGGTATCCTCGAGAAGATAGAGGCCAGCGGAGCACGGGTCGTGCATTCATCCTGTCCGGGGATGGTCGTCAGGGCACCTGCAGATGCGGAGAAACTTGTCTTTGCCACAGACAGTCTGAAAGTTGCTATGCTCTTTGCCGGTATAGGCTGGCCGAAGAACTGGCTTGGAACACGAAAAGATGTCATCCAGGCAGCGATAACTGGCACGTATGTTCAGAATAAGTGGCTGAACTGAGTACTTCCTTTCCCAGGGCCAGGATACATTAGGGATGTCTATAAACGATTAGCAAAGAAACTGGACGAATTGCCACAGGGGTTCCCCTCTACCGATACAGGTGTTGAGCTCAGGATCTTACAGCACATCTTCACCCCTGAAGATGCAGAGATGGCACTTCAGATGACGCCGGCTCCTGAAACCGCAGAACAGGTAGCCGCAAGACTTTCAAAACCGGTTGAAGAGATCCGTGCAATGCTGGATCAGATGGCAGAAAAGGGACAGATAGCCTCACTAACGATAGGGGGACACCAGGTCTACCGGTTCATTCCTTTTGTCATTGGGATCTATGAATTTCAGCGTAAAGAAAGATTAACGAAAGAACTTGCCGAACTTTTCGAAGAATACGGGCCACATCTTGCGGGGGCTACAGGAGGTCATGCCCCTCATATCGCTCGTGTCATACCGGTCAATGCTGCAATTCCAACCGATCTTCAGGTGCTCCAGCAGGACGATATCCGTCAGATCCTCAATAATGCCAAATCATTCAGGCTTCAGGACTGTATCTGTCGGAAGGAGAAGAAACTTCTGGGAGATCACTGTAAACATACCATCCATAACTGCATTCATTATTCCATGGAGGAGAATGCCTTTGATTACTTCAATCCGGAGGGTGAGATCATCACCAGGGAAGAGGCATTTCAAATATTAGAACAGAACGATCAGGAAGGGCTGGTTCACACAACCTATAACATAATGAATGTTCAGGGGGCTTTCTTTGTAGTTGTTGTTCCTGCAGTTGTGCGATGATACGGGCTCTGAAGGAGTTCAAGGCCCCATATATGATAGCGAAAAGCAATTATATGGCCCAAATCGATGAGGATGCCTGTATTGCATGTGGGATCTGCAGGGATGAACGCTGCCCGATGGATGCGATAGTTGAAGAAGACGGAGAATTTCAGGTTTTAAATGACCGCTGTATCGGGTGTGGTGTGTGCATAATCACCTGTCCTTCCAAAGCAATTACCCTGATTGAAAGACCTGTGCAGGAGCGGGATCCGATTGCGTCTGATATCACAGAATGGGGAAAAATGCGAATGACAAATCGTATGCTGGATGAACAGAAGATCCAGGGTGTTCCGAAATGAAGAGATGAAGAGATCAATACCGAAAAATATTTTATCATAGAATACAATCACAAGCCTGCGAATTATTCTGGTAATTTGCGGTATTTCGCCGGAAATTTAGGAATACTACCACCAGTACTACATTTTTTATTGTATTTTCCATGCGTGATGAAACATCCTTTTTCCTCTGGGTTGATATATTAAGGAATGAGCCCTATCTTAGCGAAGAGGTATTTAGTAGAGGACTTTACAGACACGTTCGATCTTATCGGAGATCGACTATCAAAATCCCTGATTCAGGAGATTCTATCAGAGTATGAAGAGATAGGGGCTGATGATCCAGATAATTTTCCAGTATCTTTTGACTGCGAGAGTTTGCTTACTCTTCTTGGAGAACATGAAAAAGCCATTAGATGCCTTGATCAGATACAGTGTGATTATGGAAAAGGGATGCGGATGCTCAGATATGCCTCCCATTATGCAGGTTTAAATGACATTGAAGGTGTGAAAAAATCCCTTCATCCGCTCCTTACCAATCCCACAGATGAACATGAAAAAGAATGTGCATTTATCGCCGCAGGCCGTATTGGGGATCGGGATTTGGCAGTCCGGTTATGGGAAGAACTTATCAGGGAGAAAGGACTTGGAAACCAGAGAATTACTAATGAAGTAATAGGAAGTCCGGATGCTTTCAACTGTCTTTCCCACCTGCAATTCCGTGAATGGTACGAGGGAATTCACCTCCTCTATCGGTATGATATCAAAGAAAACCGGGATATTGAACTATGTGCCCTGGTATCTCTGCTTCATTATCAGATCGGAATAATTTATAATACCATCATCGATATGATTCAGAATACCGGCCCGTATGAGTCATTCACCGGGCTTGTCGTCGCCATTGCTGTTTCAAGTGGAACCCATTCCTGGATCACTGAATTTCGGGATATTGCAACTATTGATGAACCAAAAGTGTATCACGAACTTATCCTGAATCTTGAGGGAGTGCGCAAATACCTGGCGTTCTTTACCATAGGTGAGCGGTTACTTACGATGTCCACATCAGGTTCCAAGCCTGATAAATCGTCCATATACAAACTTCTCCGTGATACCGGCGGGGATATGTACCAGGTTTTTACTCTTCTGGAGTTATTTACCAGGGTAGCGGATGATGCTGATTATGTACATCTTCTGGATATTGTGCTGCAAATGGAACCAGATATCGCACGAAAAACCGTGATACGAAAAGAGATGGAGGGATTTCTCGGACCACAGCCTCCATTTGACTATGTATAGGGATACTCAGAAGAAAACCCGAACTTTTTTTGAGCAGCCGAGTTTGGTTACTGCGAATACGAACATGTCAGTCAGGAATATAAGAGGATATCTTCCAAGAGGATATTATTATGGAAGAACATAGTACAACTATGGATTTTAGCCAGTTGATTCGTCTCAATATGAGAATTATTGGGACAGTACAACGGGTAGGATATCGTCATATTGTCCAGAATATTGCGCGAAAACATAATATCACCGGCACTATTGAAAATCTTGAGGGCTATGATGTCAGGATCGTCGCTGAAGGTACCAGAAAGGATCTTGAAGCGTTCAAGCAGGCAATAAAAATATCTGAGTACCCCATACTGGTAGAATGTATTGAGTCCAGCGAAGAGCCATATCTCGGATGTTTTTCATACTTTCAGGTCATTCGGGGATCTCCAGAAGAGGAACTGGCAGAACGGTTTGACTCAGCAATCGCGATTTTTTCACGAATGGAGAGAAAACAAGACCAGGCATTGGAAATGCATAAGGAGTCCATTGGCCTGCAGCAGGAAACACTAGGACTTCAGAAGGAAACAATTTCATTACAGAAGGAGACATTAGGACTTCAAAAGGAAACATTAGAACTTCAGAAGGAAACATTAGAACTTCAGAAGGAAACAATTTCATTACAGAAGGAGACATTAGGACTTCAGAAGGAAACAATTTCATTACAAACAGAGACTGTTTCTCTCCAGAAAGAAACCCTTGAGGAGATCAAAGGTACCAGATCAGACCTTGACAAAGGTTTCAATTCCGAACTTCGTGAGATGCGTGAAGAACTCAGAGAAATTCGGAATGCCCTCATACATGCAGGAATTATGCAAACCGTGAAGTCCTAACAGGGATTAACTCTGATAAGCAGGGTTTAACGTTTTAAATTTTTGCAAGATAGTCTCCATTGAATAAACACGGCAAAACTCAATCCTTTCCCCTTTCGTTCACTTATACCATCTCTCCGATAATCAAAGCACTATTCTTAATGCACAATCCTGAATACCTGTACGTATGGCCTACCATGGTGATCTTGATGCATGGTACAATACGGGATATGCATTGAAAGAACAGGGTAAATATGTGACAGCATGACCTGTGGAAGAAAATTATTCAGAATAGGATACGTGTATCACGTTCTTCCAGAAGAAGGGGTGGTGACGATGAGGAAAAATGAATTCTGGTAGATATTATTCACCTGATTATTCCCGATGCATCACCTTCACCCGGTCTCCAAGTTCTCTGATTATTTTCTCTACCCAGATATCCCATACTACCGGTTCAATGGGAACCTTTTCTGCGATCTCAATGCCCAGTTCATCATCCCGTTCCCTGACAACTTGTAAAATAACACTGCCAGGTGCATACCCTTCCGGCACAATCCCGTCAATATCACCGTCGGTAATTCCAAGAACCGGTATGCCCCGGGAACACCCGATATGACCACAGATTGAGGTTGTGTCATCTCCGATGGTGACAAGGCCGCAGATATCAGGATCAAAGGCTCCAAAACAGGCCATGGCAGAGTGATCAATGACGACAACATGTCCCTCCTGCACCTTCTGGGAACCTTTCTTAGGCCGCGATATCCTGATATTTCCACTTTTACACCAGGCTTTCGAGACATCCGGACATCCAAACCGGATGAGTTTTTCAACTCCGTGATCTTTCAGTTCAATTCCGGATACTGCCTGAATGGTCCCATCCTGAAGTGATATAACCGCTTCTTCACCGGTTGCAAAGCCGATGATGATCCCATTTACAAAGACCGGTTCACCAGGGAGACAACCGCCGATGACCCGTGTATCAGGAGGAGAGCTCTCATGATAATTACCTGAAACGACCGGATATCCGGTTATCTCTGACAACCATGTTGAGAGGGAGGGATCTACCACCCCCCAGGTTACTATCTGACAGGTTCCGGGATCGATAAGAATGAGCCCCCGGTCTTTGAGGTGGGAGTGGATAAGAGACCCGAACCGGTGAGCAGAAGCATTCGTTTTTGCCCGGTGGATGAGAACTGCCTGATCACTTTGGTATTCGGAAAGGATTTCACTAGGTCGTCTACCATCATAGATAACCGGGAGTCCTGATTCTTCAGCTGCTGTCCGGGCCATGACTCCGGCAACAAGAGATAAACGAGGGTGAAGGAGGGAGATAAGCCGGGCTGCATCGCCGTAGTCAAAAACATCGGCTCCGTGAAAGATGAGGGTGAGAATGTGAGTTGGAATAGAAAGGCCTCCTTGAAAACCAGGTATGTTATTATTGATAATAATCCTGAAGGTTCATCCTTGGGGTTTCTTTCATGCTATCAAAGTCAGAATCATCAGAAACTATCACTTTCACCACATAGATAAGAATTAATGAACAAGTCTGGACGTTATCCATTATTATTGGTCGTTAAACATGATTGAAAAGATGTATTTGAGGATTTTAATACCACTCATACGGGAAGACATGAGAATCAAGACAAAAATAATTCATTCGCTCCTCATGCTCCTTTTCAATTACATCTTTGAAAGGGATAGGTTTTTTCAACTTATTTTTGACAATCGAACAAAAATTTTCAAGATTTGAATCGGTGTAACGTTGTCTCATACAACCTATCTCTTTTCCCTGAAGGAAGGGAACGATGAAAGACGGAGCAGTAATGATGAATTATCCTTGCAATATGATAAATATATCAATGAGTAGGAGCACGTGGGGAGTCTGCCTTCATAATAATGAAGGTGATGCTTGTGTTTTCCGGTTTTTCAGGATACAAAAAAAATTAGAGAGAATTACCAGCGTCAATTTTCAGGGATTAATTCAGAGAACACCAAAAATTTCAATTGAATGCCAGGTTCTACTGTATAAATTAAGGGTGCACATTTTGCCATATATGCACACTTTATCAATTAGGGTAACGAATTTATGAATATGGAATCAGGTATTCATAAAGTAAACCAAAATGAGATTAAACGAATTCCCATTAAAGTTCCAACCTGGCAGGGTCTTCATGATCTAAAAGAGGCAGGGCAGAGTTATGATAACCTTATTGCCGGAATGATAAAGCGTGAAAAAGATTATCGTGACTGGCAGATGGTTATGAAGATTGATCAGTCGGGGGAATTTGAACCATTTGATGCAGAGAAAATTTTGAACGGAGACTCTGCGGAAGAGGGATAAGAACAGTGTTTATAATCCTTATTGAAAAAAAGGCTCGTGAATATCTTCAGAAATTGCCAATAAAAACCCGTCGCATTATTGTTGAGAAAATTCAGGAACTGCAGATAAACCCCTTTTCAGGTGGCAATAAGGAAAGAATTGAATATCATAAGCCTCCCGCAGTGTATCTTCTCCATATATCCCGCTCTTATACTGTATTTTACCTGATAGACGAAGAAAAAGATGTTGTGAAAATTGAAACGATAGAAACGATTGAAAAAGCCCATAAAACATACACCAGAAAATAATGATTGTGAACCATGATTTTTGATGGGATCACTAGTCGTATGCAACCGGAACTGATTTTTCCTATTGACTTCAGGCTGAGGAGTAATAACAACTCATTAAACACCTGTACGTCGACATATACTCACGAATGGGCCATTCAATAACTCCACCACTCCGGATCATTTCATGGAACTACCATCCGCTGTCCACTCAAATGTCCACACTGTTATTCTGACGCCGGGACCCGCGATGTGTCAGACCCGCTCTCAACCACCGAGGCATTTGGCATTCTTGATCAGATAAAGGCGACCGGGAATCCTGTTGTTATCCTGAGCGGAGGAGAGCCGATGATGCAGGATCTCCCTGAAGCAAAAAGTCTGGTCGCTTCCATGAAAGGAGGATGTAGTGCAGGCATCAGAGTTGTGAACGTGACCGAGACTGGTGACCTCTATCCATGCCAGTTTGCACAAATACCAGAGTTTCGAATCGGTTCAATACGGGAACAGCCATTCTCGAAACTCTGGAATGATCCTGAAAACCCGGTTCTGAAAATGTTCAGGGGAAAAAAGGAGTGTCTCACCGGAAAGCGCCGATCCTGTTCATACCTGGACCTCTGCGGGGGAGGATGCCGGGTCAGGGCATACTGGCAGTCCGGAGAATTTTATGCTGACGATCCGTTCTGTTTTATAGAAAAATGGACCACGCATAGCCCTTTCTCACGGAGGATGAACCCGAATGTTCCAGCGATGAGGAACGGTCATGATAGTATATCAGGTTGTAAAATGAATGTCATATACATGATCGATCTGTACCCCACTGCTTAACGTACCGATCCACAATCCTCGTTTGATCTCATCAGAAAAACCTGGTTTCCCGGTTTTTCAAACCATGTGCTCTTTGATAGTCTTGACAATGATGAGCAGGAATATGCAGAGCAAATATTACTGGATTTTACCGGATTTGTCCTCTACTACCAGAACTGCGTTCCGGAGGACTGGTCACCGTCTGTCATCGAGCACTGCCTGGTAAAGGATTTTCCCCGGAGAAAACCGGTTGATATCTCATCAATACAAAAAGCTACCCGCGACTGGTTTATGGCCACAAGTAAAATGACTGACGCGTTCTGCAATGAACGGCTGGATGAAGACTATGCCGGACTCTGCAGGCATGTTGCAGGAAAACTAGCACGAAAACGGGATAATAAAATTACCAGGGGAAAACGTGAAATATGGGCTGCAGGAATCATTTATGCAGTAGGACAGATGAACTTCCTGTTTGATAAATCATTTGAGCCATATCAGTCAGCAGATGATATCTGCCAGTACTTTGGGACCAGCAAAAGGACGACTTCACAAAAAGCGAAACTCATTCGGGATCTTATTGGGATGGATGATTACTGGGACCCCGAATACTCTACATCATACATGCGGAATAAAAATCCATTCGAAAAATTTTGTATGACAAAGAACGGGTTTATAATTTAAATAAATCTACATGCAAAAAGTCATAAAAAAAAGATAATTATTACTACACCGTCACCGGAGGCTTACACTTAAAATTTATAAGTGATACAATGAGAATAGGAGAACAGAGAAATGTACATAAAATTTGAGTCATATTTTGACGGAAATTACTGGTGTGCCAGAGGCATCGGGGTGGATATTTTTACTCAGGGAAAAAGCCTTGATGAACTAATGAGTAACATTCAGGAAGCTGTTGAACTGCATTACGAAGATGAACTGGAAAGAGGCGAGTCAATTACCATTCTGACCTTGCAGGAATACGAGGTAAGATCACATGCAAGGGCTGCCAGTTGTTAGTGGGAAAAAATCATAAAAGCTCTTCAAAAGATTGGTTATAATGTAATAAGACAGAAGGGCAGTCATATTCAGATGCAATTAGAATCAGAACAAGGTATTCACACAATTACAATTCCTCTCCATGATGAAATTGCCCTGGGCACACTCAACGATATTGTTGGGAAGGTCTCTCTATGGACTGGAATTAATAAAAGGGCATTAATTGAACGAATAAAAGAAGAATAAATTTTTATTTTTTTATCTCATACTCCATTCCAGGTTCCAGAATCACTGTTTTCATATCAGTTGTCTCATTGATAGCCCGTGCAAACTCAGATACATCCTGCCTGATTTTATCAAAGGTATTATAATGAATCGGGATAACAACCGGTGCTCCGATAAACTCTGCGGCCATCATCCCTTCCCGTGGACCCATCGTAAATCTCCCCCCGATTGGAATAAGAGCAACATCAGGATGGTATAACTCACCAATAAGACGCATATCTGAAAACAGCCCGGTATCACCTGCATGGTAGACGGTTCTCCCATCCATGCTGATAACAAAACCTGCAGCACTCCCGCCGTACATCCCGATCCCTTCGTCTTCTAACCAGGATGAGTGAATTGCCTGGGTCATGGTAAACGAGATACCATCCACGACTATCGTCCCGCCGATATTCATTGCTTCAGTGATGCACCCTTTTCCCCGGAGGTAATGAGCGATCTCATTATTTGTAATAATCGGGGCAGTATACGATGCAGCGATACCCATATGGTCAGCATGGGCATGGGTGACGGCGACAAGATCCGGCGTGACTCTGATCTCGCCCTCAGGAATAAAGGGGTCGATCAAAACACACTTTGACCCTTGCAGTACGACACAGGCATGACCAAGGTACGTAATCTTCATAAAAAAATCAGGTGATATCGATCAGCTCTGCTTCGGTGATATCAATGGACTCGCCAAAGGCATCCTTTGTTGCAGAGGAGGTCATACTCTCAGTGAGGTCACGATCTTCCATAACATCACGAATACGTTCCAGGTACTGATCCATCTCCCGGTCAACCATGGCTTCAAGAACATGCCGGTACTCCCGGAGTGTAGACGGGCTGATTCCCAGTTCTTCACTGATCTCTTTCATGGTCTTGCCGGATACGAGCAGATGTTCCATCTGGTTCCGGTCAAATGGCATTTTAAAGTCCAGCTCACGGAAGAGTTTCATCCTGACACGGGCACGGGCAACAGTCTTGGAGAGTTTTTCATCTCCAAGTTCCCTCGCAATCTCAGTATCATTTTTCCCCGCATAGTAGGCACAAACCAGCTTTGCCAGCTGAATAGGTTTCAGCTTCGTTTTGAAGAAACCCTGGTCAAGGAGTTCTCGCATAATGAGCGCGATCTCCCGTTCTACCGCATCGCTATCACGAAGCGTACCATGGATCTTCTTCATCGGTTCCACAATCTTTGTGTTACCGGTCATATTTGCGAACAGTTGTAACAGCTGTTCTTTCTTTGCAACCTCTTCTGGCATGAGGAATCACACACATTCGGGATACCGATATACATACCGCTAAAATTATTTAAGTTTGTTGGAATTTTTACGTAAAAAGACCGCAATCCATTATATATTCATTGCAGAGGAGGGAAAAATGAGCACCAGAGATCCGGTATATGACAGGACAGGGTTTATCAGGATCCTGAAAGCCGGGCTGAGTTAGGGCAGATACAGAAGAAAATCTTCATCGTAGATGAGAGCAATATGTATCCCGGTTTGTGATCCCAGATGAGCGATGTCTTTGATAATGTGATGGATCTGGCAAAACGCAGAGGGTTTGTCTGGCCAACGACGGAATGCTACGGTTCGGTTGCAGGGTTTATCGATTACGGCCCTCTTGGTACGCTGGTCAAACGTCGTATCGAAGACCTCTGGCGCCAGTTCTATGTAATATCTGAAGGGTATTATGAGATAGAATGCCCGACAATCGGCCAGGAGGCCATGTATATAGCATCCGGGCATGTCAAGGGTTTTTCTGATAAGATGTGCCAGTGTCCGGCATGTAACGAATATCTGCGGGCCGATCATGTCGCTGAAGCTCACAATATTCCAAATGCGGCCACCCTTTCATGTGAGGCACTGGCAGAAAAGATATGCACGCTCCCCTGTCCGGCATGTAATGAGGTCCTTGGAAAGGTCGAGGTCTTTACCTTTAACCTGATGTTTCAGACGACCATCGGGCCAGGGTCACAGCGAAAGGGATACCTTCGGCCTGAAACCGCTCAGGGTATCTTCGTTGACTTTGGGAGGCTGCTGCGGTTCTACCGGGATAAGCTTCCGTTCGGAACCGTGCAGATAGGACGGTCATACCGGAATGAGATCTCACCCCGTCAGGGAATGATCCGGCTTCGTGAATTCACCCAGGCTGAGGCTGAGATCTTTGTCCACCCGGAGATGAAAGACCACCCGAACTTTGCACGGTATGCCGACTATGCATTCCCGCTTCTCTCATCTGAGCAGCAGCTTGGAGGCCTTGAGGCAAAGACCTACACCATGAAGGATGCCGTGGCAGCGGGAGTCATTGCAAACGAGTATGTTGCCTACTACCTTGCCCTGACCCACGAACTCCTGGTCACCATTGGTGTGATGCCTTCACGGCTCAGATTCCGCCAACATCTTCCTGATGAACGGGCCCATTACGCCGAAGACTGCTGGGATGCTGAGATATTCTCCGAACGGTTTGGATGGGTTGAAACGGTTGGTATTGCAGACCGGACGGATTATGATCTGAAGGCACATGCAGAGCAGAGTGGTGACTCTTTTACCGCATATATCCAGTATGACGAACCACGACGGGAGAAGAGGCGTGTCATCAATGCCAACATGGGTGTGCTCGGGCCAAAGTACCGGGGAAAAGCAAAAGCCATCTCTGATGCTCTGCAGGAGGTGACTCCCGGACCCGATGGTGCAACCGTTATCATCGACGGGGAAGAGATCTTTGTCCCGGCTGATCTGTATGAGGTGAAGGAAGAGGAGGTTGATGTCCGGGGTGTTGATGTCCGGCCCCACGTTATCGAGCCCAGTTATGGGATTGACCGGATGATCTATGCCGTCCTTGAGCACTCGTACTTCGAAGAGGAGGTAGAAGGAGAGGTCAGGAAGGTCATGCGGTTCCCAAGCCGGGTTGCACCGGTGCAGGTAGCCATATTCCCGCTCATGGCCCGTGACGGTCTTGATGTCATGGCAAAAGAGATTGCCCGGACCCTTCAGATGCAGGGGATTCTTGCAGAATATGATGATTCAGGAGCCATCGGTCGCCGATACCGCAGACAGGATGAGATCGGGACACCATTTGCCGTAACGGTAGACTATGATTCACTTGAGGATCAGACGGTTACCCTTCGTGACCGGGACAGCATGCAGCAGGTCCGGATTCCAAAGGATCAGCTTGTTGATCTGATCCCAGCCCTTATCAGGGGCAAAAGCTCATTCTCTTCACTCATCTGATGGAATATATCTCCCATCCTTTTATTGCTCCGGAGACGATGGAGAAGAGAACATACCAGTTCTCCATCTCCATGAATGCTCTTGAGAAAAACACCCTTGTTGTCATCCCGACCGGCCTGGGAAAGACAGCAATTGCGCTTATCGTTGCAGCGTCCCGCCTGTACCAGAACGGGGGGAAGGTGCTGATGATGGCACCGACAAAGCCCCTTGTTGAGCAGCACCTCCGCTATTTCAAGGCACATCTTGCCATCCCCGGTGATGAGAAGACGAAATTTGCAATGTTCACCGGTGAGGCATCTCCTGAGAAGCGGACCGCAGAGTGGATGGCGGCATCGATGGTCCTTGCGACTCCGCAGGTCATTAAGAATGATCTCATCGCCGGCCGGTACGATCTCACCGATGTCTCACTCCTGATTGTGGATGAAGGTCACCGCGCAGTCGGAAATTATGCCTATGTCTTCATAGCCGAACGGTATATGCAGACCGCAAAGGATCCGCTTATCCTTGCGATGACTGCGTCTCCGGGCGGGAACAAGGAGAAGATCTCAGATATCGTGGAAAATCTGCACATCAAGTCGGTTGAGAGCAGGACTGAGACTGATCCGGATGTCAGGCCTTATGTGCATGAGAAGGATGTGGAAATAATCCGTGTAGACCTCCCGCCTGAACTAAAAGCGGCTCTTGAAGATTTGAAGGCGCTCGTAGCAGACCGACTTGATCAACTCAAGAAAGCCGGGTTTCCGGTCACCGATCAGGCTTCCCTTTCGATGAAAACACTTCAGGAGGTATCGGCAATCATCCAGCAAAGAATTGCAGAGCGAGATGCTTCAGGTTTTGCAGCGGCCAGTATTCATGCCGAACTGATGAAACTCAGGCATGCCATTGGTCTAGCAGAGTCACAGGGCTGTATGGTCCTGAAGGCATACCTCAATAAGCTCCTTGCCGAAGGGAATGCACCTGGCGGGTCAAAGGCATCAAAGAGAATCGCCTATGATCCCCGGTTCATGAGACTTCTCAACCGATCCATTGAGTGGAAAGAAGAGTGCCACCCCAAGCTCCTCATCCTCCCTGAGCTGGTACAGTCTATCCTTGATGAGTCCCCAGATACGAGGATCATTGTCTTTGCAACCTACCGGGATACAGTCAAGATGGTTGTTGATACGCTGCAGGCAGCAGGGATCTCCGCAGAGCGGTTCGTCGGGAAGGCGAATAAGGACCAGGAAAAAGGACTCTCGCAGAAGAGACAGATTGCAACCATCAGCCGGTTCCGTGAGGGGGAGTTTTCCGTCCTTGTTGCCACCTCAGTCGGAGAAGAGGGGCTTGATATCCCGTCTACCGACGTGGTCATCTTCTATGAACCGGTCCCGTCAGAGATCCGGAGTATCCAGCGAAAGGGAAGAACCGGACGTCATAACACGGGACGGATCATCGTTCTGGTTACCAGGAAGACGACTGATGAGACCTTCCAGATTGTTTCCAGAAGACGGGAGAAGGCAATGGTAACGGGGATGAAAAACCTGACCGGTCATGAGAAGAAGATCCTTCAGACAGCCCTCCCTCTTGACCTGGATGATCTGCAAAAAGCGAAAGCAGCACAGGAAGAGGTATTTTCTGGTCCAAAGATCATCATCGATGACCGTGAACTGGTCTCAAAGGTGTCAGAGCATCTTTCATCCGCCGGGGCAGTCATTCGTATCGAACGGCTTTTACAGGGTGATTACAAGATTGGTGACCGTATCCTGGTTGAGCGCAAGACATCACGTGATTTTGTTGACAGTCTTATCGACCGGGACCTTCTGGATCAACTGAGAGAGATGGCACGGGTCTGCCCAAAACCGGTTCTGATCATCGAAGGAGGGGACATCTATTCCCAACGGGACATCCATCCGAATGCTATCCGGGGAGCGCTTGCTGCAATTTCCGTGACCATGGGGATCGTCATATTTCAGACCAGAGACGCCGGAGATACCGCAGACCTGCTCCTGGTCCTTGCACGCCGCGAAGAAGAGAACGGATACAAGGAGCGGGGGTCCGGCCAAAAAGAAGCATATGAGAGTCTTGCAACCGCCCAGGAGGCCATCATGAGCGCATTTCCAGATCTTGGACCTAAATATGCCCGTGCCCTGCTCACGGCGTTTGGATCACTCAAAGCGATTATTGATGCAGAAAAAGAAGAGCTCCTCCAGGTCCCAGGTATCGGGGCGAAAAAAGCGGAGATGATTTACGAGTTGTCCCGTCGTCCATACCCGTAAAGGAGCAGGGCATATGCTTCAGCCCCTTTTTTAACGGACTCCATAAGGTTCAGGATCCGGGTACTATCCTGTTCTTCGCGTGCCTGCATAAGGAGGGTCCGAAGAGTCAGGGCAAACTCATCTTCCAGTCCACCTGGTGCAACCGGTTCCTGTCCCGCTCCCTCAGGGCCGGACCGGGAAGGTGTAACCGGAGGTCGTTTTGTGGTCTGATTTTGTAGAGCCTGCTCCTGGCATACTACACAGAACGTCTCTCCTTTATACTCAAAGAGCGGGGAATGGCAGACAGGACATGTCTTTGAGAGCATCTTCCCTCCCTTCAGGAGGTACTCAGCCATTATCTCATCAGGACTTTTTGTATCGGTCATCGGTCAGTACTGTTTTATGGGGTGGGGGTCTACTTATAAGCGAAGGTTCACGCAGGTGAGAATATGCCAACTCCAGAACAAACCATCGATATCTGTATTCAGATGTTATCTGCCATTATTGACGATGGCACCATCCCCAGAAATATCCGCCGTGTAGCAGACGAGACCCGCACTATTCTTCAGAACCAGGATCGCCAGCTTGGCCTTCGGGCAGCAGAAGCAATTTCAAAGATTGATGAGATCAGCTCTGACCCGAATATGCCAGGACATGCACGCACCCGCGTCTGGGAACTGGTCTCACAGCTTGAGACTGTACCGCTCGATTAATTTCACCATCTGTTTTCGGAGGAGAGAAATTCTTCTCCAGGGCATTTTATTCCTAGAGAGGAGAGGTTTTTTGGCTATTCGCCAAGTATGGTTACCGTAAGGTGCCGATCCCGCCGTTCCCTGGTATCAAGTTCAAGAAGGACTATCTGCTGCCAGGTTCCAAGGACAAGAGCACCATTCCGTAACGGAATTGTCAGGGACGGGCCAACTAGAGCTGCTTTCACATGTGATCTGCCATTCCCGTCTCCCCAGCGGCTGTCATGGGCATAGGTGATATCAGGCGGGGCAGAGACCGACAAAGCACGTGAGAGGTCTTTTAAAACACCGGGTTCATACTCGATGGTTGTCACTGCTGCCGTTGAGCCGATAACAAACACATGACATATACCGGTTTTTACCCCTGATGAACAGGCAATCTCCTGCACCTTGTCAGTGATATCTACGATATCCCCTTCTCCCCTGGTTGAAAGCGTAATAGTTCCGGATGTTACCATATCATGACAATGGTACTCCGCATGCAAGATAGTTTCGAAAAAAGGAACGGAAAAAAGATTAGTCAAGTTTCTTGATGACTTTATTTGCAATCTTGAGGGCGCAATAGTCCCCACACATGGTGCAGGCGTCGGCATCGGCTGAGGCACGCTCATTTCTGATCTGCCGTGCCCGGGCCGGGTTGATAGCAAGATTAAACTGAGCTTCCCAATCAAGGTCACGACGTGCATGCCCCATGGCAAGGTCCTGGTCACGCTTGTTGAGTTTTATCATATCACCGACATGGGCTGCAATCCGGCTGGAGATGACACCTTCATAGACCTCTTCAGGATTTGGCAGGGCAAGGTGTTCAGCAGGAGTCACATAGCATATAAAGTCAGCACCATGCATGGAGGACATGGCTGCACCAATTGCAGAGACACGGTCATCATAACCCGGAGCAATGTCAGTGACGATGGGTCCGAGCATGTAAAAAGGCTTATTACCCGACATCCGCTTCATAAGTCTGACATTAGTTTCGATCTGGTCAAGGGGCACGTGACCAGGGCCTTCCACGATGACCTGGATTCCCATCTCATGGGCACGGTCACCAAGTTCTGCATTGATGATCAGTTCCTGTATCTGTGCACGGTCGGTTGCGTCATGAACTGCTCCGGCCCGCATCCCGTTCCCGGTTGAAAGGGTCACTTCGTGCTCTTTTAAGATCTCACACAGGTAGTCAAACTCTGCGTAGAGGGGGTTTTCCTTGTCATTGTGCAGCATCCATGCAGTCAGGAATGCACCACCACGGGAACAAAGACCCCCATGTCGTCCCTGGCGCTGGAGCCGTTCAAGGGTGATCCGGTTTACACCGGTGTGAATTGCCATGAAGTTGGTTCCAAGTTTTGCCTGTTCCTCGGTGATCCGGAAGAGGTCATCTTCCCGCATATGAATAACGGCACCATCTTTCCTGGCTGCCTCGATAAATGCCTGGTACAGGGGAACTGAACCGACGGAAAGAGTGGTGGCTTCTATGCACCGTCGGCGGATTTCAACAAAATCTCCACCGGTTGAGAGTTCCATGATGGTATCGGCACCGGCACGCTCTCCGGCTTTTACCTTCTCAACTTCCATATCCACATCAACAATATCGGTCGAGGTCCCGACTGAACAGTTCACCTTGGTACGAAGGCCACCCCCTATACCACATAATTTGACCTTCCGGTAGGGTGAAACCGGAATGACGATCTGGCCGCTTGCGATCCCCCGTCGGATAAAATCTTCAGTAACGCCTTCCTGAGCCGCTACGACCTTCATTTCTTCGGTGATGATGCCTTTTCTTGCATCCTCGACTATTGACATAGCCTATATGTTCCATAAGAAGATACATAAAGGCTCTTTTTTGCAAATAAGACATCATTTTTGTTTATTTGAAAACAAGAAATGTTGCTTTGCCATTGTTACACCCTGAATATTCTATAGCAGTGAGATCAAACCTTCATGCGTAGTGGCTGAATCAATACAGATAAACTTCGGAGGATTTGTCCCGTTAAGTACTGTCGACTGGCGGGGAAAATCCGTTTGCGTGGTTTTTTTCAGAGGGTGCCCGGTCAAATGCTGGTACTGTCATAACCAAAGCATCCTTACCGGAGAGGATCGAAGACCTGTCGAAGAGGTCAAAGAACTCATTCGATCTTCGGCATTACTTATCAGTGGCGTCATCTTTTCCGGAGGTGAAGCAACCATGCAGCCACCTGCGCTTTTTGCGCTTGCCAGGTACAGCAGATCAATCGGACTTTCCACCGGCCTGCATACAAACGGTGTGTATCCGGATGTTATCAGAAAACTCATCGATGAAAGGCTGATTGATCATATTGCCCTCGATATCAAGGCTGAGTGGAATCTGTACACAGTCAGGGGGAAAGAGCGTGCGGTTGGAAAACAGGTTAAGGAATCACTGACATTATGTACAGAATCTCATCATGCCGGAACACTCCCCGGTTTTGAAGTGGTAGTAACGCTGTTTCCCGGATATGGCGAAGAGATAATGACAATCTCTCGTGATGTCGCTCCAGACATAGATCTTGTCCTGCAGCAGGGAGTATATATGGGGATACGGCCTCTTGATTTGAATAATCTGAAAGGGATAGCAGACCGGCTGGGCCGACCGGTCAGAATACGGACACGGAGTGATGGAGAGATATTTTATGAAGGTACTCGCAGTAGTTGGGATGCCGGGATCGGGGAAAGGTGAATTCTCCGCTATCGCACGGGAGATGGGAATTCCGGTTGTTGTGATGGGTGATGTCATCAGGGAAGAGGTAAAGAACCAGGGGCTTCCCCCGACTGACGAGAGCATGGGAATTGTTGCACGGGCTCTTCGGGAAAAATACGGTATGGCTGCAATTGCTCATGCGTGTGTCCCGGTAATAACACGGCAAAGGGCAGATGTGGTCCTGGTTGACGGAATACGCGGAGATGCCGAGGTGACTCTGTTCTCTGAAACCTTCCCCGATTTCTCCCTTGTCTCCATCGAAGCACCACTCACCACCCGGTTTGCCAGGTTATCAGAACGGGGACGATCTGATGACCTGCAGGACATCAGTGAACTTATCGCCAGGGACGAACGGGAGTGCTCTTTTGGTCTGGGAAGAGCAATGGAACGTGCATCGGTCAGAATTGACAATACCGGAACCAGAGAAGCGTTCCAGGAGAGGGTCAGGGAATATCTGACCAGGATGAAGGCTGCATGAGTATCAGATATTTTTTTGGGTCTTCTTCAAAGGTCTGGGAAGACATCTCATGGATATATGGTATTGAGGAGGCAGGATTTGACGGGTGGGAGATCTGTGCAGACGGGAATTACCATTTTGGCAAAAAAGACCAGTACGAGAGGGTTATCGAAACACTCCGGTCCACAACACTGCAGGCAACGGTCCATGCTCCTTTTGGAGACCTGAACCCGGCGGCCATCAATGATCCTATCTGGCGGGAGACGATCAGACAACTCTCGGAGTGTATCAGGCTCGCATCAGAGATAACCGACCGGGTGACGATTCATCCTGGATACCTCTCCTGCACCGGGAAACTGGTTCCTGAGAAGATATGGCAGCTGCAGAAAGAGGCCATGCAAGAAGTTGGAAAGGTGGCGTCAGAATACGGGGTTATTGCCTGCCTTGAGAACATGCCAGATATTCATGACTTTCTCTGCCGATATCCTGAAGAGATC